>QHQA01000156.1 GCA_003219695.1 Verrucomicrobiota bacterium
GGTTTCAATCTTCTTTAATCTCGGCGGCAGCCGGGTCTCTCTTACTTCTTCCGAAAATCCATCCCATGCTGGTGACCCCGTCACGTTTACTGCCACGGTAACGCCGACCTTTCGTTTGGCTATCCCTTCTGGAAGAGTCAAATTCTTTGACGGTACCACGTTTTTGGGCAGCGGAGTCCTGGACGAGAAAGAGGCGACCCTTACACTCTCGACGCTCATAGTTGGAAACCACCAAATTAGGGCGAAGTATGTCGGTGACAGCA
Organism: Verrucomicrobiota bacterium; assembly: GCA_003219695.1. Taxonomy (GTDB): domain Bacteria; phylum Verrucomicrobiota; class Verrucomicrobiia; order Chthoniobacterales; family UBA10450; genus Udaeobacter. Next base: position 264 of record QHQA01000156.1, read on the forward strand.
CGTTTGTCCCGGTCCGTTCCAAGAGCTTCCAACAAAAAGTCCGGCCGTAGCAGTAACCGGCATCTCTGATCTTACTGTCGTTAGGTCTAATGCCATCGGCGCAACTGCCGATGGCGACAAATTACAATTTAGTCCTGCCCGAAAGCGCGGCCGATAACGTCAATTCATCGGCTGATTCAAGACCTCCGCCGGCTGGAATCCCGCGGGCAATGCGCGTCAGGGTGATCGGTTTGCCCCTCAAGAGATCGACGATGTAATTCGTGGTTGACTCGCCTTCTACATCGGCTGGAAGCGCGAAAATAATTTCGGAAATATTTTCGCGGTCGATGCGGTCAAGCAAGTCTTTGATCCGCAAATCGTCGGGCCCGATGTGATCGAGCGGCGAAATTTTGCCTCCGAGCGAATGGTATCGACCACGGAACACGCCGGTTTTTTCCAGAGGCAGGATGTCGGTTGGCTGTTCTACGACACAGAGCAACTCCGTCGCGCGCGAGGAATCGCCGCATATTTCGCACAACTCGCCGGCAGCAAAAAATCCGCAAAGATTGCAGGATCGGATCGAGTGACGCGTGTCTGTGACAGCGCGCGCAATTTGCTCAGGTTGATCGTCGCGCGCTCGCACCATCCAGAGCGCAATTCGTTCCGCAGAGCGAGGGCCGACTCCCGGCATCTGTCGCAGTTGCGCAATCAAATTCCGGATCGCCGCCGGATACTCCGTC
>QHQA01000157.1 GCA_003219695.1 Verrucomicrobiota bacterium
AAGCCAAAAAGAAAATCACCAGCTGGCTCGAGCAACACGACGCTGGTAAAGGGGCGATCAATTACAAGCTGCGCGACTGGCTCTTTTCGCGTCAGCGGTATTGGGGCGAGCCGATTCCCATCGTTTGGAGAAACGGAAAGCACGAGGCGCTCAGTGAAAATGAGCTGACGGTCGTTCCACCGCCGCTGGATGATTACAAGCCGACCGGTACCGGCGAGCCGCCGCTGGCGAAAGCGATGGATTGGGTTCGCTATTCCGACAAAGCGGCGCGCGAGACAAACA
>QHQA01000158.1 GCA_003219695.1 Verrucomicrobiota bacterium
CGCTTCTGCGACCCCCATAACGGCGAGCGTTTCGTCGGCGTAGAAGCAGAGCGTTACTGGATGAGTAGCGAGGAGCCCGGCAGCGTGGACTTGTACGTCGGCGGGACCGAACACGCCGTGTTGCATCTGCTATACGCGCGTTTCTGGCACAAAGTGTTGTTCGATCTCGGCTACCTGTCGAAACCGGAGCCGTTCCAACGTCTGGTGAATCAGGGAATCATCCTCGGCGAAGATAACCAGAAAATGTCCAAATCGCGCGGGAACATCGTTAACCCGGACGATGTGATCGACCAGTACGGCGCCGACGCATTTCGCTGCTACGAGATGTTTATGGGACCCTTGGAACAGATGAAACCGTGGAGCATGCGCGGCGTTGAAGGCGTAGCGCGGTTTCTCGCGCGTGTCTGGCGTTTATTCATGGGCGAAACCCAGGCGGGCGATTGGGAGTTATCTGCGAGAATCCAAGACGTCGCCCCTGATAAAGCACAACAGAAAGTGACGCACGCCACCATTAAGAAGCTCACCGAGGATATCGAATCGCTCTCGTTTAACACCGCCATCTCGCAGATGATGATTTTCGTGAATGCATTTACCAACGCCGAAACGATCTCTTTGTCGGCAATGCGGACCTTTCTGATTTTGCTGAATCCATTTGCGCCGCACATTTCCTCCGAGCTTTGGGAAAACTTGAACGCCAGATTCCCTGACACGCGCGGCGACATCACCGAACAATCCTGGCCGCCTTACGACGAGCGGCTGCTCATCGAGGACGAAGTTGAAATCGTCATTCAAATAAACGGCAAACTGCGCGATCGAATGAAGATGCCGGTCGCTGCGACTGAGGAGGAGCTGAAATCTGCCGCGTTGTCGAACCCGAAGATTCAAGATCGAATCACCGGCCGAACGGTGCACAATGTAATCGTGGTTCCCAAAAAACTGGTTAACATCGTCGTATGAAAAAAATTTGGGGGGACTTCAAGAAATTCGCGATCAAGGGCAACGCTGTCGATCTCGCGGTTGGCGTGATTATCGGCGCAGCCTTTGGTTCGATCATCAGTTCGCTGGTCAAAGACGTAATAATGCCGCCCATCAGCCTTCTCACCGGCGGACTCGATTTCTCAAACAAGTTCGTCGTCCTGCGAGCGGCCAAAAACGGCTCGGCGGCATTCAATACTCCCGCTGACGCTGTCAAAGCCGGAGCGATCACATGGAATTACGGCAACTTCATCACGCTCGTGATTAATTTTCTGATTGTCGCGGGCGCAGTTTTTCTTCTGGTCCGAGTAATCAACAAGCTTAGGGAGTCAGAACCAGAGGCTGCCAAAAAAAGACCTGAGAAGAAAGACTGCCCGGTCTGTGCGATGAGCATTCCCTTTGAGGCAAAGCGTTGCCCGTATTGCACAAGCGATCTCTCGGAAGCGGTCGCGCGTTAGGGCTGTAGCCGGCAATCGTTGATGTCGGCTTTGGGAGATCACATTCTCGAGGAGTCCGCTGTAAATCAACCATGCTGGCCCTAGGGAATTTTTGTAAATAATTGCTTGCCCTCGTCTGATTCGGCTGCTATGGAGGGCACAATATTGCCAATGCCGAAGTGCCTTAACCTTACGGTGGCAGCAGTGAGCGCATGTTTAATTGTGGGCTGCGCCACCCAATCGAAATCGAATCTTAGCAGCGCGCGCCGCATACCGAATGTGCGCACGACTGCCTATACCCACAGCGAGGGAAGCGGCTGCCGCAACGCGGTGGATTGCCGGCTTTCCGGCGGGCACGTGATGAGCGCTGCGTCCGATTGGTCGCGTTTTCCGCTCGGAACCCGGTTCCGAATCGCCGATACGAACGAAGAATATATCATCGATGATTACGGCACTGCCTTGATCGGCACCGACACCATCGATCTTTACAAGCCCAGCCGGCTCGAGATGAAAAACTGGGGCGTTCGCCATGTGAACATCGACATTTTGCAATGGGGCTCGGAGGAACAAAGCTTGAAAGTCCTCGGCCCGCGTTGCAAACATCATTGCGTGCGGCAGATGGTCGCAGCTCTTGAGAAAAAGAGAGGTAAAACCGTCGCGCAAACTAGTTCCAATCGGCCTTCACTGTGATTTTGGCTGAGGGCGATCCCGGGGGCGCCAGACGGCTCGGCGAGCCGCCCTAACCATTCGCTTTGATTCACAGCGAATGACGCGGCATTTTCTTCGCCATGAAAATTTTCCTAACTGGCGGCGCGGGTTACATCGGGAGCGTTTGCACCGAACAGTTGTTGGATGAAGGCCACGAAGTCGCGGTCTTTGATAATCTGAGCGAAGGCCATCGGCGCGCAGTCGATTCCCGGGCGAAATTTGTCGAGGGCGAGTTGGCGGACCGCCACCAAATCGAGGCAGCGCTTTCCGCCATGCAGCCAGATGCGGTGATGCATTTCGCCGCAAACGCATTGGTTGGCGAATCTATGCAGGATCCGTCCAAATATTTTCGCAATAACATTTGCAACGGATTAAACCTACTCGACGCCATGGTCGCGGCTTGCGTCCGGCGGATCGTCTTTTCCTCCACGTGCGCCATCTTTGGTCCGCCGGAGCGGCTCCCCATTGATGAAACCGCGCTGCCGGGCCCGATCAGTCCCTACGGCGAATCCAAACTCGCGTTTGAGAAAATTTTGCGCTGGTACGATGAGATTTACGGCGTGAAATTTGTTTGTCTGCGCTACTTCAACGCAGCCGGGGCTACGGAGAAGTTCGGCGAGGATCATCGGCCCGAAACCCATCTAATTCCGACGGTGCTGAAGGTCGCGCTCGGTCAAAGACCGAGCGTCGAAATTTTCGGCACAGATTATGACACGCCCGACGGCACATGTATCCGCGACTACATCCACATCGTCGATCTGGCGCGCGCACACATTCTTGCGCTCCGCGCAAACGCCAGCGGATTCTACAATCTCGGCACGGGCGGCGGCTCAAGTGTTCGCGAGGTGATCGAGACCTCCCGCAAAATCACAGGGCGAAAGATCGAGACAATTGAAAAACCGCGCAGACTCGGCGACCCAGCGCGGCTCATCGCCTCATCGGAAAAAATCAAAAAAGAGCTGGGCTGGCAACCGCAATTCCAGTCGCTCGACGCCATCATCGAGTGCGCTTGGAATTGGCATCAGAAGTTTCCAGACGGCTACGAAGAGTAAGGGAGGGGAACGCGGTCTCCCACGAACCTTCGTTCGCTGTAGCGGCAGGCGTGTCGCCTGCGGAGCCTAAATCGTCGCAGCCGACACGGCTGCCTCTACAGCAATTTTGACGTGCTCCACTTCCAGATCGCTGAGCTTGCGGCTTTCCGGCCTGAGAACTCGTACATTTTTGTTTCTGGGCGCCCACACATCAGGATCCGTTGGGCCGAAGAGCAGAATGCAGTTTGCCCCGGCGGCGGCGGCGAGGTGCGAGATTCCGCTGTCGTGCCCAATGAAGATCGAGCGCTCAAGCACTGCGGCCAGATGAGGCAGCGGCAAGTTTTTTACGAAATGGATCTCTCGATTTGTCTGTTCGCGTTTCAATCGCTCGGTCTGTGGGTTGTCCGCCTCACCCGAAATCACGACCAGTGAAGGACATTTTCCACCGATTGAGAAATCGCCGCTTCTTGAAAACAACGCGATCCAATTTTCCAGCGGCCAGTTCTTTTCCTTGCTGCCGCTTCCCGGATGGATCGCCACAATCGGCTGTTGCAAAGCGCGGAGGAACTCCTCGGCGAACTGCCGATCTTCCGCTAAGGGAAAAATCTTTTCAGCAAGATCGAGAACTTTGATTCCCAAGTCTTCGATCGGTCGCGCGAGCCGGCGCGCTGCGTGGCCGGCTGTTTCGTCGATCCTAGCCGGTGCGCAAACCAGATTTTCCACCCCACATCGGCACAGGTTATTTTCAAAAATTCGGTCCGGGTCATACAGATAACTGATGATCAAATCGAAGCTCGCGAAATAGTTTGCGAGGTCGGCTGGCAATTCCGAATTTTTGGCGAAGAAGCTGGAGAGCGAGCCGTATTCGATCGAGCGCACCGCTCGCGCGTAAAACCGATTCTCCGCAAGCACGGCGATGTGTTTGTAGCCGAGGATTTCGATACGCGCGTGTGGCCACGCTTCCCGCAGCGCCTTGAGCGCCGGCAAAGTCAGAATGAAATCGCCGATCGCGCCACCGCGGATTATCAGAATGCGGTTCATCTTCTACTGTAGCGATGCTCGAAAACGATGCTTCCGTGCGTGCGTCGGCGGTCACAGACCGCCGCTACAAGTCTAATACCGCGTAAACGCGAAGGTGAGAATCACACCGCCATAAATCAACGCAACCGCATGCAGACAGCGCCAGCGAAAACTGCTACGCGCGCTCCAGTTGATTTGATCACGAAGGATGTAAGGGACCGCGACCCAGAATAAACCGGCGAGAATCAACAAATAGGCGAAGACGGTCACAAACAGCCGGCTGGTTTCATAGCGCAGAAAGGCGGCATCCAACAGCGGTTCGGCAGCCAGCAAACAAAGAATTCCAAGAGCGCGTACGGCGAGAAATTCATCGACGAAGCGCAGGACCAGCACGTAGCCGATCGGCAACGCAATGAGGAGCGGGCGCCGGAACGCGGAGAATTCACCCATCGGGATGGTGTAGAGCAGCCAGAAAGTCCAAAGCAGACAAACGGTAAGCAGAACGGTCCCCACAACGTAGGAGCGCGGAAAACGTTTCATTACACTGGCGAAGTCCGGTTTGGAAAATCCGAGCAAGCCGAGTAAGACGAGAAATGCGCCGGCGATGATTCCGGCGCTGTGTAAAGAAAGATGGTAAATCATGCGTCGAAGTTCACTGATGGCGTGTGAGTTTGGATAAGGTGGCGCAAGTTTTCAACTCGCGATCTGGCGGACGCAACTCAAAAAGTTGCCAGAGTAGCGCATGCCTCCGGCTTGCTGCAGGACGAATCCGATCTGGCAAGCTTGCGCTCCGAGGAAGGCAAGCTTGAAGCATGCCCTACTCTAACCGGCATGCCGTACAAGCTGAATCCATTGGCGCGTTTGATTCGGACATCGACGAGTTTTCCAATCAGTTCGTCGCGACCCTCAAATACGACAATCTTATTAGTGCGTGTTCGGCCCATTAAACGCGCCGGGTTGGTTTTGCTTGGCCCTTCACAGAGAACTTCTGCGTCGGTTCCCACCAAGCGTTCGAGACTACGGCGATTCGATTCGTTCACGACCCGGAGCAAATCCTGATTGCGCTCTTGCTTTATGCGCTCATCGATTTGATCCGGCATCTTCGCGGCAGGCGTGCCGCGTCGGGGCGAGTAGCGAAAGACAAACGCGTTATCGAATTGGATTTCCTCGACCAAATCGCGGGTCTGTTTGTAATCGTCTTCGGTTTCGCCAGGGAACCCGACGATGATATCGGTGGTAATCGCGATGCCGTCGCGCGCCCAGCGAATTTGCCGGACAAGATCGACATACTTTTCTGCCGTGTAGGCGCGATGCATCGTTTTGAGAATCTTGTTCGAGCCCGATTGCAACGGCAGATGAACGTGCTCGGCCAGCTTCGGCAAGCGCGAGATTGCATCGATTAAGTCGTCGCGAAAACCGATGGGATGCGGCGAAGTGAAACGAAGACGTTCGAGCCCATCGACGTCGTGCACCGCTTCGAGCAATTGCACGAACGGGCTTTTGGTGTCGATCTTCGGGAATTCGTGACGACCGTAAAGATTCACAATTTGCCCGAGTAACGTGATTTCTTTGACGCCACGGGAAACGAGATCGCGCACCTCAGCCACGATCTCGTCGATCGAACGGCTACGTTCCGCGCCGCGCGTCTGCGGCACGATGCAAAATGTGCAATGCATGTTGCACCCCTGCATGATGGAAAGGAACGCTGTCGCCTGCCTCGGCGCGAGTTGCTGATCGCGAATGGTCGATTGCGAGCCGGTCTCTTCAGCGATATCAACGATCGAAAAGCGCAGATCATCCATCCTGCTTTCCGTTGGACGTTGGGCGTTGGACGTTGAGCGTTGGTCGTTCTCCGACCCCCGGCTTTTCTTCCGCGCTACCAATGCATCCACATAATCCGCTACCCGATGGAATTTTTGCGTCCCAACCACAAGATCGACATGCGGTAAATCTTTCAGCAACGAATTGCCGCGCGCCTGAGCCATGCAGCCGAGGAACCCGAACACCACGTGCGGCCGTTCTTTGGCCATGCGGCCCAGCATTCCCATTTTACCAAGCGCCTTTTGATCAGCCATATCGCGCACGCTGCACGTGTTCAGGAGCACGACGTCGGCGTCCACCTCGTGCGCGACGCGTTCGTAGCCTCGCGCGACGAGCGAGTGCGCGACTTGTTCCGAGTCGCGCTCGTTCATCTGGCAACCATAGGTTTTGATAAAAAATTTCGGCATGACGAGCAAAAACAATACACGGCCAGGCCATCTTCGTCCAAGACGCGACACGAATTTGAAACTCGCTCGCTTCCCCGCTCGATCGCCGCTACCGGTCGCGGCTTTACCTTCTATGTCGCTGATCCCCTCAGCTCCATTCACGAACTCAGACAATTCCTTAAACCGTTACGAGGTTCGTGACAATTCGTGTAATTCGTGTCTTAAATCGCAGCGCGCATGAACGAAGCAACTCCAGCAATCGGCATTATCGGCGGCAGCGGGCTGTACCAAATGGAGGAATTGCGGGATGCGACCGAGCACAAGATCGAGACACCCTTCGGCGCGCCGTCAGACTTCCTTGTCGGCGGGAAAATCAGCGGGCGTCAGGTATATTTTTTGCCGCGCCACGGCCGCGGTCATCGGATTCTGCCGCATGAAATCAATCATCGGGCCAATATCTACGCGCTCCGCTCATTGAACGTTCGCTGGATTGTCTCGGTAGCGGCAGTAGGCAGTCTGCAGGAGAAATATGCGCCGCGTGACGTAGTTCTGCCTTCGCAGTTTTACGATCGCACCGGCAACCGTACTGCTCACACGTTTTTCGGCGACGGCATAGTGGCCCATGTCGCTTTCGCCGAGCCGATCAGCACGAAACTGCGCAATCTTCTCGCCGAATCAGCCAGGTCGCTTGGCGTTACAGTTCACAATGGCGGCACCTACGTGAACATGGACGGGCCTGCGTTCTCCACACGCGCGGAATCGGAATTCAATCGTCGCAACGGATTTGATGTCATCGCGATGACGAATCTTCCGGAAGCAAAACTGGCGCGCGAAGCGGAGATTGCGTTCGCGACGATGGCGATGATTACCGATTACGATTGCTGGAAAGTGGAAGAAGAACCGGTCTCGGCGCAAACGGTCCTGAGCCATTTAATCGCGAATGCCGAAACGGCGAGGAAAGTAATTTTGGATGTGGTCCCGCGCATTCCGACGGAGCCGAACTGGCCGGAGCACTTCGCTCTGGATACTGCTGTGGTCACGGATCGGAAGCTTTGGCCGAAAGCGACGGTGGAAAAGCTTAAGCCGATCTTGGCGCGATTTCGGAAGGATTAATGACGAATGACAAAACAAATACGAGAATCATAAAATGAAAACGCGTTGCTTTGATCACATCGATTTACGAGTGAAAAACATGGCCGCGGCAAGAAAGTTTTACGGTAAGCTATTGCCAGCGCTCGGTTTTATCGGTGACCGCTCGAGCGGACGCTGGGGGATCTTCTATGCCGCCGGCGGAGACAAGCCGGAAGCGTTCTTCGGTTTTACGCAAGATCGGCGCCATCAGCCGAACGGTACGCGAATCGCTTTTTGGGCTGAGACCCGTGAAGAGGTTGACCAGCTCGCCCGGCTCGTGAGAAAAATTTGCGGGAGGAATCTGGAGGGCCCAGAGCTCTGTCGCGCCTACAGCCGGGGCTATTACGCCTGCTTTTTCGAAGATCCCGATGGCAACAAGCTGGAAATTTGCTGCCGGGAAAGTCCGCTCATCGCCGGGTAACGGTGGTGTCTTCGCCAGGCCTCTGTTCAGAAGCGTTCGTAAGAAGAAAAGAACACGTGTCAATTGTGACAAAGCTGTGCGCAGCGCATTCAATTACTCGGCAAAAGGATTCTGCATAGCCAACAATTGAATTGCCACGCGAACCACCCGAGAATCACAAAATGAAAACGCGTTGCTTTGATCACGTCGATTTACGGGTGACAGACATGGAAGCGGCAAGAAAGTTCTACAGAAAATTTCTGCCGCAGCTTGGGTTTGTTCACGAAAGACCTGAGCCGGCGCCCGCTATACAGTCGGGCGATCAGCCTCTCGGAGATTTTCATACGTTCTATTCTGCCGGCGGTGACAAACCATCGGAATTTTTTGGTTTCACCGAGGACAAAAACCATCGACCAAATGGCACGCGTATCGCGTTCTGGGCGGATACGCGCGAGGAAGTGGACCGGCTGGCGGAGTTAGTGCGCGAAGCAGGCGGGCGGGCGCTGGAAGGGCCGGAAATCTGCGCGGATTACAGCCCCGGGTATTACGCGTTTTTCTTTGAGGATCCGGACGGCAACAAGCTGGAGATTTGCTGCCGCGAAACTCCGATCATTGCGCAATGACCGGGTTTCGGCGAAGAGTTGAAGAATGAGTAGTCCCCCGCACGAGCCTGCCTTTTTGCACGGCGCGCGTCGTGTTCGTTATCTCAAGCTGATCGCGCTCTTCAAAATCGGTAAGGGCGCGCTGCTGCTTCTGCTTGGTGTTTCGCTGGTTTTCCTCAACGCGCGGACTCGCTGGATGGATGCGCTGTCCAATTGGACTGCGGACGAAATCCTGCTGGAGCACAGCAGAGCGGTCGATTATTTGCTCCACAAACTGCAAGTGGTGCTCGCAGGCGGTACGCTGCGGGCCACGGGTTTATTGGCGCTCTTTTATGCGGCGGTTCTTTTTACCGAAGGAATTGGCGTTTATATGCAGCAGCGCTGGGCCGAGTTGCTCATGATTTTTGCGACTGCGGCCCTGATTCCAATTGAGGTGCGCCATCTCTGGCATGAGCCGGGTCTGGTGGGCGCGCTCATTCTGCTGGCGAACTGTTTCATCGTTTGGTTTCTGTATCTTGTACTTAAGCGCGACAAAACCAAACCGTGCGTCGCACAGCCGCGCGAACTGGCTGAGACACGTTAGAGAAATGATCCCTTTGTGAGAGCATACACGCTCGGCAGGGGAGCGAGGAGCGATTATTTCTAACGGGAACTTGGCAGGCTGGCGTCCATGCAAAGGCCAAAAATTGATGACAAACTGACTTTGCAGGCAGACTTCGGAAAGACCGATGCAATCTGCGTCGAGGTGCTGGATAATCCGGCAGCCGAGGAGGGCATTTTGCTTAAGGTGATGGCGCGCGGCCCGTTCGAGCAAGGCCAGCAGGTCTGGATCGTCGGTCGCGACGGATCAAAAGTCGGTGCCACTGTGGAAGATGTCGTTCAGGAAACCGTCGATAGCGAAGTGACGCTCTCAACGGTATTGCCAGCGTAGCTGTAGCCGCGGGCGCTGACCGCGGCCGCCGGAGTCAGCGCCTCCGGCTACAGTCGCTCCTTGTGGCAATCTGCAGGCTTGCTTTCGGCACGCCTTTTTACTGTGATTACAGTGTGAACGCTGCTGCCGATGACGTGACCTCGGAGGGCGCGCTTGGTTCGGCCTCTACCGGCGCGGGGGCGTTTACCACGACGCACTGGAGCGTGGTCTTGGAGGCACAAGCTGAATCGCCGGCAGCGCAGGCAGCATTGGAAAATCTTTGCCGCACCTATTGGCGGCCTATTTATGGCTTCGTTAGGCGACAGGGTGCTAAACCAGAGGAGGCAAAAGATATCACCCAGGGGTTTTTCGCGCTGATCTTAGAGCGCAAAGATTTCCAGTCTGTGCGACAGGAAAAGGGTCGATTGCGTTCTTTTCTTCTGGCTTCGCTCAAGCATTTCATGGCCAACGAGCGCCGTGACGCGGCGACCATCAAACGTGGCGGCGGTCGAACGTTGATTCCGCTCGACGAAATCGAATCCTATGATTCTAGCGACTCCGATCGCGGCGACATGCTGAGCCCCGATCTGCTTTATGATCGTCGCTGGGCGTTCACTGTACTCGACCGGGTGTTCGCACGCTTGCGCGAGGAATCCCAGAGATCACCTAACGCGCCGCTACTGGAGCGGTTGAACACATTGCTCTCTGACGAACCGGATCGACCGTCACAAGCGGAAATTGCGCGCGAGTTTGGCATGACCGAGAACGCGGTCAAACAGGCTTTCCATCGACTGCGACAGCGTTACCGACAGCTGTTGCGTGAGGAAGTCGCGCACACGGTGGCGACACCGGCCGAGATCGAAGATGAGCTGCGCGATCTCATCGCCGCGTTACGCTCGTAAAGACACGAATTACACGAATTGTCACGAATTTTATTAGCATGAGTTAACCATCGGAACGTTAGTGTGAATTCGTGAAATTCGTGTCTCATCCATTTGAAGTGAGAAGTGTAATTAGAGTCTTTCGTAAATACGCAGCCACGTTGCGCTCGTAACCTTTGGAGAATTTCCGTGCAGTATTTGAAAGAAGGGAATGCGCGCTCGATGAGAATCACAGCGGTCAAATTTTGTGCGAAGTGCGGAGCAGCCATTCCGCCTGATTCGCCCCAGCACTCCTGCGGCGCGTGTTTGCTACAGGCGGGTCTCGGCCCAGTCGAGCCCGAGCGTGAAGTAAATGTCGATCTTGGCTCCTCGTCGATGTTGATGGATTTTGGCGATTACGAATTGCTTGAGCAAATTGGGCGCGGCGGACAGGGTGTGGTGTTTCGAGCCCGGCAGAAGAGTCTTAACCGGACCGTCGCTTTAAAGGTCATCAACCTTGGTCAGTGGGCCAGCAAAGCCCACGTGAAACGTTTTCGCCGGGAAGCCGAGGCTGCCGCTGGTTTGGAGCA
>QHQA01000159.1 GCA_003219695.1 Verrucomicrobiota bacterium
CAACGAGTAATGGATTGCGGCGATGCCGGTCACATTTTGGTTTCCAAACACGTCGCCGAAGATTTCGAGCACTACGCACGCTGGCGACCTTATTTACACGAGTTAGGCGAATGCGAGGTAAAGCATGGCGCTCGAATTTCGCTGGTCAACCTTTACGGCGACAGCATCGGAAACGCGGATGTTCCTGGGAAGATTAGGCAAGCAAAACGTGAACAAGCTAGAGCCAGCCGCGACGGACGTAAGCGTATCCTGGTAGCAACTTCCATCATGGCTGCGGCCGTGCTCGGC
>QHQA01000160.1 GCA_003219695.1 Verrucomicrobiota bacterium
AGCTCATTGACGCACGCAACGACACCCACGTCTGGGCGCAAACGTACGACCGCGATTTGGCCGATATCTTTGCCATTCAAACGGAGATCGCGACAAAAATCGTGGATCAACTCCGGGCAAAGATCTCGCCGAGCGAAAAACATGCGCTCGATAAACCGGCCACCACGGATCTGGCGGCCTACGATCTTTATCTCCGTGCGCTTGCGCTTTACGCCGACACCACCGACACCGTCCACGCCAAGGTCAAGCTCCCAAAGGCGGCCGAGTTGCTCGATGAAGCAAGCGCCCGCGATCCGCAGTTCCTGGCTGCATTTTGCCTATTGGCGAAAATTCACACCACAATTTATTGGCAGGGATTCGATCACACCCTGGCGCGGCTTGATCGCGCAAATGCAGCGGTGCAAGCGGCGCTACGCTTGCAACCGGAATCCGGCGAAGCGCATCTCGCGTTGGCAGATTACTATTACCGAGCCTTTCGCGATTACGAGAAAGCGCTGGTCGATCTCACCCTTGCTCGGCGGAGCTTGCCGAATAATCCGGATGTGTACGCCTACAGCGGTTACATCAAACGACGGCAGGGCCAATGGGTCGAAGCGACGCGCGACTTGGAGCGCGCAGTGGAGCTCGATCCGCGCAATTATCTCATCCTTCAACAGCTTGCCATCACTTACCAGGCGCAACGTCGTTACAAGGAGCAGGCCGCAACATATGACCGCGCCCTCAGCATCATCCCGGGCGATCCCATTACTCGAATGGCTCGGGCCGCCGTGGCACTCGACGCTTACGCCGATGTCAGGCCGATGCAGGAAACGTTCGCGAGAATCGTCGCCGAGGACCCGTCAGTCATTTCCGATATCGCGGACGTTTTCTCCACGATGTGCGAGCGCAATGAAGCCGTTGTCCTTCAAGCGTTGGAACACACGCCACCTGAAGGAACGTTACTCAATGGTTTCATGTGTCCACGCGCTTATTGGGAAGGCGCGGTCGCGCTTTGGCGAAAGGACTTTGCGAAAGCGCGCCAGGCGTTCCAAGCGGCGCGCGCCGAAGTCGAGCAAGCGCTGGCGAAACAACCTGATTTTCCCGCCGCTCTCAGTGTGCTCGGGATGATCGATGCTGGACTGGGCCGAAAGGAGGAAGCGATCCGCGAAGGCGAACGCGCCTGCGACCTCATGCCCATCAGCAAAGACGCACTTGATGGTTCGGCCTTTGAGGTAAATCTGGCACAGATTTATGCCTGGTTAGGCGAGAAGGATCTCGCGATCGAGCAAATAGAAAAAGTGGAACGGTCGCCGAATTACCTGACTTATGGCTTCCTTAAGCTGCATCCGTTTTGGGATTCGCTGCGCCGCGACCCGCGCTTTGAAAACTTGGTAGCCTCGCTGGCGCCTAAAGACTAATCACATGCGAAAATGAATTACTATACGTTCGATGCTGAATCGGCCTATCTCCGGTTGATCCTAACAGCGGCACTGCTGGCCTTTTGGGGCGCGGGGAGTTGTCTCGCCGGCGACGCGGTGTTCTCCAACGATGGCCAGCGCGTTTACGCCATCGGGAACGCTGATAACAAACAGGTGTTGCGCGAAATCAACCTGACCGAGCAAACCAGTCGGACAATCTCCCTGAGCCAGTTGCCCTCACAACAACCGCTGCTCGGTATTACCCGGTCAGATGGTGACAAGCTGTTCTGTGTTACAGAAAAGAACATCTGGACTTTTGACCCCGGTAGTAATCGCCTGACCAAGGTTTGCGGGTCGCCTAAAGGCGGCCGCTACTGGCGCATCGCCTACGATCCGCGGAGCCACGCGATTGTCGTAACAGGGACCGGAGAAAGAGGCCCTCTCTTTCTATACAAGAATGGGCTAGTCTCGGTTTACGTGCGGCGTCACGATGCCATTAGCTCGCCTGTGTTCGCCGCCGATGGCACATTCTTCTACTCGGAGATCGGCGATTTGTGGTCAGGTCGGATTGAGAAGAACGAGGGCATATACTCACTCACGGCTGATCGTTATTTGCCCTTAGCCTACCTCGAAACAGCGAACACTACGCCGGCTGGAATGGGAGTCTCCGAGATCGCGCCGGTAAAAGATTCCGTCTATGTGCAATTGTTTCGCATGGGTGGCTCCGGCTGGGGTGCCATGTTCCAGGTGCCGCGGCCTCCGCCGAAAGAACAAAAAGCTTCAGGCATGGGACAAGTCGCTGCGTTTGAGCTGACTCGATGGAAGGAGCTTCTGGAAGGGCTGAAGCCGCTGGGGGAAAATGATGATCTAGCCTGCCTCTGCGCCTCGCCGGATGAAACGCGCGTTTATTATACCAACGAGGGAAAGGATTATCTCATTACCAACGGGCAAACAGCGGAGCTGCACGTAACCAAAGCTGCAACAATAACGAATGCTCAAGTCAGTTCCACAGAGCCCGCGCCTATCGCAAGTGATGTTACACCCCCGTCCGATTCGGACATTCAATACGGCATTGACGTTATCCAGAAACAGATCGCCGCCATGTCGGCTCGCGATCTGGATACGCTCATTTCGGTATATGGAGATACTGTCGATTATCTCGACGCAGGCAAGGTGAGTCGCGATGTGGTGCGAAGAGAGCTGCAAGAATACTTTGATAAGTGGCCGGTAGTGAAATGGAAGGTGGTGAATGGGACAATGCAATCCCGCACGGCGCGGATCACCCCAGAAGCAAAATACGACGTCACTTTTGCAATTAACTTTGAAGTAAGTAATCCGGCGACAAAGAAGCGTGTCGTGGGTACGGCTGTCGAAACTGAGATTCTCGCACCGGATGCTTCCGGAAATAAAAAGATCATTTCGCAACACGAAAAGATCACGAGAGAGCCGGATGCCTCTGAGGAGACGCTTTCAGAGAAAGGTCTGAAATCAGAGACGGGGAACGTGAAAGCCCGAATTACTTTCGTGAATCGCAGCAAACAACCACTCAAAGTGTACTGGCTCGATTACAATGGTGAGCGCGTCTTGTATAAAAAATTGAAACCTTCGGAGTCTTACACTCAGGATACCTACATGACACATCCCTGGCTAATCACCGATCTTCATGACAATGCGTGGGATGTTTACATGCCGACAATGCAGCCTCGAACGGTGATTATTACGGCGCCGAAAAAGCGGTAGATTGCGCCGAAAGATTGAACTTGTTCGTCACCTATCGCAGCCAAAAACATTGCGGAAGCATGCGTCGCCCCAAAATCGCGTTTCAAACAACGAGGGCCGGCACTTTTTGGTCCCGCGCGCCGTGGCGTCCGAACATTCCGTGACCTTACTTGTTCGGCAGATACCCTTAGTTACCGGTGTCGGTGTAATCGAGAATTTTTGAGATCAATTTTAATCAAAAGAATACAGCACGTGCCACTCGTCCCGCCAGCTTCCATAATTTACCAGCAACGATAAAACCTCCGCGCGGTGAACCTGGCTAACATGGACGCGCTAATCGCCTTGTTTTGCTGGCTGAAGCTAGGATGAAAAATGGCTTCCATTTTTTCCGATCTTTTGCTAGTCATGGCCGACGATGAGGAGTTGCCGCCGGTTTTACGCGATGCTTAAAGCGCTGATGGCTGTGTTGCTTTGCGTCTAGGCGCTGGTGTGCTGTTCCCTTCCTCTCTCTCGCGCGCGTGGAGCGGTCAAGAGAGGCTCGACCCATTAACGTCGCGTTCGGGACAACGCGATCCACCTACACGCCGGTCTTCGCACGGCGGTCAAGCGGCAGTTGAAACGTCACCTAACGCCGCGCGATCTTGCTCGCATCGCGTCACTCGATTGCCCATGATCTCATCCATGGACGCCCAACGATTGGTCATTAGCGCGCTGCTCTCGTTCGTCGCGTGCGGATCAGCCGCCGCGATAGATTGGCCGAAAACGTATGTCGTGGCTGAAGGCACCACGTCACCCGACGGCAAATACGCCCTGATCGTCCAAAGTTATGAAGCAGGCCGGGACGACGAGGAGCGCGCGGTATTTCTCGCGAATATTCCGGAGCACAAGGTGATCGGAGAAGTCAAAGGCGTGGATTACTTCGAGCGTATGAATAGCCGTAGTCTTAGCGCGCGGTGGTTGAACGACTCGAGCGCCTGCTTGGTTCTGGAGGCACATTGGCTCTATGGTGTGTATGGAGTGCACCTCGTTGAACGATCGGGCCAGTCGATTCAGCGAGCTGACCTGATGAAACGAATAGTCGCGATCAACCCGACCGATGGCTGGGTCGCTTTTTATTTTCGTTTCCAGCCCGGCCCCAAGGTGGCGGTGCGCGCTACTGTACCGGCGAGGCAGCTCGAAGAGACGAAAAGCTCCGCGATGTTTCGCGGCACCTTCGACATTCCTTCGAAGAGGTGGGGCGCAGTCAACGTGCGGCGCGTGACTTTCAAGGAACACGAAGCGATAGAAAGCGCGCTGGCGGAGGATCCTGAAAAATACACTGTCGCATCAAGCAAAGAGGAGGCGGCGGCCCAGTATGCCGCCGCTCGCGCGAACGAACAGGCCTATCCGTCGGAAGAGAAACGCTTTAAGGCGCTCGATGAGTTGTTAAACAACGTCTATGCCGCTGACCGCATCCTCCTGCCAGCCGCGCGATTTTCGAGATTAAAAGATGAGCAACGCGAGTGGTTGAAGCAACTCGTCGCAGCACCAACACTCACAGACAAAAGCAAATTGATGCAGCAGCGGATCAAGGTTTTGCAGGACCTTCTTTGGCAGGACTAGCAAGAGAAGCGCAGTTGCAGTCAGTCGTTCACCTTCGCACGTCGCCGTTTGATTTCGCTGCGTGGCCGCTACGATTCCGCCGGAGGTGGTCGCAGCAGTCCCTGAAAGGGAAATTGATGCGATCTCCGCCCAGAATCTCGAGCTTCTCGTTTCGTTCTACGCTGACCACGTCGATTTGCTCGATAATGGGATCGTTAGTAATCAGACAGTCCGAGAGAATTTGCAGCACTATTTCGATCGCTGGCCAATCACCAAATGGAAAATCGCCGGCCGGGTCGATGTCAAACCGCTGAGCGGATCCCGATATCAACTCGCCTTCCCAGTCGCATTCGAAGTTGCTAATCCAGCCACTAATCGCCGTATTGTCGGGACTGCCAATGAGACGCGGACGGTAGTTATTGATTCGGCAGGGACCGCGAAGATTGTCTCCCAGCACGAAAAAATAATTCGCAGCCGCACGCTGACAAATTCGCGGTAACGCGGACGACAAAGTAACGCAAGTTTCCAACTTGCGCTCGCGCTCGC
>QHQA01000028.1 GCA_003219695.1 Verrucomicrobiota bacterium
GTTACCTCACCAACTAGCTGATAGGCCGCGGGCTCCTCAAAAAGCGGTAGCTTGCGCCACCTTTGATTTTGAATGGATGTCCACTCTAATCACATGCGGTATTAATTCGGCTTTCGCCGAGCTATCCCCCACTTTAAGGCAGATTGCCCACGTGTTAAGCACCCGTTCGCCGCTAGACCTTCCACTGTATTGCTACAGCGGAAAATCTCGCTCGACTTGCATGTCTTATCCACGCCGCCAGCGTTCGTTCTGAGCCAGAATCAAACTCTCCGTTAAAAACGACCCCCGAATTTCTTCGGGGAAGTTTGAAGCCCCCGTGAGAACGGGGACCGATCTGACTTTCATTTAATCGCGTGGGAATCGGAAACCGATTCCCTTTACGCGAGTCCGATCTAAATCTTTGATTTCAAAGAAGATCGACAGATAACGCACAATTCAATGTTTGCTGACTTGTTTCCACTCCGAAAGATTCGGAGCCATGCTGTCAAAGATCCACAATTCTCTCCGGTACACGGCAAAGCCCGACACACGTCATTTAATCTGACCATGATCGGCTCGACCCTGAGCCCGGAAGAACATCCCGCGCCTGCGGGATCCGCTTTTCGCGGGATATAAAACATAACGGATTCGCTAAATTCGTCAACAAAAAATCTGCGAGATTTTGCCCGCGTTCCGCGGTGCTGGCGAGCGCGCCTCGCGGTCGCAAACTGGATAATCATGGTGCCTGTCTCAATCCTCACGGTCCGTCACAACTCTCAACCATCAACTATCAATCCTTCCGCGGTTTCTTAATCACGTACTTTACGCTGACATGTGGCGGATGATTTCCGTACGCTCGTTTCACTAGACCGTTTCTGATTGCACCAATTTTTTCCATGGCCTTTTGTGACCGAATATTATTTTGTCCGACAAGAAAGAACACGGTCTCAACAAACTCGAACGCATGCGCCAGCAGTAACTCTTTCATCTCCAGGTTGTAACGCCCGCCCCAATATTTTCGCGCCAGAAACGTCCATCCAATTTCAATCTCCGATTTCACCGGATCGTATCCGTAAAACCGAGTCGATCCGATAATTTGCTGAGTCTTCTTATCAATGACAACGAATGCCCCGCCGGATTCCAGTGCTTCTTTGAAGAAGGTTCTAAATACGTCTTCTTTGTAGCGATCGCTCTCCGGATGCTGTTCCCAGATGAACGGATCAGACGCGACGGCAAACAGATCGTCCCAGTCTTCAGGCGTAAGCGGGCGCAGCTCGATGAGTTCGCCTTTCAGATGCGGTTGAAGATCGAATGACATGCGTGTTTTCTGCACTCTCAACACGCCACTATCAACTCTCAACCTGCTGCTTAGCCAGTCTTCGGGAAAGAGGGAAGCAACTCGTTGAGCGCAACCCACGGCAATTTATCTTCACGAAAGATCGCTTCCTGTGGCGCAAACGCATCCGGATCATCGAGCGACGCGACCGTCACGTCGTTCATGTCGGAATCCTTGGTGTCCTCGAAAAACAAATGCGTGCCGCAACACGCAGCAAAAGAACGAATCCGATTCGATGCGCGATTCTGCGCGGTTCGCGGATGCACCCTACACCTTATTTAGCCCGCCATAATCACCTCCCGTTACCTGCGGCGCTTGACCACGACCTGCCGGCATCCAGGATTAATGTCTTAAGGGATCGAATGTGTATCCCTGGGCCACGTCAATCAGGTTGAACAGCGAGCCGCCAATGCCAAAGACGGGAGGGACGGTGTTGGCAGGCTGCTGAAGCGTCATCGTGCTGGCGGTGACTTCGTGCAGGCGGTTATCAATCGCACCTGACTCATTTACGTTGGAGAGTGGCACGTCAACCGTGATCGTGCCGTTGCGGCCGGTCCTCGCCAGGCAGTTCGCGGCAGACAGTTGGGTCACGCCCGGATATGTCAGGGTCACGCCGCCGCCGACTGCCTGCGCGGCGTTTTCGCCAGCAAAGCACTGTAGCGCGCCGCCGTTGAACGACTCGCCATAGACGAAGAAATTCTTTCCACCATTCGGATCGGTCGTGGATGGAACGAGCCATTGGGTCAGCCAGACCAAATCAAGGTCCGGATCTTGAGCGGTTGTGGGCGCGAGAGACAGGTTGTTTAGCTTCATCACTACCTGATAACAAGGGGCGGCGGCCGAACAAGGCGCCGTGGTGAGCAGGCTGACGCTCGAGTTGGTGATGTCGAGCTGAGGCATATTGGCGCTGCTAAGACCGTTTACTTCATACTTGCCGTCGCCGCTCGGGTCGGACACGGCGTTGAAGGATGTCAGTCCCGCAACGTTCACGGGCGAGCTTGCCACTAATAACCCGTTGCCGCCGTTCTGCCGGACGAACATGCCGTGCGGGGCAAAGGGTTCGTCAACATTATTCGAGTCGGCGTAAGCGATTTCCGCCTCACCGTTTGCACCCATCCGCAGTTGCAGAAAATCGCCGAGCGTGCGGTCGCCGTTCTGACCGCCAATGAGTGTAAACATGCTGCCGCGATGGATAAAGTGCTCGCTGGCCAGGATTGGCGCGGTAAAGGTTGGAGTGGCAGCGTGCCCGTTCAATGTCTGCACCATCCACAGGCTCCAGTCGCAGCCAGTGCAGGAGTCGGGACCATTAGAAGGATTCGGGGCGACGCCGGGCGTGCCGTACCAGGCAATGTCCACACGTCCATCGTCTCCAGCTGCGGTCCAGGCAAACACGTTGTTGTGGAGGGTGCCCACGGGCGAACCCGATGTGTCAATTTGGATTGGAGCCGCCCAGGTGTTGCCTTGATCGGTGGAAAACGAGTACTTGAGCACGGTGTCACCGATCACCTGACCGCTGTCATTGATAGGCGCTTGCTCCCACACGGCGTAGAGATTGCCCGCCCTGTCAATCGCCATCGTCGGAAAGTTCGCGCCGGTCTTGTTCGTCGAGCCGAGATCCGCCACCGGCAGGTCAACGCAATTCAAGCCGCTTGGATCGCTTACATTGGGGATAGGCGGACCAAACGCCACCGGGAAGCAGCGGCCGATCAAAATCCTGTTCAGGAGCGCATCATCGTGGACGACGAAAACATGCTTAACCGGTGTCGGGAGGGTCACAAATCCGCCGGATCCGTCGGGCTGGCCCAATGTGGTTGCGACAGGGCTCACCTCGTTGTTGCCCATAATGCCTTCGTCGCAACCCAGCGGGTTACTGACTTTGTTTGCCGGACCAAATTCGATCCCAGCAGTCGCCTCCCCGCCTGGCAGCGGCGAACGATACATGACGACGATATTCTGACCGAAGTTAGTCGGCGAGCCGCACTGTGCGGGGGCCTGCGCGACTTCGTCATTCGTTAGATAGATGCTGCCGCCGTTGGTCGGGTCGCCGTCGAACGTGTACCATTGGCGATCAACGACTGCATCTGGGACGCCGGTGTTGCTGCAAGTGACCGTCGCGCCGTAGTCGTCCGAACGCGAGGTGCTGAAGTTCGCGAGCGTAAGGTCGGCAAAGTAGAGATGCCCCGCCGAGTCCACGCCAGTTTCGGTATCACCGCCGCCGGCGCAGGTGGTATACTTTCCTTCAAGAGCCGTGGCGGCGACGACCCATTTGAAGGTCTTTCCGCCGTCGAGGGAATGCCAGACCCAACTCGTGTCCGACGAGAGTGAGCCGGGCACGCTAGTGTAGAGGCGATTCGTATTTGAAGGATCGAGCCGCAGGCCTTGTTCGAAGCCAACTCCGCCAATGCCGCTGATGATCGGATGCCCGAAGCTGATCGGGGCGGGCCTGGGTTTTGCGGCGAAACTGGCCATAGCCAGCGAGACGCCAACGCAACAAAGAGTAAACGCTACGAAGGCGCGCGGGTTAAAGAGACCGGACTGTGAAGAGGATTTTGTTTTCATGAGATATTCCTTTGTTAGCTCCAGTGGAGATTGTCGCTGACAATTCGAAAACTTCGCCCCGACCGGATGCCTTCTTTTCAAATCACTCAAAAAAGAGCCGCCGAAATCGTCCCGCAGACGCGGATTCGTGCATGCGGCGCCGAAGTACTGCTGGGGGCGAATTCAAATACTCTGGGGAGCAGTCGCCGCGGCGACTTGGCGATCGCGCCTCACCGAGACGAACCTTTGCCGAACCTAACCACTAATTCACACTAATGGACACCAATGCTCTTGCTGAAAATTCGTGTCTATTCGTGGAAACTTGTCCGCCGTGGCGGATTCGTGGTTACGAAATCTTCGGGGTTTTCGGGAACGACGGGATCGACTCGTCGATCACGACCCAGGGCAATTTATCTTCGAGCCAGATCGCCTTCTGCGGCGCAAATGGCGCCGGATCGTCGAGCGACGCGATGGTCACATCGATCGCGTCGGAATCTTTATTGTCCTCGAAAAACAAATGCGTGCCGCAACACGTGGCAAACGAACGAATCCGATTCGCATACGCAATCTTGCGCGGTTCACCCTTTGTGACGACCAAATCCTGGCGCGGCACTGATCCCCACGCCACATGGGGTGCACCGGCGCTTCGCCGGCAATCGATGCAATGACAATCGACCAAGGCAACTGGCCGACTCTTCAACATGTATCGTGTCCCGCCGCAAACGCATCCACCAGTGAACTCCATATCATTTGTTTAACACGAAAAAGCTCAGCTACACAATTTATCCTTATTCCTTAGTTTTCGCCCGACCGGCTCGAACCACATGAGCTAATCCTTTTCTCTTTTGAGAAAAGTCTGGTCAATTGTGAAAGCCCTGGCCATACTCGGCAACGTTCTGCAGGCAAACAACGGAGGAAAAATTATGATTCACTTAATCTGGTACATTATTGTCGGGTTGATCGCGGGGCTTATCGCGAAATCGGTGATGCACGTGCACATGACGATTTTCTGGACAATCGTGCTCGGCATCATCGGATCGATCATCGGCGGCGCGGTTACCCACATGTTTTCGCACCCGACAACCGGACGATTTCATCCCGCCGGTCTCATTTTCTCCACACTTGGCGCGATCCTGGTCCTCTACATTTGCATTAAGCTGAACATCCGTTTTCCCCGCGTTCTCTAATCAGGAAAGAGAAAAACTGTAGCGGCGGTCTGTCACCGTCGATCTTGAAACCGTTGGCGCAAGAAATCCGTGCCATCCGCGCAATGGAGCTGAAGGGATCAGCGACATAGAAGGCAAAGTCGCGAGGGTAAGCGGCGAGGGAGTTGGGGAATGACCGAGTTTCAACTCCGTGGTTAGCCTAGCCGAAAATTCGTGCCTGCCACGCCATCTTGTCGCGTCGTAGCTTCAGCGAAGATGGAAGCCTTGCACGAAGGCGGGACCATTCGTGGCTGCCATTTTCCCAATGCAAGAAAGTCAGAAGACAAAATTAAGAATTAAGAATCTCAAAGCGGATCTTATGGGCTGATGACGTATTTTGAGAATCGGTGTCCCCAGAGCGTTACCGTCTCGACATAACGGAGTCCGGTTTTTTTCAGCACCCGTACCGAGGCGACGTTCTCTGGCATAACTAGGCCGATGATCCGTTTGAGGCCGAGATCGGCGAACCCGAAACGGACCGAAGCAAGCGCAGCTTCAGTCGCCAGGCCCTGGCCCCAATGAGTCGGCATCAGGCGGTAGGCGACGTCGACTTCGCCCAGTTCTTCCAGATATTTCAATCCCGCGAAGCCGATCTGTTCGCCCGTGCTTTTGAGGATGCAGGCGCCACGGCCAAATCCGTGTTTTCGGTAATCGGCGATGGGATGATCGATCAACATCTGCCGGGCCTGTTCTATATTAAGCAACCGCTTATCGGGCACGAACCGTAACACGTCCGGATCGCTATTCAGTCGGAAGAGAGCCTCAGCGTCATCTTCCACATACTCCCGCAGGAGTAACCGGTCGGTCTCGAGAATCATCTTCATTGAACGTTTCTTTTTAACGCAGTTAACCACGCATTCACACGAATGGTCTTGCTGAAATTCGTACCACTATCGATAAAAATCTTCGAAGCTTGCGCAAATTTTTCGCCTAGCCGCGTGGCGCGTAACACAGGCATCCTGCCTGTCTCGTCGAACGGGCATCTTGCCTGGTCGCACGCACACGAGCAGGCTGGGAAGCCTGCACGACCTGTCAGGCTGGAAGCCTAAGTTACTTTGGCTGCGGCTCCGCCGCTCTGTGTCCATTCGTGGTTACGCTGTCTTCGGGGTTTTCGGGAATGGCGGAAGCGACTCACGTGAAGCTACAAGCCATTTTCATCTACCTTCAAAATTGCTCGCATCAAAACACTGCCGCCGTTTGCCATATCCGAAGCGGTTGTAAATTCTTTTGGAGAATGGCTGATTCCACCGACGCTTGGAACGAAGATCATTCCGATTGGAACGATTCGCGCAAGATTCTGAGCATCGTGCCCTGCGCCGCTTGGCATCAGCTTCGTTGTTAACCCCAGACCTGTCGCTGCTTCTTGAATGACCTTACGAAGCCTTTGATCTGTGGGCGCTGGAACCGCAGTTACATCGAGCGCAGCGAAAGAAATTGTCGTGCCTGTATCCGCGGCGATTTTTTCCGCAGATTCTTTTACTTTTTCAAATACCAGATCGATTTTCGATTTCTCCAGATCTCGAATCTCCAAACTCATCACTACTTTCCCAGGAATTACGTTCGGAGCGCCCGGCTCAGCTTGAATCGTTCCGACGGTAGCAACCTGACGGCCGGGAATGCTCCTTGCAATATGGTTGACTGACTCAACTAATCTTGCTGCAGCCAGGAGCGCGTCTTTTCTCTGATTCATGGGCGTTGTTCCCGCGTGGTTGGCAAACCCAAGGACGGTAACATTCCACACGTTGATTCCCACGATTCCTTCTACCACACCGATGTTAATTTTTTCCGCTTCCAAGATTCCACCCTGCTCGATGTGCAATTCCAGATACGCCAGGATTTCAGAAGGATTTCGTTTGGCTGATTGCAGGTTGTCCCGATCGCCACCGATGAAGCGAATTCCTTCTCCGATCGTCTTTCCACTGTGACTCTTTATCTGAAGCGCTTCCTGACTAAGTTCGCCGGCAACTGCGTGGCTTCCGGTAAGTCCGCCTTCTTCATCGGAAAATACTACGACCTCCAGTGGGTGAGCGGTTAAAAAGTTTTGTTGATTCAGGATTTCGATGCATTCCAATGCGCCTAGAACTCCCACATCTCCGTCGTAGTTCCCGCCATGCGGAACAGAGTCAATGTGAGAACCGAACAAAATTACCGGAAGCTTCGGATTACGCCCTTCCCTGTGGCCCATGATGTTTCCCGCAGCATCGACACGGACTTTTAGTCCTGCCTTTTCCATCAAAGATCTTATGTATTTACGACCCGCAACGTCGGCATCGCTGAACGCAACGCGGCTCACTCCCCCTTCGCGATCTGCTCCGAATTGGGAAAGCTCTTTGATCCTCTCTTCCATTCGCTTCGCATCGGCGCGGAAATTCTTCCAATTGGCGCCCACACAGAAAACTGGGAGTAAAAGCAGCAAGGAAAAAATCCCTATTTCTTTCCGCATGTAACAATTCTACAGGCGGCCAAAGCCAAATGAAAGCGAGCCTAGCGCGCGCTCGCCGGCGTGACGCTTCCACTCGTCAGGCAAGAGCGGAGCAGCTGAAAATGAATAATGCTGCGCGATCCTGGTTCTCTACATTTGCATTAGCTGAACATCCGTTTCCCCGTAACCAAGCCAAATGCGCTTATTTTTTGCACGCTTTTCCTGCGATTTTAAACACTCGGTGGTAGTTGAGCCCACGTCTGCAATTTTTGCCGTACGTCTTGGGGAATCTGGAGAGAAATAGCTGGCTCAACAGCAAGGAGAATTCGAGCAGGTTTTTGCATCCCCGGACATGCTTCGGAGCACGCTCTTTCGATTATTGGAACTGTTAAGCGTGGGCTCTTTAGCAAGCCAGTGAATTTGATTTTTTCGGTCCATTGCTGGCTGAATTTGATTCCAAGTTCGACTCCCAAAAAACGTTGCAGGGGGTTATCAGCTAGGCCCCATAAGATCATCAACTGGCTGTAGAAGAGCTGCTCCGGCGAAACCGTTCTTGCAGACGCAACATTGATCGCGGCTAACGTTCTCCTCGCTGTGGTCTCATTGGCGTCGTAAAGAACTTCTATTGCTTCGCTAACCGGAATCGAAATCAGGCGTTCGGCGTCATCCGCCCACGCTCTTATCTCTGACGCGGTCGCCAGCTTTTTCGACGACTTTTTCCAGCGTCGAACTCTTGAGATATCAACCGATGCCCGACAAAACCCGTACACAATCGCAGCGTAAAGGCCGTGAGCCGTTAATGCGAAATCGTCTGAAGTTGCAGGAACTTCGAATGCTGATGCTTCTAATGGAACCAGCGGCGGCTTGCCAGTAACGACGTTTGTTTTTGTAATACGAAAGACACGCGCGAACTCTTGTGCTGCAGCTGGAACAGCATCGGTGCTTGCTGATTCAATAGTGCGCATCAAGCCAACCTCGGCTAAGAACAGCCGCACGGCAGTGTTCTTAGAACATTCGAGTTTTGAACGCACCTTCTTGTAAACAACAGGCTCGAGCTGAGCGAGCGTTTCTATCCGAACTAGAAACATCCATAGCATTTCTGGCTCGGAGTCCGGCAGTTCTCGTAGCTTATCGGAAAGACCGGGATCGCTGCAGAAAGCGAGCGGCGGAACATACGCGTGAGCCTCGGGTTTTGTACCTTCTAGTGAGTTATGTATGTGTATTAGAGTCTGACCAAGGGTCTTCCTGATCTTGAAGGCCCTTAGCTCTTCCTTGGTGTTCGGAATTTTATCAAGTTGTTCAATTGCCGCCGCCAATTGCGAGATTGCGACTCTTATATCGCCCGCTTTCCAAAAGGCGTAGCCGCTGTCTGCAAGTAACGCCGCGCGAAGAGCGTCATCCTTTATTTCAGTGGCAGTGTCCGCACCGCGCAACAGCAATTGCCCAGCACGTTCCCACCGATTTGCTAGCCCGGCCGCGATTCCCGCCTTGCGCCAAGCGAAGGTTATAAGGGGGCTACCTTCAGCGTCAACGGGTAGCTTCCATTGTGGCAAAATTTCTTCCCAGATGCTCAAGGCTTCTTCGTATTGCTGTTGATTCAGCAAAAGCGTGGCTTCTTCATCCCTCAGTAAATAAGAGGGAGTTTGAGGCCGGAACTTTTTAAGGCTCTCGCGAGCTCGACCTTGATCGTGCAAGTATTCATCGCAAATGACGACCAGTGCTCGCAGAGCAACGTCACTTAACTGCGGGATTTTGATTGTTCGCCCGAATTCAATGGCCCGCTCCATTGTTGCGGCGGTAGCCTTTGGATCAACTTTCTTGTCTTCATCGCCTAACCACGCATGATCTACCAAAATTCGAGACGCGGTCGGCAGATCCGCGAAAAATGCCCGAAAATATTCGATGATTTTAGCATCGGCTGCACCGATTGCTTTAAGTAGCTCTTCGAGGAACCTCGTGTCGTGGCAGCGATAAGCGATCAAAGCAAACGCATAAACTCCTAAGGGGTACTCTCGGCCAAATGCTTTAAGTCGAAAGTTCGCCTTCTTGAATACATCTTGCACTTTCGGTTCAAGACTGCTGATCTCGCTCACTAAGTGTACCAATTTACTTGGCGAAATTTTGATGTTTAACGCGCCGAGAACCGCGACAAGGGCGGTAAAGCGAGGAGCATGATAATCCGCCCCATCAGTTGCAGAGTTCGCATTGTCCAGTTTGCTAGACCGCTGGCGGAAAAGATGGGCTTGTCACTCGGCAAGAATTCAAGCCAGGAAAGATGCTCGGCCATCTGCTTCTTAATCTTCGCCGATTGCCTAATGACTATTGAACCGATGGTGATAGCTAATCCGGCAGATTGGCTTAGCAGCGCCAGCATCACGAGTCGACTGACTTCGAGCATGCTCAGTTTGCCACACGCAAGAATGGCCCCACCAATCACCTCGCGTAATCGTTTAGCTTTCTCTGGGGGCCATACCTCGACCCCTGAGTTGTCCAGGAGGGGGGATAGTCGATAATAGCTTTCATTAATTTGCTCTATCCACGGCCCTACGAGATGATCGAAACAATCGGCTGATAAAGTTACTTCAGGTTTAAGCATGCCCACGCGAATGGCGTGATCTCGCCGGAAAGTTCCACCAATGAGGCTTAAACGGTATAATAGTTCGATCTCACCCGGCGAAAGATCACGAATTAGCTGACGCGCTTCTGTTTTGAGCTGTGCCAAGTCGTTCGATGGCAAAGCGAATGCAGTATTTGCAGCGTTGGGCCAGCCTGCTCGCGAAAGCGTCCGCAATCGCGCGTGAGCCAACTGAGGATGACCGTTTGTCTGAATTTCGACGAACGCGGCGTGTTGCTCAGCAGAAGAAGTCGGACAGCCCAGTTTTAGTGCGAGCTCTTGGAGCTCTTCACGTGTTAGGTTTGGCACGTTGAACTCGCAAGTCGGGTCAGCATCAAGCATTTGCGCGACGTTCGTGGGAATATGTCGCTGGCTCGTTACGAGCAATTGTCCGCGCCGAGCACGAATCGTGTAGACTATTCCTGATAGGACATCTCGATAATGGCCCGCTGCGCCGGGGGAGAGATCGAGATCGTCCAGAACGATGAAATTCAATTTGGATTCGTGATCGATTAATTGCGACACTGTCTGCAAGAGGGTGCGGACTTCGCGACCGGACAAGCCGCGAAGCATCAGCCAGCCCAAGTTATTTTTGTCTTTGCCCAACAGTGCGGCGAGAATGGTTTTTCCCATTCCGCTCGACCCCTGAAGGACGAGAAAACCTAGAGAGTTAAGCCGCCCCTGAAGCTCGCGAAGTAGAGCGTCGCGCGAAGCAATTGTAGGTAAAGGAGGGACAGCTTTTTGAATGACTGACGAAGCAACAAGTAGAACCTTGCTCTCCGGTAACGTGGTACCACCTACGAGTGTCGTCAGAGCGGTTAAGGCTGCTCGGTGCTGGGCGACAGGCATCGGTCGGTGCGTTTCTTCCTCGAAAATTTTAAGGAAATCTTCGCGCGTAAGTCGTCGAGACCCTTTCGAACTGGCGACTTCCGCGACCTCCTTGAATAGACGGTGAGAAACTTTTTCTGTTTCCGAAGGCAGGACTGAATATTTGTCGCCGTGACTTACCAGCTTGCGCTTAATGGCGTCGACGACGCTGCCGTGTTCTGGTTGGGCTGCGTCCCACGAGATTCGTGAAATAAGCTTGTCAAACAATTCCTGTTGAGACGCCTGTTGGAGAAAACTCCCGAGAGAGCCATCGAAGTATTTCCTATCGAGGAGAAACTTCCGAGCTTGCTCAATAAATGGCGAATCAGCACCACATGGCGCGCCGTTCGGGGAGAATGCCGGTCTAACCTTGTGGAATCAATGTGGTGCTGATTCGCCATTTATTGAGCAAGCGCCAATAATTCCGGATTCCTTGCAGCGCTGAATCCGACCTAAGAGAGATGCTTGCCGCCGTCGCTTTGGTTTGACTCGCTGTCGCGGCAGAGGGACTGACTGTATCGAAGTCTTCGGCTCCCTCCAAAAACAGCTGCTCGTCTTTCGCCTAGCTCCAGCCATGCGTGAACGCTGTGCCACAATTGAAAGACAAATCCGCGAATCGTGCCTGCCGCTTGGCGGCTTGGATCGGCAACTAATCCCTTGGAGACCTCTGGCACATCTTAAAAGAACACCAAAGTTAACCGGCTTCGAAAGTTTTTTTGGCAAGGGCGCTATTTACCTCACGCGATAGGTGAGAGTTGAGAGCTGATAGCGGCAACATATTTTACCTGCGATGAAACGAAGAACGTTTTCGGAGGTGATTTCTGCCGGTGCAGCTAATCTGCGGTCGAAGAATTCGGTGGCGGCGCGGTAGGCGCGGATCCAATCGCTCCAGCGAAGCAGGTCGTGAATTTCGTCGGGGATGATTAGCTCCTCGAACGCGACGTTTTGGGCGCGCAGTTTTTCGATCAGATCGATGGTTTGCTCGAACGGCACGTTGCGATCGTCGTCGCCATGGATCAGCAGCACGGGGGACCGCCAGTTCACAATACTATGAGGTTCTGGATTTATCGAACGTAAGCCGCTTATGATGCAAGCAGGACGTTCACACAGTGCGCGCCAGAACGCTTTCTTTCGCCTCTTCCAAAAACGAAATCACCTGCTGACGAGAAACTGTTGGGAAATCCTCAAGAAACTCATCGATCGAATCGCCGCCCTCCAAGTAATCCATAAGATTCTGAATAGGCACACGCGTCCCGGCAAAACACGGTGCGCCGCTCATAATCTCTGGATCGATTTTGACGACCGACTCGCTCATGTTTCTCAATTTTCCTGTGAAACGGCACGGCGTGCAAGCCCTTCAAAAGAGGAACGCCTGTCCGCCATCGGCGAACAGTTCGATGCCCTGGTGAATTTCTTGATTTCTTGAGGGAGCACCGAAATATCCACGAGTGCGGAAATTCATCGAACGTTAAATTAATTGAAGCTGGCATCGCCAGTTGTCGTCTGGCAAGCTTCAGTGTGTGGCGCGCAAGATTCGTCAATTGGTATCAGAATTGGAGAAGGCGGGTTTCACTCGCATCCAGGGAGGCAAAGGCAGCCATCGCAAATTTGTGCATCCAAAGTTTCGCGGATTTGTGCTAATTTCAGGGCGTGAGGGCGATGACGTGCGGCCGTATCAGGAGAAACAGGTGCGCAACGCGTTGAGGCTGGTGCAAGCATGAAAACGCAAGATCGATATTTAATGTTTGTCCGCTGGAGCGAGGAAGACCGAGGGTACGTCGGCTATTGTCCCGACTTGTTCCCCGCTGGTGGCGTTTGCCATGGGGCAACGCCTGTCGAAGCTTACGCGAAGCTGTGTGAAATCGTGGAGGACACAGTGGCAACGGCTGAGCAGAACGGGATTTCGCTTCCACCGCCGGCTACCCGACCTATGCGCGAGTTGGAGGCAGTTGGCTGAGCAGGGCTGGACCGCCGCAGAACTTATTGCCGTTCGCCCGAGGCAGCTAATCTGCGGTCGAAGAATTCGGCGGTGGCGCGGTAGGCGCGGACCCAATCGCTCCAACGGAGCAGGTCGTGGATTTCGTCGGGGATGATTAGCTCCTCGAACGCGATGTTTTGGGCGCGCAGTTTTCCGACCAGATCGGTGGTTTGCTGGAACGGCACGTTGCGATCGTCGTCTCCGTGGATGAACAGCACCGGAGAGCGCCAGTTTGCAGTGCTCGCGACAGGAGATGATTTGAACGCGAGCTCGCGCGCTTCTTTTGCGTCTGGCGCAAGGGCGGCGTTCTTGGCCTCTGCCTCCTCGGCCCACATTGGTAGGAAACTCGCCCAGTCATGCACGCCGTGAAAATCGACGCCGGCTTTGAAAATATCGGAGTTGCGCGCCAGGCCCATGGCGGTAAGAAACCCGCCGTAGGATCCGCCCCAGAGACCGATCCGCTGCGGATCAACGTTGTCGAGCGTTTGCAAAAATTTCGCGCCTGCGACCACGTCCTGGTATTCGGATGCGCCGCGCCACACCGAGTGCGGCGGCTCGTGAAATGCGCGGCCGTACATGATGCCGAGCCGGTAATTCACCGAGAGCACGCTGTAACCTTTGCTCGCCAGATATTGATTCATCGCATAGGCGTTGTGGTAATACTCCATGTAATGAAAGCCGAGCAGCATCTGCCGGATTGGTCCGCCGTGCGTGAAGATGAGAGCGGGGCTGCGTTCCTTCTGGTTCTTTGGCGTGAACAGCTGGCCGTGAATTTCCAGGCCGTCGTCGCTTTTAAACACCACTTGCTTTGGCGTGACTAACTGCGCTTCCGGGAACTCAGCCGGAGCATATTCTTCGGGATCAACTCGCGCCCGCTGTTCGTGACGCGATAAGGCATGGCGGGCGAAGTCGCGCTTGAGCCGAGACACAACAGCGCTTTTCCATCGCTCGTCTCGACCGGGCTCCACTCGATTGTCTCACCACTCGTTAGGGCCTTCGGTTCGCCGCCGGTCGCGCTGACGCGCCAAATGTGCCGGCGATCGATGTCGTTCTGATTCGAAGTGTAGAGGATGCTGCGCTTGTCTGCGCTCAATGCCACGTCTTCGACATCAAAATCGCCCGGCGTGAGGAGCTGAGGAGCTCCACCGGTAGTAGCGATCGAGTAGAGGTGGTTTCGACCGTCTTTCTCGCTTGCGAAGATGATGCGGCCTGCATTCGTGAACTGCAGCGATTGAAACGCGAACAGCGGCAGCGAATCTTCCATCGCATTGCCGCTGTGAAAGAGCTCGCGGCCTTCGCCGCTCTGCGCGTCTGCAATCCAAAGCGCCCATGGTCGTGGGAACTCAGGAATAAGCGGCCGTTTGAATTCGATTCCGGGCTGGCGAATAAACACGGCCTGTTTGCTGTCGGGTGACCAAACCGGGCCGGCATCACGATTCGTCGTCGGCGCGAGATAAGTTATCTTTTTCGTTGCCAGATCGAGCACGGCGATGAAAGAGTGGTCCTTGCGGTTTGAGCGAAACCCGATCCGCTTTCCGTCTGGCGACCAGCGCGGTGTGTCGCTCTCGCCGAGTAAGTCCTCGAGCTGCTCTGCCTTTTTCTTGCCGTCGATCGGTGCGATCCAGAGATGTTTCTTCGCCGGCCAGACGACCTTTTTCCCGTCCGGCGAAACCCGCAGATCCTCGCATTCTTCCTCGTTGCAGCCAACGTCACCCAGCAACCGCGGCTCGTCACCGTTAACGTTTACCGCCCACGCCTGCTGCTTGGGCAGTTTCGCGAGACTCTGCGGATTTGCCGAGGTCCCTTCCTTGTTGACCTCGCTGCCGCGCGCGTACACGACCGTTTTGCCATCCGGCGTGAGCCGCACGCTCGCGATCTGCTGCCCATCGTCGCCTTTGTAATGCGTGACTTGGCGTGGCACGAAATCCGGCGCGTCTGCCACCCAAATGTTGCGCTCGCCTTTGTTGTCGAAGATCCAGGCCACGCGCGTTGCATGCGACGCGCCCGTCAGACCGTAGGGAAATGGTGCACTTAGCACCTGCTCAAGCGTGAAGCTTTCACCGAAACAGACAACCGGCAGCAATGTGCTGCCGACAGTAACTACAAAAAAATGAAGCAATGTTTTCAACACGATCCCGCATTATCATGGCCGACCAATGGCGCGTCGATCAGATTCGGCTGCGGGGTTGATGGTGTTGTGGTCCTAGCCTCAATCGCAATCAGCATCTACGGCAGAATTTAGAAAGTAGAAGAGTTTCGGGAGAAAAATGAAGCTGTCGCTTCTTTCCTGCGCTATATCGCGCCGCAAATTCGGCTGATTTCGTTCGGCAGGGCCTGCAGGAACAACACGTGATTCGCAAGCACATCTTCGGATTTGGCCTGACATCCGTGGTTCTCCCTGTTTTGCTTTCGTGTCCATTCTTGGTCAAAAATCCCCTACAACTCTTCCACCCCGTACGCCCTTTAGCCGTTCAACCGCGGCGAAGCCGCAATTCCCTAGGGAGATTTTTATCCAAAGATCAGGGATTCTTCCCGATGCACAATTGCTTTACATAGTTTGGCGACCATCGAGAATCGCTGTCAATTCGCCCCAGTTCTTGGGTTGACGGGTGAAAGAGGAAAAACAAACCAAGAGGAGAACCAAAGATGTTTTCCGTGCGCGCTTCGCGGGTTGATCTGCCAGGAATGGCAAAATCCGCGGAGCCCCCCCGCGCCGGGAACATCTTTGGTACGCAAATAAAAACCACTCTGGCAGTCGCACAGTCGCGGCCGACCAGAAGAAGTGGCGGTGGTGGCGGAGTGACCGTCAACGGGTGCAGCCGTCGTGGGTGCGACATTCGTGATACTTGTCCCAGTTTCAGGGTTCGCTCGAAGAAATAAGCTGTTTAAGAATGAGCGCCGGGAGGCCAGCCACGCCGAAGGTCGCTGCGACCGAAGGCGGGTAAAAATCCTCCCGGCGCTTTTGATTCGCGATCTCCCGCTCAGCCTTTCGGGATTCCCGTCCACCCGATGGCGTCCCCGCACGTCGTGTTCTCTTGAGGGCGATTAACCACGAATTCGGCAGCTGCCGGACGAATAGACACAAATTGAAGCGAGACGAAGGCGGGTGGTTAGAAAGCCTGCAAAGTTTTTGCTTTCGTAAATCTGCCGACTCTGTTCTTTGTTCGCCGATGGCTGAGGCGGACGACCGGCGAATGAGCACCCGCGCGACGGGCGTGGTGGGCATCGCCATTCTGTCGAGTCGCGTGCTGGGGCTGATTCGCGAGATGGTGTTTGCCGGGTTGTTCGGGGCCGGACGTAATCTCGACGCTTTTTTGATGGCATTTCGGTTGCCGAATTTGTTGCGCGATTTGTTTGCCGAGGGCGCGCTTTCAACGGCGTTCATCACGACGTTCTCGAAAAAGATCGCAGTCGAAGGCGACCCATCGGCGTGGCGCCTCGCGAACAAGGTCGCCACACTCACGGCCGTGTTCATGAGCGCGGTGACGTTGCTGGGCATCGTGTTCGCACCGCAGTTGGTGGAGCTTTTGACTTGGGGCGCCTGGTCGCCGGACAAAACCGCGCTGACGATTTTGCTCACCCGGATTATGTGGCCGTTCATGCTGCTGGTGTCGCTGGCTGCACTGGTGATGGGCATGCTGAATGCCAAACACGTTTTCGGTCCGCCGGCGATGGCGTCGAGTTACTTCAATCTCGGCTCTATCATTGCCGGGGTGGGAATCGGTTACTGGCTCGATCCGCATTTCGGCGCGCGGTCGCTGGTGGGCCTGGCCATCGGAACGCTCATCGGCGGCGCGTGGCAATTGATCGGGCAATTCCCGTCGCTGTGGAAAGTCGGCTACAGATTTCACGCAGATTTTCACTGGCGCGATGAAGGTGTGCGCACGGTGCTGACCTTGATGGGACCCGCGGTGATCGCTGCCAGCGCTGTGCAGGTGAATGTTTTGATCAACAGCGGATTTGCGGCCAGTCTCGGCAACGGGCCGGTGAGCTGGCTTAACATTGCGTTTCGCCTGATGCAGTTGCCGCTGGGAATTTTCGGAGTCGCCATCGGCACGGTGACGCTTCCGCTGGTCTCAAAGAGCGCCGCGCTGGGAAACACGGCTGAATTCCGGGCGATTCTTGCGCGCGGAATGCGGCTGGGATTTTTGCTTACCATTCCATCTGCGATCGGTCTGGCGATGCTGGCGTCGCCGATCATCAGCGTGATCTATCAGCACGGCCGGTTTACCGCCGAAATGACGCGGCAGACTGCGGGCGCGCTGCAATTTTATGCGATCGGCCTCGTTTCCTATGCGGTGTTAAAAGTGCTGACGCCGGCGTTTTATGCGGTCGGCAAACGCAACACGCCGATGGTGGTGAGCTTTCTCGCCATCGGCGCGAACCTTTTTCTCAACTGGCTTTTCACGTTCCGGCTAGGCTGGGGACATCGCGGCCTTGCGTTTTCCACCAGCTTGGTTGCCACGATCAATTTCCTTTTGCTTTACGCTTTGATGCGGCGTCACATCCGCAGGCTGGAAACGCACCAGATGCTCGTGGCGCTAGGAAAACTGTGTGTCGCTGGCGGATTGCTGGCGCTGGTCTGCTGGGCGGCAAACTACTGGTGGCTCGGCGCGTGGGCAGACATGCGGTTCTTGCAAAAATTAATTGCGCTACTCGTTTCGATCGGATGCGGCGCGTCGGCGTTTTTCGGCGCGGCTTTTCTCTTGCGGGTAGGCGAGGTGCACGACATCATCGATATTTTCCGGCGGAGAATGGCAAGGTAGGCCATGCCTCCGGCTTGCCCAGCGCAAGCGGGACGCATGCGCTACCTTAAAGCGTGATCGAGATCCTCGATCAGGTCGTCGGCGTTTTCGAGGCCGATGGACAAGCGCAGCAAGCCTTCGGGTGAAGTTGTCCCCGGTCCTTCGATGGATGCGCGATGCTCGATTAAACTTTCCACGCCGCCCAAACTGGTCGCGCGAATAAAGATTTTCGTTTTGGCTACGACCGACATTGCCGCGTCGTATCCCTCTTTTACTTCCAACGAGAGCATTCCACCGAACAACGACATCTGTCTGGCTGCAATCTCGTGACCGGGATGTGATCGCAATCCCGGATAGTGGACGCGCGCCACTTTTCGATGGCGAGCGAGGAACTCCGCCACTTTCAGTGCGTTTTCGGAATGCGCGCGCATGCGCCATGGCAAGGTGCGCATGCCGCGCAGAATCAGCCAGCAATCAAAAGGCGAGGGGACCGCGCCGCCCTCATATTGAATGCCGCGGGTCCGCTGAAAAAGTTCGTTGTCTGTTTTTGTCACGACGATTCCGCCGGCCACGTCGCAGTGGCCGCCGAAATATTTCGTGGTCGAATAAAGAACGAGATCGGCCCCCAACTCGAAGGGGCGCTGGAGCACCGGCGCCCAGGTATTGTCGCAAACGAAGAGCACGCCGCTCTTGTGAACGATTTCCGCGACGGCGGCGAGATCGACAATTTTTAGCAACGGATTGGAGGGCGTTTCGGCCCAGGCTAGTTTTGTATTCGGTCGAAGGGCTTTTTCCACCGCTGCGAGATCGCTCATGTCCACGAAGTCTGCCTGAAGTCCCCAGCGCAGAAAAATTTCACGGATCAAGCGCGGCGTGCCGTAGTAGGCGTCGATGTGTGCGAGGATGTGATCGCCCGGTGTCAGCGCCTGCAAAATCGACATGGTCGCTCCGGTTCCAGAGGCGAAAGCGGCGGCAGCTTCCCCGCCTTCGAGCATGCTGACGCCGCGCTCCAGCGCTTGGCGATTCGGGTTATCGTTGCGCGTGTACATGAACCCGCGCGAGTAGGTGCCTTCGATGTCGCGTTCGAATGTTGTGGAAAGGTAAATCGGGGCGGCGACCGCTCCGGTTGCGGGATCAACCGCGTGCCCCGCGTGAACAGCTACAGTTTCAATTTTCATGTCGCACGCGACGATACCGAATTTGAAACGCGCTTGTCGATGCTGCTCTTTAGTGTCCGCTAGTGGGTAGCGCACGCATCACGCGTGTTGGTGACCGCGTCCTCGCGATTACGGGCTTTTCTACTGAGATGGCTACTCTGTGCTAGTGGCGACCGTTCGAAAAAGATTGTTCCGGCGCGACGCCTCTTCGACTTCGCTCAGAGCAGGCTTCACCAGCACGCGGGACGCATGCGCTATCCCAGCCGCGAACATGTCCGCGCACTCGCGAAAGCTTTCTGAGTTGACGACGCCACTTCACCAGCGCAAATAGCAGCTTTCCCATGGACGATCGGTCTTGCGCTGATTCAGCGATACACACGATTTACGACGATGAAGTTTTCCAGATGGCTTGCGAGCAGTTTCGCGTTATCGCGGATTATTTGAACATCGACAAGGACGACCGCGAATGGGCGACGTATCCGAAACGCGCCGTCGCCGTGACGTTGCCGGTGCACATGGACGACGGGAGCACCAAAGCTTTCCAGGGTTATCGGGTCCAACATCACATCGCGCTCGGCCCGACCAAGGGCGGCACGCGTTTCGCGCCTTCGTTGTCGATGGGCGAAACTGCTGCGCTCGCGATGTGGATGAGCTGGAAATGCGCGCTGGCCCAGTTGCCCTACGGTGGCGCCAAAGGCGGCGTGGCAGTCGATCCCAGCAAGCTCTCGCGCTCCGAGCTTGAGGCGGTCTCGCGCCGTTACATGCAGGAAATGATCCCGTTCGTCGGGCCGCACACTGACATCATGGGGCCCGACATGGGCACGAACGAACAGATCATGGCGTGGTTCATGGATACCTATTCCGTCTATATGGGCTACGCGGTGAATGAAATCGTCACCGGCAAACCGGTCGCCATCGGTGGGACCGAAGGCCGGCGCGAAGCCACCGGGCGCGGTGCAGTCTATCTGATCGAGCGGGCGATGAACATGCTGAAGATCGATCCCGAAAAATGCACCGCCATCGTGCAGGGATTCGGCAATGTCGGCTCGGTGGCCGCGCTTTCGCTCGCGTACAAGAGCGGCGTCAAAGTCATCGGCATCAGCGATCACACCGCGGCAATCTACAATCCGAAGGGCATTGACGTGAAAGCCGCGGAGGAGCACGTGCTAAAGAAAGGAACCCTCCGCGCGTTTGCTCAGGGCGACCACGTTGATCCAAGAGAATTTCTCACCCTGCCATGCGACATTCTCGTTCCTGCGGCGGTGGATCGGGTGATCACTGGGAAAAATGCCGGACAAATCAAGTGCCGCATCCTTGCCGAAGCCGCCAACGGCCCGACTACGCCCGACGCCGACCTGATTCTCGAAAAGCGCTGGGACGAGATATTTGTGATCCCGGATATTCTGTGCAATGCCGGCGGCGTGATCGTGTCGTATTTCGAGTGGGTGCAGGGTTTGCAGGCATTTTTGTGGTCGGAAATGGAAGTGACCGACAAACTATTCCGCATCCTGGAGCATTCGTTTGCGCAGGTGATCAGGCGAGCGAAAGAGCACAAAATTTCGCATCGCACGGCGGCCATGGCCATCGGCGTCGAGCGCGTCATCAAAGCCAAACAAGTGCGCGGCTTGTTCCCATGAGGCTTTTGGAGTGTGGTCCTGCCACCGCGGGATCGCCGCGTTCAAAGCGCGGACATGACCGCGCACTCCAAATTTCAGGCATCCAGCTTTGCCGGCGCGAACGCTAAACAGGAAGCGCAAAAAGCGTTTCACCCACCAATTATGACGAAGTTTTCGTGTGGTGAAGAAAAGCGCGACGATCAGCACCTGGACATTTTGACCGACGAGGAGAATGGCCTTCGCATCATCGTCTCGCCTCTCGGCGCGGAGTTAGTCAGTCTGGCTCGAATCAATGAAGACGGGCAGTGGACCGGCTTTCTTTACCGCGACAACAATCTGTCGAAGCCGTCTCAGGGTTGGGGAAACCACGCCACAGTGATGGGCTATTATCTTCACCGGCTAAAAAACGGTTGCAGCTTTTATCGCGGCCACGAAATCAAAGGCGGGAATCACGGCTTTCTTCGCTCCAAGATATGGCGCCTCGTAAAATCGCCAGCCGATGAGAGTGCGTCGCTAAAGTACCAGATAACGCCGGATGATTTTTCGCCCAGCGAATATCCGCTGAAGGTGAGCTTGGAGCTGACGTATAAACTCGAGGGCGAAAACCTGATTGTGCTCTTCGAGTTTCAGAATCACGAACCGGAGCTAACTGCACATGTGGCTTTCGGACTACATCCCGGTTTTGCCGCGGCTTCATTCGAGAGTTTTCGTCTGCAAATGCCGCGTGGATTATATCGCCGGTATTTTTCGCCCGGCAATTATCTATCAGGCGAAACGCGCGACATTGAATTCTGCGGTGGCGAAATGCCGTTTTCCAAAAGCGAATTGCCCGGCTCGATCATTCTCGAATTCGTGGACGTTCCGCGCCGGCGGTTTTGCTACGTTGATCCACCAAGTGGCCGCTGGGTCACATTAGACCTAACTGGTGTACCTTATCTGACGTTGTGGTGCGATGGCGGACCATTTTTGTGCATCGAGCCCTGCTGGGGCTTGACGGATCATCACGAACAGCGCGCGTTCGAGGACAAGCAGGGGATTGAGACAATCCCGGCACGCGGCGAGTTGGGCGCGTCATTTACGATGGCACCACAACTCGCCTCGTGTGATTAAGGCGAGCTGGCGGCAGCGCCGAATTGGGGGGACTGGGGGGGAACAGCCGCTTTTCTGCTATTTCTCTTTGTCTTCAGTTGTAGTTGTGTCAGTCGAACCGAAGAATTGCTGGCCGGCTTTTACATCCTTTTTCGGGATCAAGTCATCCAAGCGAATCAACTTCTGCTTCTTGCGCTTGGACTTTTGACTTTCGGGCTCTCCGGCAGACGTGTTTTTTTTGTCCTTCGGCGTGCTCACGTTGACCGTTCTGTTATCAGTATGCGTGCCAATGTTCGGAAATGCTGAGGAGCAGCAACGTCGACCGATCGTTTGTCGTTAAGCGGCAAGGGTTTTCGCAGCACCTCGCCCCCATAAATTCTAACTCCATTGTGAAACCGGCAAAGTGCTTTGGTTTCATTTTGAGCCATGGTCGGCTCATTTTTCGGACTGTTTGGTCTCAGATTTGGGCAGGCTTTTTAGATACCGGGCAAGCGTGGAGCGCGAGATGCCAAGTAATTTCGCCGCGCGCCGCTGGTTGTGATTTGCCTGGGCGTACACAGAGCGAACGTGTCTTTGAATGGCGCCGTCCAGCGACAGGTCAGTATCGCGATCCCGTTCTTCGCCGTTGTCGACGAGCGTCGAGGCCGCTTTGGGCACTGCCGCAGAATCGCGATCATTTTGGAGGTCGGGCGAGAAGATCACATGTTCCGGCAAAACCACCGAGCCGTTGCAAAACAGCGTCATTGTCCGCACAGTGTGGCTCAGTTCGCGCAGGTTCCCGCGCCACTGGTGACGCAGCAATCTGTCCATCGCTTCGGGATGAATTGAAGTGATCTTTTTGCCCTCACTTAATCCGGCAGCTTTCAGTTCTGCGGCGATCAGCGCCGGCAATTCCTCCAGGCGTTCGCGGAGTGGAGGAATGAGCAACGTAAGGCCATTTAATCGGTGATAAAGGTCTTCGCGAAATTTTGCCAATCGTACTCGTTCACGCAGCGAGCAGTTCGATGCGCAGATGATCCTTGCATTGGTCTTGAGCATTCTTTCCGAACCGAGCCGCTCAAATTCTCCGTATTCGAGCACACGCAGGATTTTTACCTGGGCGAGCGGACTCATTTCGGAAATTTCGTCCAGGAAAATCGTTCCCCCATGAGCGAGTTCGAATTTTCCCTTGAGACTTTGCTGCGCACCAGTGAACGCGCCGCGCTCGTGACCGAACAACTGGCTCTCAAGCAACGTGTCGCTAATTGCTGAAGCATTGAATGCGATGAATGGCCGGCGAGCTCGCGCGGATGAATTGTGGATGGCGTGGGCAAGCAAAGTTTTGCCGGTGCCGGTTTCGCCAAGAAGTACGACCGGCACGTCTGATTTAGCGGCCAGCGCAGCAAGTTGCAGGCAACGCGCCATGGCTGGATTGCTCGTCGTCAGGTCTTCGAGTTTGAGCTTGGAAGGCGCTTCCTTCATGCGTGCGCGAACCGTGTTTAGATTCCCAGCTGCTGACTGTAAAGGTAATAGTACAAACCGCGGACGGCCATTAGCTCATCATGTGTGCCAATCTCGGCGATGCTCCCTTTCTCCAGGACCACAATGCGATGGGCTTCACGGATCGTGCTCAAGCGATGTGCAATCACAATCGTTGTGCGGCCAGCCATTAGCCGCGCAAGGTTCTCCTGAATCGCGCGTTCGGATTCAGTATCAAGCGAGCTGGTCGCCTCGTCAAAAATCAAAACCGGCGGGTTGTTGTAGATTGCCCGGGCAATTGCGATGCGCTGTTTTTGCCCGCCTGAGAGAGATAACCCTGATTCACCGATCTTTGTCTCGTATCCCAGTGGGAGGCGGCTGATGAAGTCGTGCGCTGCTGCCGCCTCGGCTGACGAAAGTACACGGTCAAGGTCTGGCTCCGGATCGCCGAACGCGATATTGCGCGCAATCGTGTCGTTAAACATGTGGTTCTCCTGAAGAACAATTCCGACCTGCCGGCGGAGATCGCGATAATTTATGGTCTTTGAATCGACATGATCGAAATGAACGCTGCCTTCAGTAGGCTCTAGCAGGCCGGCAATCAATTTTATCAACGTGGTTTTGCCGGAGCCGCTGCGGCCCACGAGTGCAACCATGCGCCCGGGCACGAGATCCAGCGTAATATTTTTCAAAATGTCAGGGGATTCGGGCCCGCCATATTTGAAACTGACGCCGCGAAGCTCGATTCGACCTTCGAGACTGTGAACGGGGACTAGTCGGGAGCGATCATGACCTTGCTCGGGCTCCTGTTCGAAAATGTCGTTAAGCCGGTTCAGCAGGACAGCCGCTTGTTGCGTCTTCTCCCAAACACGAAGCACGCGCAGAATTGCCGCGTATCCCATCGCGGTCAGAGAACTGAACGCAACAAAGCCGCCCAGGCTCAGGTGTCCTTTGATCACTTGCGTGGCGCCAACCCATAGAAAAATCGAAGTCGAGAGCAGCCCGATTGTCTGCAGGACGCGCTCCCAGGACATGACGATGAAGGTCACGTTGAAAAGTTTTTGTGAGAGCGACACAAATTCGTTCAGCATGGCGTCGCGAAAGGTGCTTTCGGCCGATGCGGCTTTAATCGCTTCAATACCTTTGATCGCGTCAATTTGCTGTGAACTGTACTTGCCCTGGCTTTCCTCTGCGCTGTGATAGAGCGGGCGGAGGATCTTCACCGAAAAAATCATCAGCCCCGCATATAGTGGCGTTGTGGCCAAAAACGCCAGCGTCAGTACCGAGCTATACATCGCCATCAAAACCAGTGCGCCGATGAGAAACAACAAAGCTAGCAAGGCACCGATTCCCTGTAGCACGAACTGTCGAAGCTGTCTGGCGCCTTCCAGCCGACGCTGGATATCGCCTGTGCGGCGACTCGTAAAATAGGTCATCGGCAAAGCAAGAAGCTTCCGGCTCACGAAATCGAGAGCCACCGCATCGAAACGCACGGCTCCAAACGCCAGCAAATACTCCTGCGCGAAAGCGGAGAGTTGCACAAACACGATCGCGGCGAGCATGCCGAACAGGATCGTTTTCAGCAGACTGAGATCATTCTCGACAATGACTTTGTCGACAACGACTTGGGTGAATATCGGAAAGAGGAGTTGAAGGAAACTGACCGCAATCGCCAAGCCGAGCACTTGAAAAAGAATGCCTTTGAAGCGCGACAGAAATGGAACTACCCACGCCAGGCTTGGCTTGCTCTCCGGGGCTTGCTCGAACGCCGGGGTGTAATCGAATAGCGCCGCGTAGCCAGTCCATTTTGCTTCGAATTCGCGGCGGGGAAGTTTTCGCAATCCGCGCGCGGGATCAGCGACGCGTACGAACTGCTCATCGACATCGTACAGCACGATCCAGTGATTGCCCTCCCAATGAACGATCGCTGGAAGCGGCATGAGCGGGAGATTGCGACCCGAGACTTTCAAAGCGCGAGCAGCCAGCCCCAGTTCTGTCGCAGCGTGAGACATCGCCTTGAGACTGGTGCCGTCAATTGCCGTGTGACAAAGCTGTCGAATCCGTGCCAGATTCACTTTGCGTCCGAAATGCCGGCAGATCATCCCGAGACACGCTGCGCCGCAGTCCATCTCGTCGATTTGCAGGATCTCATCGATTTTGCGTATCCGCTTACCGCGCTTGCGAAACAAACCGCGCTCGTCGGTGAATGGGTCTGCCCGTTCAGTGTCCCTGGGGGGCTGCCGATCATCCAACTCGACTTTGTCGTGCACCTGCGTCTCCGCGGGCAGCAACTCCGTCGTGAAATCAAGCGGGACCCGCGCTTCCGTTTTTGCCTGGTATAGCGCAAGGCGCTCGCTCAGAAGCTTGTCAAATTCGGGAAATTGTCGCCGCAACTCGCGGACGCCCGTGGCGCCCAGCGACAGAAGTTCGCAGTCGGTGAAAGCTTGTACTGACGCGGCTCGCGGCGAGCCGTTCAAGATCGATAATTCACCAAAAAAATCGCCTTCGCGGTAAAAGGCCAGATTTCGTTCCTTTCCATCCATTCCAGTGAAGGCGCGGGCTCTGCCCTTTTGCACAACGTAAAGAGGCCCGGCGTCGTCACCTTCGCGAATAATGAGGCTGTCCTTTGCAAACGCGGCGGGTTTCAATGTCTCGATCACGCTGCGCAACACGGGTGTCGGCAGTCGGCCGAAATTACTGAATTGATAAAGGAAACTTTGGAGCGCGCGATTTCGACCGGTGGTGTCGACAAAGCGTTTTAGCTCCGGTTCCTGGCGTGCCAGCTCGAGAAAATCATCGCGATCTATTCGCAAGACGTCGACTGCGGTGCTACAGCGTACTGTCGCCCGTCGAGTTCCACCCTCGGATAATGCAGCTTCCCCGAAGCAGTCGCCAGGCTTTAACACGCCCAGCGGGATTTCTTCGCCGTCGGGCTTAATTTTGATGGCGCGGGCACGTCCCCGGCTTACTACGTAAAAAGAGTCGGCGGGATGGCCTTGCGTGACGATTACATCGCCGAATTCGTAGTGTTCTTGCGCAAGCAGAGGCTCGATCGCCGCGAAGTGTTCATCGGAAATAAAGCGGAACACCGATGAGCGCCGGAGAATTTCGCTGTCCTGTGCTTTCATTCTGTCGAAATTGGCGCGCTGCCAAGCCGCCGCTGCGTGTATTTGCTCATAAGCTCGGAGAAATGCCGGTCGAGCAGTCGCTGATCGATTCGCGATTGAACGCTCGGGTCATCTACATCCGCCGCCGCGGGCGATCGGTTCGAGCACGTCCCCGGCCGAAGTGCTTAGGAATCTCTGCTGTGTGTCCGGGGGAAGGTCTTCTAGAAGAAAGTCTGAACGTCGAAAAGGGTAACGCCCATCGGCAGC
This sequence comes from Verrucomicrobiota bacterium, assembly GCA_003219695.1. Lineage (GTDB taxonomy): Bacteria > Verrucomicrobiota > Verrucomicrobiia > Chthoniobacterales > UBA10450 > Udaeobacter. The sequence goes on from QHQA01000028.1 coordinate 26,379, forward strand.
GACTTCCTCCATTGACATCCCATCCTCCCGCACACAAAACAGCGCTTCCCTGGCGGCATCGTGCGATTCCAACTCGATCACTTCGGTCTCAAATCGCGTCAGCGGCAATCGCAAAGCCGTCAATTCATGTTGACGCGCCTCAGGGACAAGCAGCCTGTCGCAGTGGGCCCGGTATGCTGCCTCGATCGCAAGCATGTCATCCAACCACTTCGAATCGCGTCCCAATTTCTCCAGCCAATCCGCCCGTTGTGCCGATTTAATCCTGTTCCGATGCAAAAATCTGTGCTCTTCGGCCGCAATTGCCTCTGGGGCCGGTTCTTTTCCTGCGCAGCGTGCGGCGAGACGCGCCATTAAATCGCTTGTCATTCGATCCAAATCTCCGGATAAAATCAATTCCGTCAGGAACGACCGGCGCAGGTCGGACGACGCGCACTGATATTCCACTTCATCTGGAAGGAGGTTTTCGCGAATCGCGGTGACAAAATATTGACGCGTAAAATAGTCGCTGAAGTCATCGAAAGTCAGACCCCGATTTGCCAACCATGCTTCCGTTTCCTCGGCAGTGATTAAATCGTATTCGTACCGAAATGCCTCCGCCGCACTGGAAATTGCGGACTCGTCCAAATCCAAGCCTAGTTCATCGGCGCGTTTTTCAGCTTCGATTTCATCAAGAAATTCTTTCCATTTTACTCGCAGTTCGCCTCTTAAAATGGCTGCGTCGATTGCATCGCGCGCCGTATATTCCTGTTCTCCGCACGCGCACACCACAAGGTCAAAACCTGAAATTGACTCACTGCTCGCCATTGAAGCCAACTTTCTACCGCATTCCGGGAAGAAAGTCGAGTCTCGTCGTTAAATATCGGCAACCAATGATTTGACCCCACAAGGGAGCAAACGGACGGTTCGCTTCGCATCATGCCCGCCGCTTCACTTCAGGCTTTGCTCGCGAAGTCCATCGATTACGCGGGCATGTTCCCGCCATGCAGTCTTACGATCGAGCCAGCCTTGCAAAATCAGGCCGAATACGTGCGCTCGCCCGACGCGTGGATGCTCAACACATTCGTCCTCCCCATCGGGCAGTTCGATGCGGCCAAGCAACTTCTTTCGCAGTTCGATCCTGTGCACCATCTGCTTCGTGTGGCCGCGCTCGGACCGAAAGCCCCGAACGCTGATGCCTTTCTTGATGCGCTCGATGAAGCGGAGGCGGCGATTCGTGCGTTCTCCAGATACGATGTCGATCTCATTTCGGTTAGTCATCTCGAAATGTCTTTACCGCACGACGCCGATGCTGCGTTGCTGAAAGAGGCGAGATCGATTGTCGGTGATCTGCCGGTTTTCTGGGAAGCGCCGCCGGAAAGAGCACAGCAAACCATCGCGTTGCTGGCGGAACATAATTCCGACGAGCACTCGGCAACGTTCGGTTACAAATTGCGGACCGGAGGAGTGACTGCGGAGGCGTTTCCAACTTCGGCGCAGATCGCCAGTGCGCTCATCACGCCTGCCACGCATCAGCTCTCCATCAAATTTACGGCGGGCCTGCATCATCCGATTCGGCAGTTCCGTGACGAAGTGAAAACAAAGATGCACGGATTTCTGAACGTGCTCGGAGCCGCGGTGCTCGCAGCGGAGCATCGCTGGGATGCGCATCAAGCCGCGATGATGCTCGAAGATGAAAACCCAGACTCGTTTTCGTTTACGGACGAATTTTTCGCATGGCGCGAATGGAAGATCGGCGTAGAACGCCTGCGGTATCGGCGGAAATTCGTGGCGTCATTCGGCAGTTGCAGCTTCGATGAGCCGCGCGAAGATTTGCGCGCGCTCAGACTTCTTTGAATCGACGCGAAGGCACGGAGTGCGGCGAAGCCAAGCGGCGTAACTTAGGCTTCCCGCCTGATTGGTCGAGCAGGCTTCCTAGCCTGCTCTTTTCTGACCGGGCAAGATGCCCGTTCGACGTAACAGGCAGGGATGCCTGTGTTACGTGCCAGGTCACTTGGAAGATTGAAAAGTCTTTGTGCGTGCTGTGATGCTTGGTAGTTAAATCATAAGCATGGCTCTTCGTTCCTTCGTTGAAGTCCCACCGGATTCGCATTTTCCGCTGGAGAACCTTCCCTTCGGCGTGTTCCAGCCGAAACAGGGAAGGCCGCGCGTCGGAGTCGCGATTGGTGATTTGGTTGTCGATCTTTCAGTGCTTGAAGAGCTCGGCCACTTTCACTCACCGGAATTTCAAGACCAAAGGGTCTTTTCCGAAGAGTCGCTGAATTCATTTCTCTCGCTCGGCCGCCCGGCGTGGCGCAAAACACGCGAGATTCTTCAACATCTTCTTTCAGCCGATACGCCAATGCTCCGCGATGACGCACGACTGCGCGAACGAGTTCTTCACGCGCAAAAAGACGTCGTGATGAGACTGCCTGCGCGCATCGGCAATTACACTGATTTTTATTCGTCGTATCATCACGCGCACAACGTCGGCACGATGTTACGCGGCGCTGAGAACGCGCTGATGCCGAACTGGAAATGGCTGCCGGTGGCGTACCACGGACGCGCCAGCTCGGTTGTTATGAGCGGGACTGATGTGCGCCGGCCATACGGGCAGACCAAGTCGCCGGATGCCGTCGTTCCAACGTTTGGCCCGACGAAAAGTCTCGATTACGAACTGGAAATGGCATTCCTCGTCGGTCCCAGCAATTCGTTAGGCGAACCAGTGCCGATCGATCGCGCCGTCGATCACATTTTTGGTCTTGTCCTGATGAACGACTGGAGCGCGCGTGACATTCAGGCGTGGGAATACCAGCCGCTCGGCCCATTCCTGGCGAAAAACTTTTGCACGAGCATTTCGCCATGGGTGGTCACGCTCGAAGCGCTCGAACCTTTCCGGAAACCCCTGCCGCCGCAGGACCCCGAGCCGCTGACCTATTTACGCTGGGAAAATGATTTCACGTTCGACATTCAACTCGAGGCGCATTTGCAAACCTCAGCGATGAACGCGCCGCACGTCATCACTCGCACAAATTTCCAAAATCTTTACTGGAGCATTGCGCAACAGCTCGCCCACCACACGGCGAACGGCTGCAATTTGGAACCCGGCGATTTATTGGCGAGCGGCACCATCAGCGGTGCAACCGAAGAATCGCGCGGTTGCATGCTGGAATTAACCTGGCGCGGCGCCAATCCATTGAAGCTGTCCAACGGCGAAACACGGAAATGGCTAGAGGACGGCGACATTCTCAATATTACTGGTTACTGCCAAGGCGATGGCTATCGCATCGGCTTCGGGGAAGTGAGCGGGCAACTTAGTGGAAGTGACGAGTGATAGGGGAACAGCGACAAGATCGAGCTCAAGCCGGCAGTCGTTTTTGCACGATGGGTTTCCCGGGTCGGGCATCCACTGGTTTTCATTAGTTTGTCGGTCGCCATTATCATTGCCTTGCGCTTGGCTAATCGCGCCGGGCTCGCAGTTTTATTGACTCTGCTGGCGACGGTGGTTGTGCCGATGGCGCTTTTGCTTTTTCGCGGGTCTCGATCAGGCCGATGGAGCGACCCGGACGTTTCGATTCGCGCAGAGCGTGTGCGATTTTATCCATGCGCGATTCCAATTTCGGTCATGGCCGTGATTGCGCTCTGGTTATTGCGCGCGCCGGCTTTCGCACTGCGCGGAGCCGTAGTGACGTTGCTTTTGTTAGTCGTAGCCGCGCTGGTCAATTTTCGCATCAAGTTGTCGCTGCATGCGCTGTTCGCTTTCTATAGCGCGATCATTCTCTTTGTGGTCCAACCGCTTATCGGCGCGATTGCTTTCACGGTGGCGGTTCTCGTTTTCTGGTCGCGGCTATATCTGGGGCGCCATAATCTTCTGGAAATGCTCCTCGGCGCTTCACTCGGTTTGCTGGGCGGACTGGTCACGGCTTGGTAGAAGTGAGCCGTGGCGGGGGGATAACCTGAATGAGCCGGGGCAGCGACAACGGATCAGCCCTGAATGTTTTCGGGCTCAATAGCGCACGCGGATGAGAAATAATCCTTCGGCGGGAGCGGCCAAACGGGCCGAGCCAATTTCGCCGGAGTGCAAACGCGCGGTGATAGCTTCGATGCGCATTTTACCGAGCGCGCATCTCACAAGTGAGCCGACGATTAATCGCACCATCTTGTAAAGAAAACCGTCGCCTTCGAATTCGATCGTCACACAAGGACCTTTTTGCTGAACGCGCACAGAATGAATTGTGCGGATGGTGTTCTTCTCGGGTTTGCCGCGATTAGCGGCGAAGCTGGCAAAATCATGGATGCCGATGAAACGTTTCGCTGCTGATTTCAGAATTTTGAGATCGAGTTCGTGCGGAATATGCCAAGCACGACGGTACTCGAACGGAGGCAACACAGGCGCGGACCAGATTCGGTAACGATAGATTTTTCCTTTTGCCGAAAGACGCGCGTGGAAATCTCTCGGCACATACCGGCACCGGAGGACACGAATTGCGGGAGGCAGCAGGGCGTTGAGCGCTTCGACCCAACGGGCAAGTGCTAAGAATTTACTAACATCAGTGTGCGCGCATTGCGCAAGCGCATGAACGCCTGCATCCGTTCGTCCGGCTCCCTGAACGCGCGCACGCACGCTGGTGACGCGCTCGAACGCGCGCTCCAGATGATCCTGAATCGTGTTGCCATGCGCCTGGCTCTGCCAGCCGGCGAACGGCGCGCCGTCGTACGCGACGATGAGTTTTAGTCTTCGCGCTTGGTAGGGATGCCGCGCTGCGGCGTCCGGTCGGCGTAGCGCGCCGACCCTACCTCGGGATTTTGGATCACTGATCACTTTCCGCTTACAGCGTTCCGCGCGCGGCGGTCGAGATAGCTTTGTAAAATCATTTGCGCGGCTACCTGGTCCACGTATCCACGTGTCTGCCGCGTGTTCTTGCCTGCGTCGCGGAGCGCGCGGTGCGCTGCAGCGGTCGTCAGCCGCTCGTCCCAACTGACGACCGGGCATGGCAAAATCGCGCGCAGCTTTTCCATAAACTGGAGGACTTCCGTCGCGGCCGGGCCCATTTTTCCATTCATCTGCCGGGGCATGCCTGCCACCACGTGATCGATTTTCCTTTCGCGAACGATTTCCGCGATCCGCAATGCTGCCTGCGCCTTTGTTGGAATGGTCTCCAGCGGATGCGCGAGCAACCGTAACTCATCAGAAATCGCCACGCCGATACGCGTCCGGCCAAAATCGAGAGCCAAAATCGGTTTCATTTTAACGTTGTAACTCTTGTAACGTTTTTAACCTTTCCTATTGCAGCTCCGGCGGAAGTTTGCCGATCAAATCTTTGATCCTTTCAGCTTCGTGTTTGTGGCAGACCAAGAGCGCATCCCTTGTTCGCACCACAATGAGATCACGAACTCCAAGCAGCGCAATGGTTGTTCCATCCTCCTCGAAAACAATGTTATTACTGGAATCGACCGCGGTAATTGTGCGGTTCGCGGCGTTTCTCTGTTTGTCCTTCTCGAAATAATTTGCCACTGCCCGCCAGCTTCCGATGTCGTCCCAGTCGAAGTTCGCCTCGACGACGAGAACGCGGTCGGCTCTTTCCATGATTGCGTAATCGAATGATATGCGTGGCAGCTTGCTGAAACGTTCACGCAACGCCTTCTCGAAATTCTCCGGAGCCCGAACTTGGGAAATGAAATCAGCCAGCTCCGGCGCGTGACGGTTGAATTCGCGGAGCATTGTCGGCACGGACCAGACGAACATTCCCGCGTTCCAGCGGAAATTTCCTTTTCGCAAAAACGATTCGGCCAGGTCCTGGTTTGGTTTTTCGCGAAAGCGCAGCACGCGATGGATCGAATCGATGTCGGGGCGCTTGCGCAAACGGACTGGCTTGCCTTGCTCGATGTAGCCGAATCCGGGACATGCCCAGCTTGGTTTGATGCCGATGGTTACAAGCCCGCTAGTCTCCTCGGCTGCGTCGGCAGCCAGGGCCAGCGTTTCCTGAAAAGCCTTTCGATTTACAATCACATGATCGGCGGGAAGAACGACCATGATTGCTGCGTGATCGCGAACTGCTACCCAGCCGGTCCCAAGCGCGATCGCGGCAGCGGTATCGCGTTTGGCCGGCTCGGCGACAATATTTTCCTTTGGAAAATTCCCGAGCAATTTGCGGACTGCCATTTCCTGTTCCGCGTTTGTCAGGATCAAAATTCGCTCGGGCGGAATGAACCCTTCAAGGCGCGCCAGGGTTTCTTCGAGCAAAGTTTTGTCTGAGACCAGGCGCAGGAGTTGTTTCGGGCGCGCGCGCCTGCTCAGGGGCCAAAAGCGTTCGCCGCTGCCGCCTGCGAGAATCAGCGCGTAGATCGAGTTGGGCATGGCGATGCAAAATGGGAGGATTTTCTGGTCGCGAAATTAGCGGTTTCCTTTTCCGAAACGCGCCGTATATGGTAGGCCATGTCTTTCCCCATATCCATTTCAAAAACGTCCGAACAACTTCCCATTGATCCGCTGCTCGTGGTGACCCGCACCGCGATCGGACTCGGCTTGGGAATTTTGATGGCAGATAAAATCAAGCCTCCGCTGCGTCAGACAGCGGCAATTGCGCTTGTTGCGATCGGCGCGTTGGCCGCGGCGCCGTGGCTGGTGAAAATTACAGTGGGCCAAATTAATCGCTCGGAATGGGGGAGCCGCGCCCGTTTGCGTTCTATTCGTGGAGACGCCGGCTACACGTCGGACAACGACATTTACTAGCTTGCCCATGGCCGGGATCGGCTTGTCACGCCATAGCCGTAGGCGAAGGCGGATAATCCCGGCTTGTTATTCGCGCTGCCTACACAAACGCTTCGGCGACGGAATCCGCCAGGGCTTTGCCTTTTCTGGTCAGCACGAAATTGCTGTTCGATTTTTGAAGCAGTCCAAGCGCAATGAATTCACTCGATTGTTGCTCGAAATGTTTCAGGTCCGAAGCAGAGATTCCGTCGCGCGTGCGCAGCGACAACGCGATTCGTTCCGTGCGTTTCATTTCCGGCGTTAGATTTTCGCTCGACGCGCGCGGCGATTTGCCGGAAAAAACGCGATCGATGTAGACGCGGTAATCACAGATATTTTGCCAGCGCTGCATCCCGACAGTCGAAACCGCGCTGGGACCAATACCAACGTAATCTTTGCCGAGCCAGTAAGCCTGATTGTGGACCGACGAAAAACCGGGGCGCGTGTAATTTGAGATTTCGTAATGTTCGTAGCCGGCGTCTTCCAGGATCGCCATTGCCATTTCGAACAACTGAGCGTCGGCATCGGCATCCTGTCGAAATTCGCCGCGGGCATGGCGCACAAAAAATTCCGTGTCTTCCTCGTAAGTGAGGCAATAAGTGGAGATGTGCTCGGGTTCGAGCGCGATCGTTTTTTCCAGGGTCGAACGCCATTGCTTAGCAGTTTGCCCCGACAAACCAAACATGAGATCGATGTTGATGTTCGTAAACCCCGCCGCGCGCAGAATTCGAAACGATTCTTCCGCCTGCTGCGCGTTGTGTTCGCGCCCCAGTAATTTCAGCAATTGGTCGTCCCACGATTGCACGCCGAGGCTGATCCGGTTGACTCCGAATTTCTTGAGGACGCCGGCTTTCCGGTGCGAAACGCTTCCGGGATTCGCTTCCATGGTCCACTCGATCAGTCGTGACAAGTCGAGCCTTTCGTGAAATCCGCGCAGCAACAGTTCCAGTTGCGCAATCGTGAGCGCTGTGGGTGTGCCGCCGCCAAAATAAATTGTGGACGGGCGAAGGCGGCGCGCCCGGCGGTCGCGCCCTACCAGTTCCCGCAAGATCGCTTCACAAAATCGCTGCGTCTGCGAACGATCGAGCAGATCCTTGTAAAACGCGCAGTACGGGCAGATGCGCGCGCAGAAAGGGATGTGAATGTAAAGGTGGCGAATTGAGGCTGCTGTAGTGGCAGTCGTGCCGCCTGCTACAGCCGGAAAGTTGTGATTCGCACTCTTGGGCATAAAATCGGTTGCTGCCGCTAAGGCGCCTTGTCGATGCGAAACGTAGCTCTCGTTTTCTTTTGCGCCATTGTCTCTGTAAAGGCGCAGACGCCGCAGCCTGCTCCGACGCCATCGATCGTGTATGCGGTGCACAATCCCGCCTCCATTAAAGATTACAAGACCAATCCGCGCGTCGTGCATGAGATGGTGGATCGACTTGTTCTCGCCGCAACTGGCCAGCCTGATGTGGCGAAGGCGTGGGGGTCGCTCGTCTCTCCCAAAGACCGGGTTGGAATCAAAATCTCCGCGGCTGGCGGCGAACTTTTCACCACGCATCATGATGTGGTCAACGCGATCGTGGACGGCCTCGTCGCAGCGGGCCATCCCCGCAGTAGCATCATTGTTTGGGACCGTTCTCTCGGTGGAATCAAGGACGCGGGCTACCAGGCGGGAATTGATGCTTACCAGCTGCGGGCAATCACGCCGCGTGACGGCTACGACCCTAAAGCAATCGTGTCCGCGCCATTGATGGGACAACTGATCTGGGGCGATCTGGACTACCTCGAAGCGCGGAGAATCCCATTTCTTTTTGACACTGACAACACCAGCAATGTCAGTCATTTTTCGAAGATCGTTTCGACCGAAGTTAACAAGATCATCAATGTCCCAGTGATGAGCATCAGCGAAACGAACGGCATCGCCGGTTGCATTTACAACATGACCATTCCCAACATCGATAACTGGCGTCGTTTCGCGCAGGGCTCTCGTTTTGGCGGCGAAAGCCTTGCGGAAATTTATGCTAATCCGCTGATCGCAAAGAAGGTCGTCTTCAATTTGATGGATGGCCTCATTGCGCAATATGCGGGCGGCCCGCAGTCGCAGCCGAACTACGCCATGCATCATGCCACGCTGTACGCAAGCAAGGACCCTGTCGCCTTGGACGTCATCGCCTTGAAGCGTTTGGAACAATGGCGCGCACGTGCCAGTCTGCCTGTGATCGGCAACCTGGCCGCATATCTCGACTCTGCCGGCCAGCTCGGCCTCGGCAACTCAGCGTCCAACCGGATCGAGGTAAAAAACATTGGACGATGAACTTTCATGTTGTTGCCCGGGTCGGCCTGCCCGCCGTAGCCTCAACGCAGGCGGATGGTCCCGGCCGACGACAATGATCGAGTCACTGCACCAAATCTCCACCGGCACCACCGGTGCCGGCTACAGGTCATGAGCGCGCATTCTACGCGACCGTTGCAGACGACACTTTTGCGCTCGGTCTCACGTTCATTTTATCTCTCGATCCGATTTTTGCCGGCGCAACTGCGCGAACCGATTGCGCTCGCGTACTTGCTTGCGCGGACCACTGACACCGTCGCCGACACAGGCGGAATTTCCACAGACGTAAGAACGGAGGCGTTGCGAATGTTATCGAACGGAATCCAAGGCAGAGCTTCGCGCGAAGTGGTGCTCGATCTGGTCGCCTCATTTGTCGCCATGCAACAGAAAGTGAGTGAGCGACAATTGCTTGTGGCGTTACCTGATTGTCTTGATTGGCTCGACCATTTGGAGCAGGCGGATCGCACAGACATTCGCGTTGTCCTGGAGAAAATCACGCGTGGGCAGATGCTCGATCTGCAGCGCTTCGATGATCCGAAGGAAATTCACGCGCTCGGCCTCGCCGCTGATCTGGACGAATACACTTATCTGGTTGCCGGTTGTGTCGGCGAATTTTGGACGCGACTCTGTTTCCGGCATGTTCGGAACTTCGCAAGTCTCAGCGAGGACGAGATGCTGGCGCTGGGCAAGCGCTACGGCATGGCGCTTCAGTTGATCAACGTGCTGCGCGATGCCGGCTCTGATCTTCGAGCGGGCAGATGTTATTTCCCGGAATACGAACTAAATGCGGCGCATCTGCCGGCGTCGCAGATTCTCTTCGAACCGGAGCGTTTCCAGCCGATTTATCGAACCTGGCTGGACAAAGCAAAGGCTGAGCTCGAGTGCGGCATGCAATATTCGCGAGCAATCGAAAATCGCCGCGTGCGCGCTGCCACAGTTCTGCCCGCTTTAATCGGAGGGCGCACGCTTGCGCTTTTGGATGAAGCTGGTCCGACGGCGTTGCAGCGCACAGTGAAAGTCCCGCGCCGCGAGGTACGGAAAATGATTTTATTGTTAGCGATTCACGTCGCATCGCCCGAGCAGATCGATGCGATTTTCAATCGCACTAGGCTGTAGCCGTTGCCCTGTGGGCAACGTAATCGTGCGCGTGCCGGTGCGTGGGGGCGCGCTTCGCACAGCGAAGCGGCTACAGAAAATAATTTCGCTGCCTCTCGGTGATTGGTCGCTCGAGTCGCTCCAGCACTTGGAGCATGTCTTCCCAGACTTTGCGTTTTTCCGAAGGTGCCTGGTTACGGAGCAGATAAGCAGGGTGATACGTGATCATGAGCGGAATCCCGTTGCAACTGTGCCAGCGGCCGCGCAATTCCCGCATGGTTCCTCGCATCCCTAGGAGGCCTTCGACAGCGACTGCGCCGAGCGCGACCAACACTTTTGGCTGGATGATTTCGATCTGCTCCACGAGATAGGGCCGGCAGGTCTGCATCTCGATCGGCGTGGGCGCGCGATTGCCAAAACTTCCGGGCGGGGTGTCGGGGCGGCACTTCAGGATATTCGCGATATAGACGTCTTCGCGGGCGAACCCCATGGCCTTTAGAATCTTGGTCAGCAATTGTCCGGCGCGTCCGACGAATGGTTCGCCCTGCTGGTCCTCGTCCACCCCGGGCGCTTCACCGACGAACATTAAATCCGCGTCCGGATTTCCTACGCCGAACACCGTCTGCGTTCGCGAGGAGGCAAGATGCGCGCATTTCGTGCAAACGCGAACGCGTTCGCGTATCGGCTCAAGTAAGGCTGCTTTATTTGAGGCCGGCTGTAGCCGCCGCTCTACGAGCGACGCGGGCGCTTCGCGCAGCGAAGCGGCTACAGGACTAGCTGCTTGCAATTGCGTTAACACGCTTCTCGATGCGCGCGGCGAGCGACCAGTTGACTCTCGAATTTTCTCCAGAGTCGCGATAACGAAATCGAGAGCTGGCTGCGTCATTTGCGGCGATCATGCAAAATTTTGCGCTCGAACGCAATCACTTTGATCGTGCAACGATGAGCGCGCGGCTCAGCGATTACGATTACGAGCTGCCACGCGAATTGATTGCGCAGCGGCCCCTGGAGCGGCGCGATGATTCTCGCATGATGGTGCTGCATCGCGCCGAGCAGACAATCGAGCATCGCGAATTTCGCGAACTTAAAACCTTCATGCAGCCGGGTGACGTGCTGGTCTTAAACGACGCGCGCGTGCTCCCAGCGCGACGATTCTCGGACGATGGCGCTATTGAATTCTTGTTTCTCGAACGGCTCGGACCCACACGTTGGAAATGCTTGGTAAAGCCGGGGCGGAAAATGCGCGTCGGCGCAACGACCAAGATCGGCGGTTTCATTTTGCGTGTAGAGAGAATCATGCCCGATGGCGAGCGCATCATTGCACTCGATGAGGGTTTTGATCCTTATGCCGGCGGCTCCATGCCGTTGCCGCCATACATCGACCGGCTGAGCGATGAAAGCGACACAGCGCGATACCAGACGGTTTTTGCTCGTACGGGCGGCGCGGTGGCTGCGCCTACGGCCAGCCTTCATTTCACTCGCGAAATTTTGCGCGCAATTCCGCACGCGTTCGTGACGCTGCACGTGGGGCCGGGAACATTTCTGCCAGTCCGATCGGAAAAAATCGCCGAGCATCGCATGTTTCCGGAGCGTTTCTCCATTCCGGCCGAAGCCGCAAACAAGATCAACGAAGCGCAGCGGATTATC
>QHQA01000161.1 GCA_003219695.1 Verrucomicrobiota bacterium
ATGCCCTCTTGGCAACTTACGTCGCAGGCAAAAACGTCAAAGCCAACAGTGCAACCGCATTATTCAAACCGTGAATCGCAATCGGAAGACCAAGCGAGCCGCATCGCCACCGTGCCCACGCTAAAATCACGCCGACGCAAAATAGATAAAAAAATCCCGCGAACTGCAGGTGGACACACGCAAACACAAGGGCACTCCCTAAAATTGCTCCTTTAATCCCCCACCGTTTTTCGAAGGCCCCGTAAAATAAACCGCGAAAGAGAATTTCTTCGACCGCTGGAATTACGAGAGGAACAGCCAACCAGGCGATTACCGGATTTGTCTGCAGCGCTTTTCGAATTAGCGGAATGCTGTATTGCAGTGGGAGCGGTTTATGGGTGATCTGTACATAGACCTGTGAAAATGCTGCGCTCATCAAAAAGAGCATGCACAAGAGAAACAACGATATTGCTGCGATTTTCCAGGTGCCAAACCGCAAGGGCAACTGAAACGTCGCTCCCCATGGTTGGCGTGCGAAACCAGTTGCTGCCACAACTATAATCGGCAACGCAGCGAGCATCAGGGCGGAGAACGCACTCTCGTTCAGCCCAAGCGGTGGAAACAATGCGAACAATAGGAAGAATGCGCTTTGTCCTACAAAGAAAAGTGCCAGCCAGCCGATAGAAAAAAGCAACCCGGGAAACGCAGCGGTGCGTATTGGCAAACTAAAGGGCAAAAGAAGCGCGAAGCCGACAACGTAAACTACCGTGAGCGCGCCGCCCAAAGCGGCTACGAAGAAGGGGAAGATTCGGGCTCCCTTTTGAAACTGTTGAGTTGCCAAATAACAAGTGAAAAGCTCGACTCGAGAAACTTTGTCTTGCGGCTTTATCTCGCGCGCTTTCTCAAAACTCGGAATAGCTTCGAGAAATTTATGCGCTCGGAGCAAACTCATGCCGCACCAAAAATTGGCGTTGAAGTCTGACGGTCGAAGCTCAGCCGCTTTGCCCAGCGAACGAGAGGCTTCTTCAAATCGACCCGTGCGCAATGAGCTCAAGCCACGCCAATAGTGTGCATTAAAGTCATTCGGTCTGAGCTTAATCGCTTCGTCTAGCGCATCGGTTGCTGGATCGTACTTTTGCGATTGGTACAAGGCATAACCCAGTCAACGATTGCTGGCAGCATCTGAAGGATTTAATGAGACAGCTTGTTGGAGTGCCTTAATCGCCTTTTCAAGCTGCTGCTTGCCGTAATAGCAAATACCTAGCTCGCGATACGCGTAGCTATTCTTCGGATCGAGCGAAAGAGCCTGATTAATTATCTCAATTGCCTCGTCGTAGCGTCGAAGCTCCTTCAGACAGAAGGCCAGATTATTATAGTAGACGCTGTTCTTTGCATCGATCGAAATTGCTCTCTGAAACTCGCGCATCGCATCTTCGTACCGCCCTTGTTCTTCCAACGATCGCCCAGTCTCGTAATGCTCTTTGTCGCTTTTTGATTCCACCGGGACGGTACTCGGGTCTCGTTGGTGCTCATCGCGGGCGTTCTGCTCTTGCGCGGCGCTAAATGCACAGAGCGTTAAAAAAGCAGCGAGAAAGCGGACGCAAACTGTAATCTGAATCACGAGGTAAGCGAATCGGGTGCCGTCTTCATCTTCTCGATTAAACGCACATCGTAAATCTGCATCTCTTTGTCCACGGCTTTGCACATATCGTAGATCGTAAGCAAGGCGCCAGTGACGCCAACGAGCGCTTCCATCTCGACTCCGGTCTGCGCAATCGTTTGCGCCGCGCATTTTACCTCTGCGCCCTCGTGAGAAGTGACAATGTCGATCTTAACTTCACCGAGCGGTAGATTGTGGCAAAGCGGGATGAGGTTCGCCGTTTGCTTCGCAGCCTGGATGCCGGCAATCCGCGCAGTCGCAAACACATTGCCTTTCGCGATTTGATCCTTTGAAATTAGATCAAGCGTCTTGCGTTGGAGTCGAATCTTGCCGGTGGCGACAGCTCTTCGCTTACTAACCGGCTTGGCCGAAACATCGACCATCTGGGCGCGGCCATCGGAACTGATGTGACTCAGGCGTTTCATTTTTTCCATTTTGTCATTCTCATCCCGCATTCGCGGGAGAAGAATCTCGGATCATTTCTTCCACCAGCACCAGAGAATATTCAGAGATGTTTCGCTTTGCTCAACATGACAGGAAAAGGAATCCCATTCCTGGGTGTTCAGCCGCCGATGGCGATCATCTTGCGG
>QHQA01000163.1 GCA_003219695.1 Verrucomicrobiota bacterium
ATGAAAGCCGATCTCGTTAAAGCCGCTTCCGAAGTAATCACTAATCAGCAAATTCTGGTGAACATGGTCTCACGTCGCGTGCGACAGCTTTCGCTCGGGCATCGTCCACTCGTGGAACATGCTCCCGGGCTCCGTGAAGCCGATATCGCGTTAACCGAGATCGCTAACGGAAAACTGACGTTCGAGTCGACCCTCGGTCAGAACGGTACCACTGAGGCCTCCGCCCGGGTCGTGCTGTTCCCAGAAGTCATCGTCGCCAAGAAAGCGGCGGCGAAGAAAAAAGCGGCCTGATCGGCTTTCGGCCGTCGCGGCGACCTACGAGGAATTAAAGAGTGGGTCGAGTCATTTGCGGGTTCTTCCTTCGAGAAGCTGAATCGAGGATCACCCGGACGCCACGGATTGTATAAATCCGCTGCTCAATCAGGGCGAGATCGGTTTCAGGCATTGGGTAATGATTCAGTTCACCTCCAAGTTAGTGAGTGAACTCATCACAATTTGCGATGACTGCTCCGACTTTGACATCGCAATTTGCGACCTCAAAGAGTCGAACTCCGCGCGGCTAAGCTGGAACATGAAGTCAGTCGGAAATCGATGTCGATTGCGTTTGATGGCTTCGTTAAAGCGAAATGTGGCGACTCCGTAGATTTTTGCGGGATCGGGATCCAGCATGACGCGCACGCCCCGAATCGTGCGGACCATCCTGTCAATTTGCTCGACTGAAACAGGCGATTCGAATTTCTTTGGCATACAATCTTGAGGTCACAATTTGTGACCTTGAAAGTTTACTTCTTCTCACGGGTTTCGGCATGAAGCGTACCAGAAATTTAGCTCTGTGGGGAGGGGAAAAAGCGCCGAAGGCGCTAGTGATCGGTGATTAGTGATCAGGTGATTAGTGATCAGTGATTCGCCACGGCGAATCCGCGCTGCATGCAGCCGGATCGGTAAAGAGTTGGTTGTTGAAAGCGGGACAGAGGAGAAGTGAGGAGAATAGTGATCAGTGATTGGTGATTCGCCACGGCGAATGGAGCCGCGGGGATGCGAGCGACATGGATGGGTTAAGCCCAGAGGCCGAAAGTAGCGGGAGCGAGTAAGTCAATGCGCGCTGGTGCAGCCGGATCGGTGAATAGTTAAGAGCGCAAAGGCGCGTAGATTTGTTTTGCGCGGCCACGCCCCTTTATGGGGTCGAAGACGCTGGAGAGCTATCTTGGGCGCGCCATGGATGTCAAAAAGTCAGCGGTCAGTAGCCGGCGGCGTCTGATGAACGACGGCTTTCCTTTTGGCACCGGCATTCGACCCACGGCGAATGGCCAGCATGCGTTCGCGTAATGCATCGAGCATTTGCAATTTCTCAGCGATGGGCGCATTCGCGAGCTTTTGGCGAAACGCGCGTTTGCTTTCCTGAATCCGTCCAATACTGGCCTTCATCTTTTTATTTAATGAATTGTCGCTCGAATTTTTCCCATTGGCCACTCAAACCATGGCGCGCCAGGATTTCTTTTAACCGCTCCGGATCAAGCGCGCCGGCTTCGATGAATTGAAGCACGCGGGCCTTGTCCTTGGCACGGCCGGTTTCGAGCGCGACGGCGGCAATGTGTTCGGGCGTGAAGACACGAACCGGCGTTCCCTCCACGTCTTTTTCCACAGCGGTCGCGAGCGCTTCCTGCAGAAGTGGAGTTCCTGCGGGAAGAAATTGCACTGGCCAATCAGCGATGATCACGTACTCGACTTCCATTTTGTAGCCGCGCTCCCGCAGGTGCTTAAAAATGTGTTCGGGACTGACGATATGCGAACCCGGCTCGGCGTGAAATTCGACGAACACATCGACATCGAGCGTGGCGACCGGCTCCAGATAGAAGGTCGCGCCAACTGCGCCGCCGATGGCGTAGCGTTCAATCACACCGCCGGACTGCATGCGATTGATCGTTTCAATGACTTCCTTTACGCCCATGTTTGGAGGCTGTTGACGACAAGATGGGCGCAAAAAGGGAGAAAGAGAACAAAATTAGGAAGGACTCTGGGAAGTTAGAGGTAAGAAGGAGGGCTTGGGAAACGGATACCGGAGAGCGGAACGTTGAACTATCAAATTCTCGAATCGTTGATCCGAAAATAATTTTCCAAGCCCAAGGTCGGCGGCGGCACGAATATCGAGTCATCCGCAGGGCCAAAATTTTTCGGGATACGAATTACAATGAAAGGAGATTGTATGAGGATACTGATAATGACAGTCATAATGGCATTGGCTTTACCGTTTATGGCATTAGGCCAGACGACGGAGGAGCCACAACAGACGCAGGGGCAGACGAAAGAGAAAGAGACGCAAACTACTGCGCCGGCGAAGGCGAAGAAGATGCGTCCCGCGCAGGAGCAAGCTAAACCGCAGACAAAGCCTGAGACGGGCACAAACGTACGTGGACAGACGAACGTTAAGGGTCGCGCTCCGGAGATGAACAAGAGTGAAACTGGCGCGCGTTCGACCACGGGCCAGACGAGTACGACCACGGGCCAGACGAACGTGAGCGGCACGAATCAGACGACGACGGTGAACAAGCAAGAGTTCAGGTCGCGTCATAGCGAAGTGTTCAGTCTTGGGCGGCATCCGAAAGAGTTCTTCGTCCAACGATTCGGGGCGACCCACGTCCGGCTGATCGGGAACACGTACTTCGTGTTCGTGGATGGCTGCTGGGTCGCAGTTGATGTGGACGGCTTTGTGTTTACGGAACGGGTGATCTGCGCCGGCGATCCGGAGTTTATTGAAGTTGAGTAGCGCAGCCTTTGCGCGACACAAAAGCGCTCCGCTGAAAATGCGGGGCGCTTTTTTTTACCTCGACGGGAATGCTGTTCGCGGGGAACCGGATGGATGCGGGTGCACGAAGTATGGTTAAGGCGATCGATGGCGCGTAAAAGCGTCTGCCTCACATGGCTGAGGGAAATTACAGGAAGGACCTGAATAGATCGCAAACATCCAACGACTAAACATTATCATTATGAAAAAACTTACCAGTTTACTGATAGGGTGTTCGCTGGCGCTGGCTGGAGCCGCGTTAGCGCAACAGCCAGTCGAACAGCAATCACCATCAAAGGGCAAGCGCGCCCCGGAAAAAGCGCATGCGCCTGAAGCGCAGCCCCGGCCGAATGCGGCGAAGCCTGGGGCTCCAGCTCCGACGCACCGCGGACCAACGAAGGAATACCCGCCTACGAATCAGCCCGGTGCGATGAAGGAACACGGGGCTACGCATGAGCGCGGAGCTACGAATGAGCCTGGTGCAGGCAAGGGCCGAAAAACTCCAGTGACCCAGGAATCTCCGACCACCCCGAAACAGAATGTTTCCGGGCAACCAGCGGGCGCGCAGACGCCCGGTGCGAAGCAGCAGGCTGAGCAGCGGAGGAAAGGGATGAAGGGTCCCGCCGCGGGGAAGGCAGCCGGTACTCCGGCAGCGCCAGCGGCTGGTGCCGCAGGTGCAGCTCCATCAGGTCAGGCTGCCGGCCGGCAAAATACGCAGGCTAATGCGGGCGCCAGAGCGAAGAAGCCGGCTCCAGAGCAGGTGCAACAGATCAAATCGCAACACGCGAACTTCCGTGCGCAGCCAAAGCCGCAGCAGGTTCCATCGGTTACCTACAACCAGAATTATCGGATTCAAGGAAGCGAACACTGGCAGGGTCCGCAATACGAAGTATTCCGCTCGTATCATCCGGAATGGCACGATCAGGGTTGGTATCGATCGCATTACAACCGTGTGGAGCTGATCGGTGGCGGGTATTACTACTGGAACAACGGCTACTGGTATCCCGCATGGGGTTACAGTCCTTCGGAGCAATATTATGCCTATGACGGACCGATCTATGTGGGTCACAGTGCCGAGCCGCCGGATAAAGTGATCGCCGACGTGCAGGCCGTGCTGCAACAGATGGGCTATTACAAGGGTGAAGTGGATGGATTGCTCGGGCCATTGACGCGCGAGGCGCTGGCCGCGTACCAGGCCGACCAGGGACTCACCACGACAGCGGCGATCGATGAGCCGACGCTCGATTCCCTCGGGATGAGCTAATAAGAAATTAGAAGGGTTAGAAAGTTAGATTAGAGAAGCCGCCGCGGCGCACTAATGCCTCGGCGGCTTTTCTGTTTTAAGCGCCAGAAGAATTGCGGATTGCAGATTTTGGCAGAAAAAGAATCGCTCTCGCCTTGACCAACATGTTAGCCTCTGCGGCTTAACCCAAATAAAACTATGTTACACATCATCTGGTCCATTATCGTCGGCTTCATCGTCGGATTGATTGCACGCGCTATTATGCCGGGCGCTCAGAATCTCGGTTTTATCATGACCACCGTGCTCGGTATCGCTGGTTCAATCGTCGGCGGACTGATTGCTCGCCTGTTTTCCAAACCGGAACCGGGTTCCGCGTTTCACACGGCGGGTTTCATCCTCTCGATCATCGGCGCAATCATTTTGCTCTTTATCTGGGTGAAACTGGCGGGCTGACGAAGGCCTTTGCGAACCGCTATCCTGGTCGAAGCGCTTCTACGCCCTCACGCAACCGTTCGAAAACTCTGACGAAAAGCTTTTTGTGAGAAGGGGAAGAATTGCGGAATGCGGAACGCGGAAAAGTCGACAAAAGGCAGAAGGAAGAATGGAGCGCGCGAAACGCGCGACATAGAAGGCAAAGTCGCGACGGTAGCCACGAGCAAGCGCGGGCAGCAAGCGAGTTTCAGTTAAGAAGTAGGACGGAGACGGGATTATTTCGTTTTACGCCAGATGACGTCCTCGTTGTTACGACGATCGATCAGCGCGTCCACTTTGCCGGTGGCAGCGTAACGGAAGAGGATCCTGCCTTCGACACCTTTGCGGAAGAAAATCTCTGATGTTTCCGGGAACTGTTGCTCTTTCTTGCCGTTCCGTTTGACGAACAGCTTGTCGCCTTCGGCGATGACGAATCGCGTTTGGCCGGGCGCCAGTTGGTACGTGCCGATGTAGTCAGCAAACTTTTTTGGATCGGCTTTTCCCACGGCCGGATCTTCGTAGTAGCGATGCGCCTGGCTGGCGATGATCTGCCAGGTCCCGTTGCGTTGCAGCCAGGTATCGGTGATGTGATAACGCGCTTTCAGGTTTTGGCCGAAGATCGTCTCGGTCTCGTCAGCATCGTAACTGAGTATGGCAGTGTTGCCGATGATCCGGCTCTGAGGGTTCGCGATGTTAATGGTTCCAGAATATCCGGCCGGCAGCCCGGTGATGTCGGCGATCAGTTTTGGCCTGTCGAAAATGCGGCCTTTCTCGTCAGCGTAGATGCAGTCGTCGGCGAAGTATTTTTTCCACGGCGCTTGATTCCCTGCAACGATGGCGTCGTAAAGCTCCTGAGTGCGACCGACCAGTTCATCCTGCGTAATGGGAACATCCTCTGCGCAGGCGAGGGTTACGCCGAAGCAAAGTGTGACGAGCGCGACTAAATCACATTTTGTGATATCAATGTCTCGATCTCCATTAACGTCCAACACCGACTGATTAGGTCGGCAGGCCTTTCCGGGCGATCAGTTCCATTTGGTCGCAGAAACGGTCGAGCTCTTGGAGCGTGGTGTAAACGTTGGGCGTGATCCGGATTCCCTGGAATTCCTGGTGCATGATCGGCACGGTGAAGATGTGGTGTTTGTCGAACAGATATTTTACCACCGCTTCAGGGTTGGTGCCGTCGATGTGCACATTGGCGATGGCGCACGATTGATTCGGATCAAACGAAGTGTTGAACCGGATTTTGGGCACGTCCTTGAGCCGGTTCATCCAGTAACGGGACAAGTAACGCAACCGCGCTTCCTTGCGTTTGCCGCCGATCCCGTTGTGAAAGAGGAGTGCTTCACCGATGGCGAGCTTCGGCGCGGCCGAGTGGGTGCCGATCTCTTCGAACTTGCGGATATCGGATTCCGCGGCCATGAGCGGCCAGAGTTTGTCGATCTTATCGCGCTTGACGTAAAGCATCCCGGTGCCTTTCGGCGCGTATAACCATTTGTGCAGACTGGTACCGAAGTAATCGCATCCAATGTCTTTCTGTTTGAAATCGAACTGGGCAAAGGAATGCGCGCCGTCCACGATGGTCTCAATGCCGCGCGTACGCGCGAGGTCGCAGACCGCTTTCACCGGAGTGATCTGGCCGGTGATGTTGATCATGTGGGACATGAGGATGAGCCGGGTGCGGTCGGTGATTCCTTTTTCAAACGCCGCGGTGATCTCGGTGAGGTTCTTGGGCGGAATCGGAATCTGAATGAGCTTGAGCTTTAGGCCCTCGCGTTTCTCCCGCTGACGCAACGTGGTGAGCATGCGCGGATAATCCTGGGTAGTCGTGAGAATTTCGTCGCCCGGCTTGAGGTCCATGCCCATGAGCAAAATCTCGAGCGACTCGGAGGCGTTGCGCGTGATTGCGATTTCTTCGCGGTCGCAGCCGAACAGTTCGGCCAGGCCTGTGCGAATGGTTTCCGATTGCGGCTCGAGGATTTGCCACATTGTGTAGGCGGTGGCGTCTTCCTGTTCCCAGATGTAACGGACGAGCGCTTCCGTCACGATTCGTGGGCTGGGCGAAACGCCGCCATTGTTCAGGTTAATGATGCCGCGCGTGACGCTGAAGGAGTTTTGAATAGTGGCCCAGTAATCTTCGTCCGTTGCCGCTTCGTCCGGCGTGAGATGCGCGACGTTCTTCGATGCTGCTTCGACATTTCTCAATAACGATGCGACCGATGCCGAAGAAAGCGCAGCCAGACCGAGGCTTTTGCCGGCGATGGAAAGAAAATCGCGTCGCGTGCGCACGGTGTCCATCTTCGCGGATTCGCTGCGACGTGACAAGCCGGCGCAGGAGGAGACAGCCGCCTTCGCATGAGACTATGTCGGGCCCGCCGTTGTCTCATGTCACACGTTTGATGTTTGATGGAACGGAAGTAAGAGAAATTATGAAGGCGATTCGGGTGCATGAGTTTGGCGGGCCGGAAGTGCTTCGGCAGGAAGAAGTGCCGACGCCACAGCCCGGTTCCGGTCAGGTGTTGGTACGGATGCACGCGATCGGCGTTAATCCGGTCGAGACTTACATTCGCGCGGGGACGTATGCGAATAAGCCGGACTTGCCTTACACGCCCGGCAACGACGGCGCGGGCGTAATCGAGCAAGTGGGTTCAGATGTAAATGAATTCAAGCCGGGCGATCGTGTTTACACTGCGGGATCGATCAGCGGCACGTATGTCGAGTTCGCATTGTGCAGGGCGGAACAAGTGCATCGGTTGCCGGCAAACGCTTCATTTGCGCAAGGCGCGGCTATGGGCACGCCGTACGCGACGGCTTATCGCGGGTTGTTTCAGCGCGCGCGCGCCAGGCCGGGCGAAACGGTGCTGGTGCATGGTGCGAGCGGCGGTGTCGGGACGGCAGCGGTGCAACTGGCGCGCTCTCACGGTATGCGCGTGTTCGGTACCGCGGGTAGTGATGAAGGGCGCAGGCTCGCTCGCGACCAAGGCGCACATGAAGTATTCGATCATCGCGCGCCTAACCAATTCCAGCAAATCATGATGGCGACCGGCGGGCGCGGCGTTGACGTGATCGTGGAACTGCTCGCGAACGTGAATCTCGGGAAAGATCTGACCATTCTCGCGAAGGGCGGACGCGTCGCGATTATCGGGAGCCGCGGCCGCGTGGAGATCGACCCGCGCGATACGATGCAACGCGACGTCGATCTTCGCGGGATGGTGATGCCGAACACGCCGCCGGAAGAATTAGCGAGCATTCACGCCGCGCTCGTGGCCGGTCTTGAAAACGGAACGTTGCGTCCAGTGATCGTCAAAGAATTTCCGCTGGCCGAAGCGGCCGAGGCGCATCGCTCGGTCATGGAGCCGGGAGCGTTTGGCAAAATAGTGCTTATGCCAGGGAAAGTAGAAAGGATGAATTAAAGCGAAGACAATGATACTCGAGGAACGGTCACGGCTTGAGGCGCTCGACGCGGTTTTGCGATCTGACAATGTCAGTGAACAAATTCGCAACATTGTGGAACGGGTCCGCGCTGAGCTGGCGCGAAAGGAAGATGCCTTAATGGCTTGGGAACCGCTTCCACTGACCGTTTTCGGAAGCGCGCTACCGCATGGGATCCAGTCCGCCTGGGTGTTTGTGTTGCGCGCGGGCGCGGACACCGGCCCAGAACGGCACCCGAACAGCCATCAACGCATGATGTCGTTAGAAGGGAGCGGCGATCTCCAAACAGGAGCCCCAGGAAAGTGGCAATCGAAGGTTTTGATCAGCGATCCGGAGGCGCCACTGGAACGGCGCTGGATTTCAGTCCCGCAGAATGTCTGGCATCGGCCGGTTGTAGGCGCAGACGCTGACTGGGTGGTTGTTTCGTTTCACACCGTGCCGGCTGAGGAATTGATTGAAGAGCGTCCGGATAGCCGAAGCAAAGATGGAACGAAACAGATGAAATATCTGGCGCGGAAGTAAACATCACGCCTTTGCAGCCGACGCTTCTGCGAGCAATTCGGCCATGTGTTTCGGGTGGGCGTTTGTCAGGTCAGCAATTTGATGGCGGCAACTCGTGCCTGACGCGATGATTTCTGTTCCCGGTGGTTGGTTATCGATGTTGTCGAGCAAACGCTGCGCGACCTGAACGGATAGATCGTATTTCTCCGCGAGCGCGCCGAATGCGCCAGCCATTCCGCAACAGGCGGTATCCAGCACCGTCGCTTTTCTTCCGGGCAAACGTTCTACGAGTCTTTTCATGAACCCGGGATTTAAAATCGATTTGGCGTTGCAATGCGGATGAATGGCAACGCTCGCTTCTGAATGTCTAAATTGCAGCGCGTCCGGTTCTTGCGCGAGTAAATCGTCCACGAATTTTTCGAAAAGAAACGAGCGCGTCGCGATCTTTTCCGCGCCATCGACTTTCAGCTCGCGATAATCTTCGACGAACATCGACCAGCAGGATGGCTCGAGGAAGAGAATCGGAGCCGTCGATGGTTGATGGTTCATAGTGGATATCTGATGAATGTTGTGTTTTGCGAGCTTTGCTGCGGCATCGAGGTTTCCCTGGCTGAATGCAGGGCGTCCGCAGCAGCGACGATTTTTTACAAGCGCGACCTCGAATCCAAGCGCTTCCAGCACTTTGACCGCGGCGATCCCAATGTGCGGTTCGTGATAGCGCGTGAAGGTGTCGTCCCAGAGAATGACGCGGCCCCTCCTGTAGCCGGGGTCGGTGACCCCGGCAGCCGTGCGCGGAGCGGACATCCGTGGAGAGCCGGGGTCACCGCCCCCGGCTACAGCATGTCGAGCGAACCATTTGTCGAACCGTTCCTTCGCGTAATGGGGCAGGGAACGTCTCGCAGAGATTCCGATTGTTTTCTCCATCACCGCGCGGACAGGCTCGGAATCGAGAAGGGGATTCGCGAACCTCGGCATAGCGCACCCGATTTTGCCTAACAAATCGACGTTGCTGAAGATTCGCTCGCGCAATGGCAAACCATCGCGGCGCCAGCGCGCGTAAAGCATCTCGGCTTTCAGCAGCGCGAGATTCACGTTCGAGGGACACTCCGGCGTGCAACCTTTGCACGAGAGACAATTGCTCAGCGCAACGTCCAGCTCATCGGATTTCAAGGGGTCGTGTCCGTTTACGCGCAGTTCAAGCGCAGCGCGGACGATATTGGCGCGCCCGCGTGTGGACATGACCTCGTCGTGTGTAGCCATGAACGTTGGGCACATGATTCCGGTCTGTTTCAGGCAGCCGCCGCAGCCGTTGCATTGCTCCAGGTTGTCGACGAACGAGCGGTCCTTGAACGCGAACGCGAGCTTGGGTTGAAATGGAAGCTCGAGTGGGCGCGTGAAGTTTTCGCGCAGATGGTTATCGATGTTGTGTCGGCCATCGGCAAAAATCTTTGCCGGATTAAAAATGTTTTTGGGGTCGAACATGCGCTTGATTTCGCGCATCACGCCTAACAACTTGTCGCCCAGTTGCTCGCGCATGTATTCGGTGCGCGCGATGCCGACGCCGTGCTCGGCCGAGAGCGAACCTTTGAACTGCCGCACCAGCGCAGAGGTTTGATCGGCGACCTGCCGGAATTTTTTCAGGTCGGCCTCGCTGTGGAGATCTAGCACTGGCCGCACGTGCAGCAGTCCGCTGGCCGCATGGCCGTAGTAACTCGCCTCCAAGCCGAGCGGTTTCATGATCGACTCAAGTCCCTGCACGTATTCGGGCAATTGTGCCGGGCGAACGGCGGCGTCTTCAATGAACGCAACCGGTTTTGCTGCGCCCACGCAGCCGGTCAAGAGCGAAAGACCAGATTTGCGCACCGACCACACCAGATTCATCTGTGCAGGATCAGTGAGAGTTTTCGTGCGCAGCCCGATGTTTCTTGATTGCAGAATCGACAGGCGCTCCGCGGCGTCGTCGTAAAACTCAACGATCAAGATCGATTCGCACCGCTTTGAATCCAGTTCCAGCAAATCGCGTGCCGCTTGAAAATGGAGCTGGCCTGTCGTTTGATCGAGCAAAGGTCGATCAATGTGTTCAATTGCTGCAGGCTTTAGATCGAGAAGCTCGACGGTGGCTTGCATCGCTTCCGCCACTGACGCAAAAAAGATCAGACCCAAGCCTTTCTCGCCCGGGAGCGGCGAGATCTTGAGCTCC
>QHQA01000030.1 GCA_003219695.1 Verrucomicrobiota bacterium
GCCCTTTTTCTCACAAAGCCTTTCAGCCCCAACCAACTGCTTAACGAGATTAAACGCCTCGTTCCCGACAAGCCAGTTTGAGGCCAAGTCTCGCATAACGAGTCCGAGTTGCGTCCGGCCAACGGCGGTTCTATGTTTATTTGGAAGGAGTACGCGATGAAAAAGAGAACCGAAAAGAAAATCGAACAGCCGGCGACGTTCACGCCCGTGGTAACTAAAGCGATGGTGCGCCAGCACGCTTACGAAATGTTTCGGGATAAATTGCCCGACCATCCCCTGACGCTGGCTCGCTAGTTCGATGGATACGGACAATCTGTTGAAGTGATCGAGAATTCGATTCTCCTGAGGCACGATCACCCACGCTTTAACGTGTCGAGCGCGTAATCGCGATTCATTTTCGCGATAACGCTCAGGCTGATTTCTTTTGGACAGACCGCTTCGCACGACGCGGTTACGGTGCAATTGCCAAATCCTTCGGCATCCATTTGCCCGACCATATTGGCAACCCGGTGGTCTTTCTCGGCTTTTCCCTGCGGCAGCAAATTCAAATGCGACACTTTGGCGGCGACGAAAAGCATCGCCGATGCGTTCTTGCAAACGGCGACACAGGCCCCGCAGCCGATGCAGGCGGCGGCGTCCATGGATTTTTCGGCTGATTCTTTCGGGACTGGAACCGCATTCCCGTCCGGCGCGCCGCCCGTATTGACCGAGATGAACCCGCCCGTCGAAATGATACGGTCAAATGCGCTGCGATCGGTGATTAAGTCTCGAATGACTGGGAACGCTTTCGCCCGCCACGGCTCGATAGTGACCGTATCGCCGTCTTTGAAATTTCGCATGTGCAACTGGCAAGTGGCCGTGCCGCGTTTGCCGCCATGCGGGATGCCATTAATGACGAGTGAACACATGCCGCATATTCCTTCCCGGCAATCGGAATCAAAAGCGATGGGCTCGGCGTGCCGGGAAATCAATTCTTCGTTTACCACATCGAGCATTTCGAGAAACGACATGTCCTCGAGGACATCTTTTGCCTCGTAAGTCTCGAACGCGCCAGTGGCAGTCGCATTTTTCTGGCGCCAAACTTTCAGGGTCAGATTCATTAACTCATTTGTAGCTTCTCGTGCTCATGTGCATTTCTTCGTAAACGAGTGGCTCCTTGTGCAACACCGGCGTCTTGTCCGGCCCAGCGTATTCCCAGGCCGCGACGTAAGCGAAATGTTCGTCGTCCCGGAGCGCCTTACCTTCGGCCGTCTGAAACTCTTCGCGAAAATGTCCGCCGCAGGATTCGCGGCGATGCAACGCATCCAGGCACACTAACTCCGCAAACTCCATGAAATCAGCTACGCGTCCGGCATATTCGAGGTTTTGGTTAAGTTCGCCGTTCTCGCCGGTGACATTGACGTTCTTCCAAAACTCTTCGCGGAGTTCGGGAATTCGGCGCAACGCTGCTCTCAGTCCGACTTCATTGCGGGACATGCCGCATTTTTCCCAGAGTAGCTTGCCCAGTTCGCGATGCAGCGAGGTAACGGTCCGCTTTCCTTTGGTGGCGAGCAGTTTGTTCGTTTGGGCGCGCATGCTCTCGACACTTTTCTTAAATTCGGAATGGCTGGTAGAGGGTTTCGCCTGCTTCGCCGAAGCGAAGTAGTTGCCAATGGTGTAAGGCAGG
>QHQA01000162.1 GCA_003219695.1 Verrucomicrobiota bacterium
GTTGGACGCTGCCCTCGACCAGATGGGCGACTCCGAGTTGTTGGCCGATCTCGCGCAGGTTGCGCGGTGTGCCTGTCTTGTATTGCATCACAGAACTCCGACTGATCACCTTTAAATCAGCAATTCTGGCGAGGTCCGTCAGAATTTCGTCCTGCACGCCATCAGCAAAGAAAGCGTTCTGCGGGTCCGGACTGAGATTTTGAAAAGGTAGCACGGCGATGCTTTTAACTGGGATCGTCGCGAGATCGTTTGCGCGGCGCTGGTGAAAAAGCTGGTGAAAAACCCAGTAACCGATGCCGAGCAGTGCCGCAGCCACAATGAAGGTTGCTACCAGGATAGGCTTACGTCCGTCGCGGCTAGCTCTAGCTTGTTCGCGTTTTGCTTGCCGAATCTTCTCAGGAACATGCGCGTTTCCGATGCTGTCGCCGTAAAGGTTGACCAGCGAAATTCGAGCGCCATGCTTTACTTCGCATTCGCCCAACTCGTGTAAATAAGGCCGCCAGCGGGCGTAGTGCTCGAGGTCTTCGGCGACGTGTTTGGAAACCAAAATGTGACCGGCATCGCCGCAATCCATTACACGCTGCGCAACGTTGATTCCCGCTCCGGCAACGTTTGCTCGATTGTTGAGGTCAGTAACCACATTAACAGGTCCGCTGTGGATGCCCATCCGCAGTCGCAGCTTCGGATATTTGTCAATCGCTCTGGCAATCTCGAGCGCACATTGCGCGGGTGCTTCCGCGCTATCGCGAAAAACTAACGCGACGCCGTCGCCAGTTGGTAATGGGACCACTCTGCCTTGTTCTTCCGCAACCCGGACCTGCTCGGATGTGGCGACTACCTCCTTCAGCTCACGAACGAGCTCGCTCTGTTCACCGATGAGCAATTTTGAGTACCCGACGATGTCGATGAATAAGACATGTCCGATCTCGAATTTCGGATCGGTCGTAGCATCTGCACTCATGAGCGACTACGGAAAATATCAGAACCTCGCCAAATGTAGAGCCTTCTGTAGCGAAGCGCCGACGACTGCACTGGTCGTTGCGGATCACATTGCCGCGAGACGTACGGCCAACACTCCATCCGGCTGGAGCCTGGGCAGCGCCTGAGACCAAACAGAAATATGACAAGAACCCGCAAGATTCGCCCGACGATTCTGCCGACAGCATTTTCGTCTCCGCTGTAACAAAGGCGCATGGCGACCGTGAAACAAACCAGATAGACTCGCCGTTGATAACGTAATTATTCGGGTCAATCAAATCGGTTGCATCCGGGAAGGCGACCCGGATCGAAAACCACCACGTGATGGCGAACGTTTATTTAACTGGGAAGCGTACTCGCAACGAAGCGACAGCCATATTCAGCGTGTATTCGTCAGCCGCGTATCATTGAATCCGTGTGGAAAGTAGTCGCGATTACGCTGTTCGCGTCGTTGGCTAGCATGGCCTTTCAACCGCCAAGCGCAGACGTCAGACGCGCCGCAGTCGGTGAGCTCACCGGGTTGCCGGCGGCGCTCCAGCGCGCATTCATTCCCGATGCGCCCGAATTTGAACCGATCCCGAAACCAGGACCACACGACTGGCTCTCAGTGCATCCCGAGCCGGGACAAACATTCGAGGAATTCAAAGCCTCGCGCCCAAACCGGCCAAGCGAGTCGCGGCGCATTATTTATCTTCAACCACTCGGTGAATTTGCTGCTGATCGCAGTCCCTCAATTGAGAAGCTCCGCGAGTTTGCATCGGCATTTTTCTCGATGGAAGTCAAAGCGCTCCCGCCGCTATCGCTCGATAAATCCGAATTCACTACCCGACGCAATCCGAATACTGGCAACTTACAAATTCTCACCGGCGACGTGCTCAATTTTCTGAAGGCCGCCTGCCTGCAGATGCGTTCTGTATGCTGGCGATCACCATGACGGATCTCTATCCGGAGCCGTCGTGGAATTTTGTGTTCGGTCAGGCCTCGCTGCGCGAGCGCGTCGGCGTTTACAGCTTCGCCCGTTACGATTCCGCGTTTTACGGCGAAGCTCGCGATCGCGATTATGAAACTCTTCTATTGCGCCGGAGCTGCAAAGTGCTCGCCCATGAGACCGGTCACATGTTCGGGCTGGCTCACTGCATTTATTTCAATTGTCTGATGAACGGTTCGAATCACCTTGCCGAAAGCGATCGCCGCCCCCTGCATCTTTGCCCGGTTTGCCCTGCGCAAACTGCAATGGAATATCGGCTTCGATGTGGTCGAGCGTTACCGCGCGCTCGAACGCGTCACCCGCGCCGAGGGTTTCGCCGATGAAGCCGATTGGTTAGGCCGCCGAATCAAAATTCTGCTAGGCGAATAAGCAGATCAAGCCCGCTGCGCTACTGCCGCGTGCTTGATTTCATCGAGCGACGCTGGGTTTTCCAAGGCGGATGTGTCGCCGAGTTTTTCGCCCAGATATGCGGCGCGCAGGACGCGACGCATCACTTTTGCGTTCCGCGTTTTTGGGATATCGCGGACGAACAGAATTTCTTTCGGCGCAAGCGCTTTGCCGAGATCGCGCGCGACGTTCTCTTTCAATTGGGCTGCGAGGGCGATGTCGCCATTTGCATCTTGTTTCAACACGCAAAAGCAAACCAGCGCTTCGCCTTTGAGGGGATCTGGGACGCCGACTGCAGCAGCTTCACTGACTTGCGGGTGCGCGACGAGAACTGATTCGACTTCAGCCGGGCCGACGCGTTTGCCGGCAATTTTAATCGTGTCATCTGAGCGCCCAAGAATGTACCACAGCCCATCGTCATCGATTGCTGCCCAATCGCCGTGCACCCAAACATCCGGGAACCGCGACCAGTAGGCCTCAATGTAACGCTGGCGATCTTTCCAGAAGCCACGTGTCATTCCGATCCACGGCTCGCGAATGACCAGCTCGCCCACTTGTCCGCGCACCGAGTTTCCATTTTCATCGACGACGTCCGCCGCCATTCCCGGAAGCGGCCCGGAGAACGCGCACGGTTTCATCGGTGTGAGGACATTGCCCATCACGATTCCGCCGGAGATTTCCGTGCCGCCGGAATAGTTGATGATTGGAAGTTTTCCGCCTCCCACATTTTGGAACAACCACATCCACGGATCGGGATTCCAGGGCTCGCCGGTGGACGCGAATTTACGGAGCGATGAGAGATCGTGCCGATGCACGATCTCATCGCCGTGACGTCGCAGCGCGCGTATCAACGTTGGAGAGACACCGAGCGCGGTGACTTTGTGCCGATCCACCAATGACCAGACGCGATCCGGTCCCGGAAAATCGGGAGCGCCATCGTAAAGCATCATCGTCGCGCCTAGCAGCAAAGTGCCGAAGACTTCCCACGGTCCCATCATCCAGCCCATATCAGTCATCCAGAAAAGCGTTTCGTCCGGGTGCAGATCGAGGCCGTGCCACATGTCCTGCGCAGATTTGATCGGGAACCCGCAATGCGTATGCACTGCGCCTTTCGGGCGGCCGGTGGTGCCCGAGGTGTAAATGATCATCATCGGGTCTTCGCCGGAGGTGCGCTCGGTTTGGATCGCGGTTGCTGTAGCGCTCGCTGTCCTCAGCGAATCCAACGAATGTCCGTTGAGGACAACGGACCCTGCAGCCTCATGCGTCCACTCACCTGATTGCTTCAGCACAAGGAGATGCTGTAGCGTTGGGATTTGGGCGGCGGCTTCATCTGCAATCGGTTTCATCGCGCAGAATTTTCCGCGCCGATATGTTCCTTCCGCAGTGAAGAGCGCTTTCGCCTCAGCGTCGTTTAGCCGGGAGACAATTGCAGCTGCGCCGAAGCCGGAGAACAGCGGAAGAAAAATTCCGCCGATCTTGATGATGGCCAGCATCGCAATCACGATTTCCGGAACCATTGGCATGAAGACACCGATGGCGTCGCCTTTGCCGAGGCCGAGGCTGCGCAGAGCGGCAGCGATTTTATTCGTCTGCTCGCGTAATTCTTTGTAGGTGAGCGTCCCCGTGGTGCCGTCCTCAGTTTCCGATTTGATGGCGAGACGATCGTCGATTTCGGTGCCGGCGTATTTATCGAGCATGTTGTGGACGACGTTCATCTCCCCATCCACGCACCAGCGGGCCCACGGTTTGCCTTCGCTCAGATCGACAATTTGCGAGTACGGTTTGTAAAACTGGATACCGAGAGCGCAAAGCACGGCGTTCCAGAACCACGCAATGTCGGTGGTCGATTTTCGCATTAGCTCCTTGTACGAACCGAGCCGGTGTTTATCGATGAATTGCTGGAGATTCGATTGCGTAACCAGTTCCGACGATGGATGCCAGACAAATTCGCCGCCAAATTGAAATTCGCTCACAAGAAGAGTCTCCGTTGGGTGCGATACCGGAGCAAGCGGATTGGGTAGCGCACGCGTCTCGCGTGCTGGCGATGGCATCGCGCCATCGCGAACTTCTCTTTGAATTGCAATTACTGGAAAAAGCCTGTTTCGGCGAGGACGCCGAAACCAACACGCGAGACGCGTGCGCTACCCGGATTTGCTCGCGCACAAATCATCGGCAGATTGAAATTGCGACTTCCCCATGAAGACAACGCTTGCTCATCAACTCGCTGATTACGCGTGCGCGCTCCGGTTTGAAGATCTTTCGGACAAGGTCGTACACGAAGTGAAACGGCGCCTCATTGACTCGCTGGGCGTCGCGCTCGGCGCGTGGAAGGAAGAGCCGTGCGCAATTGCGCGGAAGATCGTCCTCGATTTGTCGGCGAAACACGGTTCGACAATCATCGGCACAAATCACAAGGCGCCCCCGGACTGGGCGGCATTCGCCAACGGGTGTTGCATTCGCTACTTCGATTACAACGATACGTATCTCTCGAAAGAGCCCGCGCATCCGAGCGATAATATTTCCGCTGCGCTGGCGGCCGCGGAAAGCGTGGGCGCGAATGGACGCGAATTGATTACCGCGATCGCGCTGGCTTACGAAGTGCAATGCCGCCTCTGCGACGCGGCGAGCATTCGTGCGCGCGGCTGGGACCACGTGACGTATGGCGCGTTCTCGACCGCGCTGGCGTCTGCGCGTCTCATGCAACTTGATCCGGCAAAAACGCGGCACGCCGTCAACATTGCGGGTGTGGCGGGAGCGGCCATGCGTCAGGCGCGCGCGGGCGAGCTGTCGCATTGGAAGGGTGTCGCTTTCGCGAACGCGGCGCGACACGGCGTTTACTCGGCGCTGCTTGCTCGCGCCGGTATGACTGGGCCGGCGCCGATCTTCGAAGGGCAAATGGGGTTCGAGAAACAATTAGGCGTGTCGTTGGGCAACGTCGGCGAAAAGTTCAAGGGCGCGCCGGAAATGATTTTGAAGACCAGCATCAAATTTTGGCCCGCGGAATATCACAGCCAAAGCGCGATTGAAGCGGCCCTTTTTTTGCGAAAGGAAGTTGGCGACGCTTCGAAAATCAAACGCGTGGTGATTGAAAGTCACGACGCGGCGGTGGACATCATCGGAAGCGAGCCGGAGAAGTGGAAACCCAAAACGCGCGAGACAGCGGACCACAGTTTGCCGTACATCACGGCGATTGCGCTGATCGACGGGGAAATCACCGACAAACAATTCGAGCCGCGGCGTTTTAAAGATCCCGAAGTCTTAAAGTTTTTGAAAAATGTGAAGGTCGAACGCAACACAGAGCTGAGCGACATGTATCCCGATGCGGTTGCGAATATTGTCCACGTTGAGCTTGCCGATGGCCGGCGCTTGACCAAACGAGTCGATTATCCACTCGGGCACGCGAAAAATCCGCTGAAAGATTCGCAGGTGGAAGACAAATTTTTTGCGCTCGTTGAGCCCGTCCTTGGCCGGGGACGAGCGAAGAAGATCATCGAGATTGTCTGGAAACTGGATCAGACGGAGAGCGTCGATGAATTGATGCGGGCGCTTAAATGACGAATGACGAATGACGAAGCACGAAGGAATGACGAAGCCCAAATGACGCATTGTCATCCTGAGCCAAGTCGAAGGATCCCGCTGAATCACGTTAAAGCTTTCGCCACCGGATCCCTCGACTCCGCTCGGAATGACGGACACTTCATTCGTGCTTCGTCATTTTGCGACCCATGAGCAAGAGCACCAGACTGCGCGAACTGATCGCGCAGGGCTGCATCATGCTGCCCGGCGTGCCGAATGCGGCAATGGCGCGGCAGGTCGAACGCGCGGGCTTCGACGCGGTGTACATCAGCGGCGCGGGAATGGCGAACGCGACGGCAGGTGTGCCGGACATTGGCCTGCTCACGATGACGGAGGTGATCAGGCTCGCCGGTTATGCGGCGAATGCGGTGAGTATTCCGGCAATCGTCGATGCGGATACCGGATTCGGCGGCGCGGAAAATGTTGCGCGGACAATCCGCGAACTCGAGGCCGCAGGTCTGGCCGGGTGTCAAATTGAAGACCAGGAATTTCCCAAGCGTTGCGGTCACCTCGCCGGCAAATCGCTTGTCGATATTGACGAGATGGTTGCCCGAATCAAAGCGGCCGCCGCAGCGCGCCGCGACAAACATTTTTTGATCATCGCGCGGACGGACTCGCGCGCGGTGGAAGATTTCAAAGGCGCGGTGAAACGCGCGCAAAAATATATTGAAGCCGGCGCGGATGCGATTTTCCCCGAAGCATTGCAAAGCACCGAAGAGTTCCGGGACTTCGCGCGGGAAGTGCAAGCGCCGTTACTGGCGAACATGACTGAGTTCGGCAAAAGCCCGCTGCTATCGTTCCAGGAGCTCGCAGATTTTGGATACAGGATGGTGATTTTTCCGCAGAGCGCTTTTCGGGTTGCGATGAAAGCGAGCGATGAATTTTTGCGCGCGCTGAAAAAAGCCGGCACGCAAAGCGGTTGGCTCGACAAGATGCAAACGCGGAAAGAGCTTTACGAATTGCTTGAGTACGATCCAGCAGCGGAAAATTGGCGAGGATTTCACGACCGATGATTTGTGGAAATGCGTTTCGTCGTTAAGGTGAAAACAAGACGATGAGTGCTGAGGCCAAACCACAATACAGCCCTGGGTTGGCAGGAGTGATTGCAGGCGAAACAGCGATTTGCTGGGTCGATCCCAACGCCGGGTTGATGTATCGCGGTTACGACATTCATGAGATGGCGCAGAAGGCGAGCTTCGAGGAGGTCGCGTATCTCCTGCTGAACGGCGAATTGCCCAACGGAAAACAACTGGCCGAGTTTAGAGAACAAATTGCCGCCGAGCGCGCGCTGCCGGGGCCGGTAACGGAAATGTTGCGGCTTCTGCCGAGCGCGACGCATCCGATGGACATGCTGCGCACGGGCGTGTCGATGCTGAGCGCGTTCGATAAAGACCTGAGCGACAACTCGCACGACGCCAATGTTCGCAAATCGATCCGGCTGATCGCACGTGTTTCCACTCTGATCACGGACGGCTGGCGCATTTCGCATGGCCAACAGCCGTTGCCGGAAAGACCAGACCTCACGCAAGCCGGAAATTTCTTTTACAAACTAGACGGCAAAGTTCCGCAGGATTGGCAAATCCAGATGCTGGACACGATTTTCAATCTGTACGCCGACCACGAATTTAACGCGTCCACTTTTGCAGCTCGAGTCACGGCTTCGACGCTGGCGGGAATCTATGCCGCAGTTACATCCGCAGTTGCGACGCTCAAAGGACCGTTGCATGGCGGCGCGAATGAGGAATCGATGAAGATGCTTGAGGAAATCGGGACGCCGGATCGCGCCGAAGCCTGGCTGATGAAAAAACTGGAGACCAAGGAAAAGATCATGGGTTTCGGACATCGCGTTTACAAAAAAGGCGATTCACGCGTGCCGGTGATGCGCGAGATCGGGCGCGATCTGGGCAAGCGCACCGGCAAGGAAAATTGGGTGCCGATTTGCGAGAAGCTCGAAGAAGTGATGGATCGCGAAAAACACCTTTGCGCGAACGTGGATCTTTACGCCGCACCGGTGTTTTGGATGCTAGGGTTTCCGCCGGAGTTGAACACGCCGCTGTTCGCTGCGGCGCGCGTAGCCGGCTGGTGCGCGCACGTGACCGAGCAGCATGATCACAATCGTCTGATCCGGCCGCGCTCACATTACATTGGACACGAATTGCGCCCGTATCCGGGCTCGGACGCGCGTGGCGCGTAATCTTAACGTGGTAGGGCGCAACCGCCGGGCGCGCCGAGCGAATGATTGCCCATGAGTGAAAAATCACTCCAAGAAAAGTACGCGCCAGACGGTACATGCTTCGGTTGCGGCCCGACAAACGCGCATGGGTTGCAGGTTCGAAGTTTCCCGAAGAACTCCGATGAATCGCGAGCGGGCGGCGAAGTGGTCGCTGAGTGGAAACCGCAGAAAAAATATGAAGCTTATTCCGGAGCGTTGAACGGCGGCATCATCAGCACGCTGCTCGATTGCCATTGTAATTGGACGGCGACTTATCATCTGATGAAGCGCGCGAAAGCGGATCGTCCGCCGTGCACGGTCACCGCCGAGTACGCTGTTAAATTTCTACGACCTGCTTCAACAAGCGATTCCATCTATCTGTCCGCGAAGGTTGTCGATCTGACGGATAATCGCGCGACGGTTGAAGGAACATTGAGCGCCGGCGGGGAAGTTTGTGCCACCTTTCGCGGAACTTTCGTCGCGGTCAAAGAAGGCCACCCTGCGTATCACCGGTGGTAAGGACGCCACGCTGCAGCGATCCGGTCGGCGCGGCGCGCCGACCCTACCAGGAATTCGCTGCCCGAATTTCGTCGATGCGCGAATCGAGACGCTGCGTTTTGCTGCGCTCATGAAAACTTCAACATTTCGCATCGTTCCTCTCTCAACGGAAGTCGCAGAAGCAGCACAGCGTGCAGCAGAGTCCGGTACTCCAGATCACGCGATTCTGATTGCCGATTCGCCGTGTAGTTATCCGTGCCGTCACTGTCTGCGTTGGGCACAACCTGGCGAGCGCGTCATTCTATTTCCGTATTCTTCAATTCCGCCTGGTCATCCGTACTCCGAGATTGGACCGATTTTTGTTCACGCCGAGAGGTGCCAGCGATACAGCGCGACCGACGAATATCCGGCAGACTTTCGCAATGGCCGCGCGTTCCGCGCTTACGATGCAAATTACAA
This sequence comes from Verrucomicrobiota bacterium, assembly GCA_003219695.1. Taxonomy (GTDB): domain Bacteria; phylum Verrucomicrobiota; class Verrucomicrobiia; order Chthoniobacterales; family UBA10450; genus Udaeobacter. The sequence continues at coordinate 9,099 of QHQA01000162.1, forward strand.
TATGATCGATGCGGAGATCGTGAACGGACGCGAACCAGAAGAAGTGATTGAGCGGCTATTTCGAAATCCAAAAACCGCATTCGTGGATACTCGCAGCGTCAGTCGTGGTTGTTTTACATTCCGAATTCAACGCCCGAATTTCGTCGATGCGTCAGCACGCGTCAGCGCTTAATCTTTTGACATGAAAACAATGGAACTTCTTCCTCCCCACGAGACGATGTATCGCGCGTTAGTGAATCGCGATCGGAGTTTTGAAGGAATTTTTTATGTCGGCGTCCGCACGACCGGAATTTTCTGCCGGCCCACCTGTACGGCGAAAAAACCGGCGCGCGAGAATGTCGATTTTTTCGCGACATCGAGCGACGCGTTGCAGAGCGGTTATCGTCCATGTCTGCGCTGCCACCCCTTGGATTCAAATCAACCTCAACCAAAACTGATCGAGCGCCTGCGCGCTGAAGTGGAGAGCGCGCCTGGCGGGCGCCTCACCGATAAAGAGCTCGCAGCGCTCTCGATCGATCCTTCCACGGCGCGCCGGCAATTTAAGCGCCATTACGGAATGACTTTTCAAGCTTATCATCGCGCGCGCCGGATGGGGCTCGCATTGAGCGAAGTGCGCAAAGGCAGCCGCGTGGATGAAGCGCGGAACGGTAGCGGGTTTGAATCGCAAAGCGGATTTCGTGAGGCGTTCACGAGAATTTTCGGCGAACCCCCGACCAACGCGAAAGCGCGATCGCCATTGTTTGCCGAACGAATCGATACGCCGCTCGGCGCGATGATCGCCGTTGCTGACGACGAAGGTTTGCGCCTGCTCGAGTTTATCGACCGCCGCGCGACTGAGAGCGAATTGTCAATCCTGCGAAGGCGATTGCGAACAAATATCGTGCCGGGTGAGCATCATTATCTCACCGCGACGCGCCAACAGCTCGCTGAGTATTTTTCCGGTAAAAGCCTGGAGTTCGATATTCCACTTGCCCCAGTGGGCTCGGACTTTCAATTGCGCGCTTGGACAATCTTGCAGTCGATTCCCGTGGGGGAGACGCGCTCATATTCCTGGATGGCGAAACGCTTGGGCGACGAAAACGCGCGGCGCGCAGTAGGCCGCGCGAATGGTACGAACATGATTTGCATTGTGATTCCATGCCATCGCGTCATTCGCGCCGATGGAACACTCTGCGGTTATGGCGGCGGTTTGTGGCGCAAGAAATGGTTGCTCGAGCACGAGCGGCGGTGCAGTCGCAAGTGAGAAGTGATCAGCGAGAAGTGAGAGGTCATTCTCCCACTAATCACGTTTCACGCTGGCGCCAATCAGGACCAGTTCGCCCGTGCACGAGACGGCGAAGCATCGCGAGCAGCCACCGAAGCGAAAATCGTAGCGCTACGCCTAGCGACATTTTCGATTTACCCCAGACACGATCGCGAAAAGCGATCGGAATTTCACGGACGCGCAGTGCCCCATTGCTGTGCACAATCGTTTCGAAAACAATTTTGAATCCGCTTGTGGGCGGGGCCAGCGCCAACAACTGCGAACGCGGAATGGCAAAAAAACCGCCCATCGAATCGTGCACCCCAGTGAGGGGATAAGCCAGCGCGGCTGCTACGCGCGACATGCTCCGCCGCCACAGAGGCCAGCCGGGTGTCGATCCGCCTTTGATGTAGCGGCTTCCCACTACCATGTCTGCCGTGCCTGCAAGCAATGGCGTCACCAAATCTTTAATTCGCTCGGGCGGATGGCTCAGGTCCGCGTCCATCACCAGAAGAATTTCCCCGCGTGCGGCGCGCGCGCCGGACATAATCGCGGCCGCTAATCCCGGCTGGGCTCCGTCTTGGTGGATCAAACGAATCGCGTGATTTTTTGCAAGGGCTTCAATTCTATCGCGGGTACCGTCGGTTGAATGATCATCAACGAACAGGATTTCCTGAAAGGGGACCGCGCAGGCCGTAATTTGTGAGACCAGTGGTTCGATATTTTCCTCCTCGTTCAAGGTCGGAACGATGATCGAGATGGAATTAGAAACCGCGGACAAGTCTGTCATTGCAAAACGCCAAACGTTCAGAGTCACGACTAGTCGCGGAGTATATTTCGACAACCGCTAATTGTCGATCTTGCAGGCGCAGTGAGTTGGAGAACGCGGCCCCATCGTCACGAATCGGGAAAGGCTGTGCTCAAGCAGCTAATCGCGTGGCCGCATAAAACATGCGTTTCACTAAATCTTTGCGCAAGTGGCTCGCCGCGACCTAGCCTTCATCAAGTGAAATCGTTTAGGCTTTTGGACGATTACGTCGATGCCGCTCTTAAGGCTGCCAGGTACCAGAAGATTGACCACGGCGCGAGAGTTTACGCTGAGCTGCGGGATTTTCCTGGTGCTTGGGCTGATGGGAAAACGCGGGAGGAGGCTACAAAGACATTGCGTCAGGTGCTGAAAGGCTGGATTGAACTCCAACTCGAACGCGGCCAGCCACTGCCACGATTAAAGGGCGTTCAAACGCCACAACTCGTATCCGCCTAACCACCCCGGAGCCATTCGCTTCGCGAAATGTTGGCCTGCTTTAGAATTTTCTTCAGGAGGTCGACCGAAATGTCCCGCGAATGCGGATTGGGAATCTTCAAAGGTGGCGAACCTTTCTTCAGCATAAAGGGATGATCGCTCCGATATTCGGGACCTTCCCAACCCAACAATCGAAGGCGCTTAATGTGAGGTTCTTCTGCGAAACCGGAGCCAAGCGCATAGGCTAAGATGCGGATGTTTCAGCGACTTCCTGCTAAGGTGGCGATTCCTCCAGTGAATCCACAACGTGGAATTGTACCGCCAGCCAGATTTGGATTCGTTTCAATTCGGACGCAGTAATTACCGGTGGCGCCTGTAGGATGACCCGCCTTTGCGCCTTCGCATCTAAGGTCAAAAAGTGCGATTCGTAATCACTCGGCGCTGAAGGTCCGACAGCCGGCATTTGAAACGGTGACGGAGCCGGCTGTGTAGCCTTTTCGGCGGGCGGTAGCGACGAAACCCTCTCTGGAGTTGCTGTTGAAAGCGTTCCATCGCCGCGAATGAGACCAGCCCGTTGCGCGCTGTTCACAAATACGCTGCCGCAAACTTTAGCGGCATCCGAGGAGAGGTTGAATTCTCTCTCAATAAGGTTTGCAAGAATATCAACCTGCGGCAACCGCTTCCCGGAATACCGTTCCAATACTTTCTGATACGCGACCACATTTCTCATTGCCGTAGCGAGCGCGGCGGCCTTGGAGTCATCGTCGGTGGGTTTAAAGTAATCGAGGGCGAGTTTTGTGAGATTTACGCCTTGGGTCGTATCAAGCAGGCCGAACAGTTTTGCTCCAACGATCCGTCGATAAAAAGGCGTTGATGTCGCCGATGCAAAGCCCATCCTTTTCGCGACCTCGTGCACGGTGAGCGTTTGCAGCCCGTCCGATTCAATCTTACCGACGAACTCCAAAACGGTACCCAAATCGACCATCGGCAACTCATTGGTCGATGCTTTTCGCGCTGTCTTCTTTTCCGACTGGCTTTTAGCCGCATTTTCCTGATTCGTGTTCATTTGAGTAATTTATGCATTCCAAAGCATAGTCAAAACATAATTTCTGTTATGCCAAAATTCTTCGTGGGTGCCATCTAGGACTCTTTTCCTTCACAAATCTCCGAGATTCCGCAGAACTAAGATTCCTGTGGCGGCGATTGGTCGCCTGCCCCACGGGGCCTCATTTCGCTGCCTCACCTTCCCAGCCGTTTTCGTCGAGGCGGATTCGTGGTTAGTTGGTTTTAACGATCATGGAACGACGGGCGCAACGGCATGCACAGGTGGCGCGCGAAAAATTTACGCTTTGGCAGCAGGGGGCGCTCATTGCAGCAATCGTCACCGCCGTTGTCTTGGTTTATCTGCCGGCGCTTCAGGGGGATTTCGTGTGGGATGATTTTCTTCTGATAACCGGCAACCCGTTGTTGCAAAACGTTTCTGGGCTGCTGAAAATCTGGTCGGGCGGAAGAACGGCTGATTACTTCCCGCTTACCAACACCGTATTCTGGATCGAGCATCATCTTTTTGGCGGGAACGCATCCGGCTATCACGTCGTCAATATTCTTTTGCACACTGCAAACGCGTTGCTGGTCTGGCGATTGCTGGTGCGACTGAACATTCCTGGCGCCTGGCTGGCGGGTCTCATCTTCGGGGTCCATCCAATTCATGTGGCGTCAGTGGCCTGGATCTCCGAGTTGAAAAATCTTCTCTCGATGTTTTTCGCACTGTTATCGATCCTCTGTTTTCTTGAGCTCGACGCTAAACGCCTGCGGGACTCGGCCGCTGCCTATGCCGCGTCTTTGGTTTTCTTCGCATTGGCGCTCCTCTCAAAGACTCAGGTTGTGTTTTTGCCAGTGGTCCTCCTGCTTTGCGCCTGGTGGCGGGACAAGCAATACACCAACGCAGGTAGGGCGCGACCCAGTTTACCCGCCGTGCGCGGGCCGGGCGCGCCGAGCGCACGGACAGGACGGCTCGGCGATCCGTCCCTACCAAAGGCCGTCATGCGATCTTCGCCGTTTTTCCTGATCGCGATCGTTTTAGGTCTGGTCACGATGTGGTTTCAAAACCGCGGCATCGGCGAGGAAGAGATTGTCATGGGATCGCTGCCCCGCCGCGTTGTGAACGCAGCAATGGCCATCTGGTGGTACGCCGCGCATCTCTTCGCGCCTGTTCGATTGATGGCGATATACCCGAACTGGCGATTCGATTCTCCCCGCCTTCTGCAATGGCCGCCCTTGATTGCTCTCGTTGTCGTCGTGGCTACGCTCTGGCATTGGCGGAATCGCGGGACACGCGGCGCGTTTTTTGCGGTCTCCTGTTTCATTGTGGCGCTTCTGCCGACGGTGGGATTAGTTCGAATGGCTTACGTGCGCAGCGGTACGCTGGTCGCCGATCATTTCCAGTATTTTGCCGACGTTTCGTTGATCGCACTTTTCAGCGCGGGCGTTGCATGCGTGTGGCGCCAGCGACAACGGGCAGTCCAAATTGCTACTGCCGCCATTGTCACATTGCTGGTTGGCGCAATGGGCACATACGCTTTCAGTCGAGCGGAAGTTTACCGCAACGAGGAGACGCTTTGGCCGGATAATCTCGCAAAAAATCCGAATGCGTGGCAGGCGCACATCATGATGGCGCAACGCCGTTTCAAGCAGGAACGATATGCCGAGGCCGCTTATTACGCTGGGCGCGCGGCGGAACTGAAGCCGGAGCTGGCCGATATTCATAACCAGCTTGGCCTGGCCTATTGTCGGCTGGAGCGATTTGAAGAAGGGATTGCGGAGTATCGCAAGGCGTTGCAGTTAAAAGAGGCGAACCCGTCCACCGCCAGGAGTGCCGCGGTCGCAAAAATCCGGACCAATCTTGCAAACGCGTTGGCAGTCACCGCAGAGCGCTTGACCGGGTCGGCGTCCACAGTTCCAGAAGAAGCGATGCATCGCTACGAGGAAGCGGTCCGCCAATATGAGGAAGCACTCGAGATCGACCCGCAGCAGCCCGCGATCCATCGCAATCTCGGAATGCTCTTGGTCCAACTTGGCCGCAACGATGAAGCGATACCCCATTTGCGGGCGACGTTGCGGATCGTGCCTAACGAACCCACAGCTCGCGAACTGCTCGACGCGATTGAGTCTGGTCGCCGTTAAATGTTGCATTTTGGCGGGCGAAACGCCGGAGGCTTATTGATTTTCCTTGGCTTCAACGCAGAATCCTAAAATCAAATCCGCGGGACTTGGCGATCTTCTGTGCGCGGCGCTTCTACTTTCATTCGCTCTGGCCATCGCGTATCCGCGCTGGCGCGCCGGGATCGATTGGCGCGACGAAGGTCTCCTCGCTTACGGCGCGGTGCGCGTGATGCATGGAGAAGTTCCACAGCGCGATTTTGTAAGCGTGCAGCCGCCGCTGTCGTTTTACACTGCTGCCGGTATTTTCAAGCTCTTCGGAACGTCGCTTGCCTCGCTCCGCGGTTTTGGTCTGGCGATCTTCCTTGTTCTGCCACTTCTCATTTACGGGGTTGGCCGCAACTTCATGGGTGCAGTTTCCTCTTTTGCAGCCGCCGCACCCGCCTGTGTTCTCGGGCTTCCCTATTGCAACTTTGTCCCGCTCGCGGTTTGGCAAGGCATCGCCGTGTCGCTCGCCGCACTGCTTTTTTTTCTCCCAGCAATATTCTTATCGCGCCAGTGGCTGGCCGTCCCCGCCGGAGTGCTCAGCGCGGTTTCGCTTTTCCTGCGGCACGATCAGGCCGTTTACACGATAATCTCGATCGTTGCCCTCACGATTGTGCTGGGTCTTGCACAAGGCAATTCCATTTCGAGAACAAACTTGAAACGCGCATTGGTTTTCTGGCTGGTCGGCATTGCCGTCATCTTCGTTCCGGCAGTTTTGGTTTGGTGGAAGATTGGTGCGCTGCCCGAAATATTTCGGCAATTGATCGTGTTTCCGTTCGCCACTTATCGAAAAACCAGCTCGCTGCCGTTCCCGAGACTGATGGTGTGGCGACCCATCGTGGAAACCGCGGTCGCCGTGATGTTTTACCTTCCACCATTTGTGCAGGTAATCGCAGCGCTCTATCTCGTGCAGTCTGTCATCAGCCGTCGTTTTCGCCGACGCGAAGCCGTACTCTGCTTCCTCGTCGTCTGGTCGGCCCTGTTTTATCTTCAAGTCCTTATTCGATCAGACTTCACCCACCTCGTGATAACGCTGCCGCCGTTTTTTCTCCTTACAGCATTTGGCTGGTCAATTGTGCATGAAAAAATCGCAGACTATTGCAACGTTAACATCGCTCTCTCTGCGACGTTCGCTGGCCTAGCCGCCTTGCTTCTCTGGCTCGTTCATTCGTTCGCGTTGCCTGACGTGACGCGAGCGGAAGAGGAATTGAAGCTAGATCGCGGCGGTGTACGCATCGAACACGCGCGCGCCCTCACTGATTTTGTTCAACGTTTGCAGGCCGATGTCCCGCCCGAGCGTTCGATGCTGGCGCTGCCTTACCAGCCGATGTTTTACTTCCTGTGCGAACGCCGAAACCCAACTCGTTGGAATTATTTGTGGCCGGGTGATCAGAGCGCGCAAGATCACGAGCGTTTGGTTGAAGACGCAGAGCGCGATCCGCCTGCGATGGTGCTGCTCGCACAGGAACGAGAAGTTGCCGGGTTCGCGCCCACGATCATCGAGTACCTCCGTGTGCACTACCTTTGGAGTGGTAAAGTCGGCGACATTGGGATCTACGTTCGCTTTTAAATTGATCAGGCCTTTGATTTTCCCGACTCGGGCGGCAACCGTTTCCGCCTGATGGACAACCGGCGTTCCACGATCATTTCACTCATCCTGTTGCTGGCAGTGGCGCTGACGATGTTTGGCGATCTGTTGTTCGCCGGCGGCACCCGTGTGCTCGGACACCCGGGCAGCGATATGTTCCTGCAGTATTTCGCGTGGCGCGACTTTGGTTTTCGGGAATTAGCGAAGGGAAATCTCGCTCTGTGGAATCCGCACATCTTTAGCGGAGCACCTTATTTCGGCGGGATGCAGGGAGCGCTGCTCTATCCGCCTAACTGGCTCTTTATGGTTTTGCCCACGCCTGTCGCCATCAACTGGACGGTGGTACTGCATGTTTTCTCCATTAGCGCGTTCATGTTTTTTTGGATGAGACAACGAGGTCTCTCCGCTCCGGCAAGTTTCTTTGCCGGCACGCTGGTCATGTTCTGCGGCGCGTTTTTTCCGCACATTTTTGCAGGGCACTTGCCTCAGTTGAGCGCGATGACGTGGGCGCCGCTGATCTTTTGTTCGATCGACGCTGTCTTCAGAACCAGGCGCGCGCGCTGGTCATTGCTTGGGATGCTTGCTGTTGGCATGCAAGTGTTGGCGGGGTTTCCGCAGTACGTCTTTTACACCGCACTTATCGCTGGGCTTTACGCGCTATTACATTTGATCGGTCACTGGAATTGGCGGCTCGCGGCGGCCCTGCTGAGTATTTATCCAGCCGGCGCTCTTCTGGCCGCAGTGCAATTGCTGCCGGCCATCCAGACCACACGCGAGACCACGCGGGGGCTCAGGCTGCCGTTTCAATTTGCCTCCATGCTTTCCCTTCCGCCGGAAAACTTCATCACGCTGTTTGCGCCGGATTTTTTCGGACAAATGGCGCAGTACTGGGGCCGCTGGTATTTGTGGGAAACATCCCTTTTCATCGGAGTAGCCGGCCTGGCTTTGGCGATTTACGCCATCATCTGGTGCGAACGCGCAGCGACATGGCGCTCGCTGGTCATTGTCTTCGTTAGTTTTTTCCTGGCTCTTGGCGCTTACACACCGTTGTTCAGTTTTCTTTATAACTGGGCGCCGGGCTTTGATCGCTTTCGCAGTATCTCGAAGTTCGGTTTTGTCGCCTCACTGTTTCTTTGTCTGCTGGCAGCCGCCGGACTCGACCGATTATTCCGACAAAAGAAAATCGAGATTCAATTCCTCGCCGCCGTTTTCGCAGGCGCAGCGGTGCTGGCCGTCGCTGGATTGTGGACCGCAACTACCGCATCCTGGCAAGTGCTGATGAACGCCAGTCGCGCCAGTAGCCAATCTTATTTGTTTCCACAACTTTACGGGGACGTCGAATTTGTTACCCAATCACAGCACCGCGCGGCCATGTCGCTCTTTGTGGCTGCCGGAGCTTGCGCCCTCC
>QHQA01000164.1 GCA_003219695.1 Verrucomicrobiota bacterium
GCTTGCCGCTGATCTCGATATTTTGTCCACACACGGTCTGTGGAAATACTGCTCCGTTGCATCGCAACGGTGGCATCGGCGGACAGCTCGGCCCTACATCGTGCATCCGGAGGGAATGCTGGAGTCGTGGGCCTTGCGAAATGCGCGATGGAAAAAACGAATGGCCGCGCTGGTTTATGAGCATCGACATCTGCGCGGTGCGGCATGCCTGCGCGCGCTATGCGAAGCCGAAGCGCAATCGATCCGAGCTTACGGAATGCGCAACCCTATTTGCGTAATACCGAACGGCGTCGATTTGCCGGAGTTAACCGAACGCGCAACACCGGCGGCTGCGAGCCCGGCATTACGAACAATTGCTCAAGGTCGAAAGATTCTGTTTTTTCTCGGCAGACTGCACCCAAAGAAGAATGTGGCGAATCTGATCCGCGGATGGAAGGAAACGCTCGACTCGCATCCGTCAGTCGAGAAGAGCTGGATACTGGCTATCGCTGGCTGGGGCGAGAGCGCTTACGAACAGATGCTCAAAGCACTGGCGGCCATGCCTTCTGTGGTTTTCCTTGGCGCACAATTCGGCGGCGAGAAGAAGGCAGCATTTCACGCGTGCGACGCATTCATCCTGCCGTCGTTGAGTGAAGGTCTGCCGATGACGGTGCTGGAAGCGTGGGCGTACGCAAAACCGGTGTTGATTACACCCGAATGCAATCTGCCGGAAGGTTTCGCTGCGGGGGCCGCATTACAAATCGGAACGAGTCCAGAGAAAATTGCCGCCGGCCTAAAACAACTGACCGAAATGAGCGATGACGATCGGAGAGCAAGGGGCAACCGTGGACGCACTCTTGTCGCAACAAAATTTTCCTGGCCTCGAATTGGCGAACAGATGCGCGCGGTTTATGAGTGGGTCCTCGGTGGTGGGGCAGTACCGCAGAGCGTGAGGCTTGAATGAAAACGCCGGGGTGAAGGTCGGAGGTCGGAGGTCGGAGGTCAGAAGTCGGAGGTCGGAGGTCAGAGATCGGAAGTCAGACGAGGAAATCGAAGAATCGAATGATGAATAGCAAACCTAAGGATAAGCGTATTAACTCCGCCAAGGATTTGGACGTCTACAAACTCGCCTATGAGCTCGCTATGGAGACCTTTGAATTGAGCAAGCGTTTCCCGCCAGAAGAAAAGTTTGCGCTGACAACGCAGATTCGTCGTTCGTCGCGATCGGTATGTCTCAATCTGCGCGAGGCATGGGCGAAGCGGCGCTATGAGGCGCACTTCATTAGTAAATTGACAGATTCCGATGGAGAAAATAGCGAGACAGACTCCTCGCTCGATTTCGCTAGAGACTGTGGGTATCTCTCGGCCGACGGACATCGGGCCTTGACAGCCAAATGCGCAAAGGTCGGGCAGATGCTCGGTCAAATGATGAAGAAGTCGCACTTGTTCTTGATCGCAGAATGGTAATCTCTGACATCCGACTCCCGACCTCTGACTTCTGGTATTCCCATGTTGGACGTTGAACAAAATCGCCGGGCCAGGAAATACTCATCGAGCGAGATGATGCGCCGCGTGCTGTGGACGCTCGGGGAGCCACTTTTTAGGTTCAGTCCGAGGCCCTGCTTCGGATGGCGGCGATTTTTGCTTCGGTGTTTCGGAGCAAAGATTGGTCGTAGCGTGCACGTCTATCCTTCGGCAACGATTTATTTCCCGTGGAATCTCGAGGCGGGCGATGAGAGCGCGATCGGCGAGCAAGCGCTGATTTACAATCTCGGCCGCGTGAAACTGGGGCCGCGCGTAACCGTTTCGCATCGCGCTCATCTTTGCGCGGGAACGCATGATCATACGAAGGCGGATTTCCCATTGCTGCGTCCGCCGATTGTCATTGGCCCGGATGCGTGGATCTGTGCAGACGCATTCGTGGGGCCGGGGGTCACAATCGGGGATGGCGCGATCGTCGGCGCAAGAGCGGTGGCGATGAAGGACGTGAAGCCCTGGAGCATTGTTGTTGGAAATCCAGCGCGCGAAAGCAAACGACGCGAGATAACTCAATGAGCGAGCGATCCGACGTGCGGGCGCCCTTGTCGGTGCTTGTCCCGGTCAAGAATGAAGCGACAAACCTGCGTGATTGCCTTGCCAGCGTTGCGTTTGCGCGGGAAACAGTGGTCGTTGATTCGGGGAGCACGGACGGAACACAAGCGATTGCCAGGTCGGCTGGAGCCCAAGTCGTGCAATTCGCTTGGAACGGGAAATTTCCGCGGAAGAAAAATTGGGCCTTGGAAAACATTCCCTGGCACAATGAATGGGTGCTGATCGTCGATGCCGATGAACGCGTCACACCCGAACTAGAACGGGAAATCAGAGGGGCGATTCGACGAACTGACGTGGATGGATTTTATTTGAACCGCCGGTTCTGGTTTCTGGACGGCTGGATAAATCATTGTGGTTATTTTCCCAGTTGGAATCTGCGCCTGTTTCGGCATCGGCTGGGCCGATATGAACAGATCGACATCGACGACGTTCTTTCTGGCGACAACGAGGTGCACGAGCACGTATTACTCAATGGGCGCACCGAATACCTGTCGGCTCCGATGGAGCATTACGCCTTTCCAGATGCTGCGACTTTCGTCGAGAAGCATAACCGCTATTCCACTTGGGAAGCGGCCGCGTTCGTAAGACTACATCAGCGACCAAATGAAAAGACGTTGCGGGCGACCCCGTTTGGAACGGCGCTCGAACGCAAACGTTGGCTAAGGAAACTCGCCATGAGCACTCCATTCCGCCCGAGCTTGCGATTTCTTTATCATTACATTTGGAAGCAGGGTTTTCGTGACGGCTACCGTGGATGGGTGCTCTGCCGGCTGCTCGCCTGGTACGAGCGCTTGATCGTGCTCAAGCAGCGCGAGATGAAAGCCGGAGCGTCCGGCTAGCGTTACACACCTTCAACCAGAATCATGTTTGTCCTAGCTGTGCTGTGCCGCATTTTGCGCGGTTCGCGATATTCTTCGCATTTCAACCACTCCTTGGCGCGCTCGGTTGATTCGAATTCAAGCACAACAATGCGCTTCGGCTCCCAATCCCCTTCCAGCACTTCCGTTCTGCCGCCGCGCACGATGTATTTCCCCCCGTACTTTGCCACGGTCGGGCCGGCGAGTTTTTTGTACTCTTCGTATCCGACTGGATCGACAATGTCGATTTCAACGATGACGTAAGCGGGCATTGCGGCAGTTGAGCGTCATAGGTAAGAAGTCGGAGTCAGGGTTAGTGGCCGTTGTGGCTCCGGTCTTTTGCGGCCAACTCTGGAATTTTTCTTCGGCGCCGGAGTCGCAACCAGTTATTCCAAGTTTTGCGGAGGCTGTCGCGAGGAGTCAGATATTTTTGGTTTAGTTCGTTGCTCTTTACGATCTGCGCGAGAATTCCTCTCACGGAAAAATCGTCGGTATTGACGATGGTGTAAGCCGTCCCGACCGCAGCGGCATGATGCGCGTCGCTGGCGGCAGTCATGGGCAAACCACGAATCTGCGCGTACTTGAAAGCGTAGCGGTTGTAGCGGCGCAGTGTGGTCGCCGCGTTGAAAACCTCGATCGCATCGATGGGCAGCGTTTCCAAAGTGGAAAAACGGATGCCGGCGCGGAACAGATCGTATGGATGCGGAGGAATGGCGAGACCGCCGCGTTCGTGAATGATGTCGCAGACTTCGCGCGCCGGTTTTCCTTTCAGGTAAGGCAGTTCCGCGCCGATGCAGAGAAGATGGCCATCAGCAGTGGTCACCTCGACTCCCGGAAGAACCAGAAAATCATTGACTGGCAACCCGTCAAGTCGCATCAGGCCTTTCTCGAGCAGGTAATTAACCGCGTCGCATGTGTTGTGATCAGTGATGGCGATGCCATTCAAACCTTTGGCGCGCGCGGCCGCGATCAAGTCTTCCGGGCTGGAAATGCCGTCTCCGGAAAAAAACGAATGCGTGTGCAGGTCAATGTTAAGCGGCATTGTGAGAGGCTATGGCTTTGCTTTGCAAATCGCTACACGAGCTCTTCAACAAGAATGCCTGCTTCGACCGCGGGTTCCTTCTGGATGCGATTGAATTGGTGGTCGTACAGGCGGCGATAGTAGCCGGATTTTTCGAGCAGCTCGGCGTGCGTCCCGATCTCCTTAACCCGGCCGCAATCCATCACAATAATTTGATCGGCGGATAGAACGGTGGACAACCGGTGGGCGATGGCGATCACCGTGCGGCCGGCGGCCAGTTCAGCCAGCGCCTTTTGAATTTGCTGTTCCGATTCGGAATCAAGCGACGACGTGGCTTCATCGAGTAAAAGAATTGGCGCGTTTTTCAGAATTGCGCGGGCAATGGCAAGGCGTTGCTGTTGTCCGCCAGAGAGAAGGCATCCTTTGTCGCCAATGACTGTCTGGTAACCCTTCGGCTGGGCCATGATGAAGTCGTGAGCGTAGGCAGCTCTCGCAGCTTCGTAAATTTCTTCCGGCGTAGCGTCCAGCTGGCCAAACAGTATATTGTTGAAGATGGTATCGTGAAATAAGAACGTCTCTTGAGTGACAAGCCCTATCTGTTCGCGCAAGGATTTTTGCGTCACCGAGCGCAGATCCCGGCCGTCGATTTTTACAGCGCCAGCGGTTGGATCGTACAGGCGCAGGATCAATGACAGGATCGTGCTTTTGCCTGCGCCGCTGGCCCCCACCAAGGCGTGAGTCCTGCCCGGTTCGAAATGCAAGGTCAGATTGCTGAGGGCGTCTGTGGCGGCGTTTGCATAACGGAACGTGACGTTTTCAAATCCAATTCGACCGCGAGACGAGCTAAGGGCAAGCGCGTTTGGCACATCCTGCACCGTGGGCGGCGAATCCAAAATCGAAAAAATCGCGCTAGTCGCGGCGATCGAGCGCTGCATCACGATATGAATCTTGCTCAGCGTCTTTATTGGCTCGTAGAGAATGAAAATCCCCGAGATCAGTCCAAAAAATCGGCCGACACTCAGGTTCGCGGCGTAAACATACAGCAACGCCATCCCTACACCGATTGCGGCAATGGTCTCCACCAGCGGGCCGACTGCTTCCATCGAGCGGATCATGCGCATCATCTGTGAAAACTGCACTTCATTGCTGCGCGTGAACTGCTTTTCCTGATGCGCTTCGCGCGCAAACGACTTGATCACGCGAATTCCAGCGAATGTTTCCTGCATCGTCACCACCATCTCGCCCATGCCTTCCTGTTCACTTTGCACCGCTTTCCGGGCGCGGCGCCCATAAATGCGCAGCGGCAGCAAACAGGTTGGAAAAAGAATCAGAGTGACCACAGTGAATTTCCAATCCATCAGCAGAAGCATACTGATTGCGCCCACAATGGTGATCGGCTGCTTAAAAATGTCGCTGCCGACAGTCGTCAAAGCCATCTGCATGATCCGCGTATCATTGGTGATCCGCGACATTAAAAAGCCCGACCGCATCTTGTTGAAGAAATCCATGGAATGGCGAACCATCTTGCTGAATAGCTGGGCGCGGATGTCGGTGACGACCTTGTTGCTTACCCACTGCATGCAATAGGTGCTTCCGTAAGAGCAGAGGCTGCGCACTGTCATGATCGCCGGAATGGCGAGGCAGACCAAGACGATTGAATTGATCTTCGGGCCTGTATCCAGAACCTGCAGGTTTGAACGCAGAGCCATCGGATTGGGCGCGGCGCCGTGAAAAACCGTGCTGGTGACGCGAGCAATGGCTAACGGGAATAGCGAGGTGACCCCACCGTAGGCGAGACCCAGGCCCAAGCCGAGGAGGAAACGCATCCTATAAGGTTTGACGTAACCGTAGAGCCGCCGGTAAGAACCGGAAGCTGCCCGTAACGTTCCCCAGAAGGATTGCGTTTTCCTAGCCGCCTTTTCGCCGCTCATGAAGTTTGGGCCGCCGCGCGGAGCGACAGCAGCGAATCCATAGCATTAATCACCGCTTCCGTCGAGATTTGACTCATGGCAAAGCGTGGCTGAACCGGCGAAAACTCCGTCACTGGCGTGGCGGATTTTCCTTGCAAAATGAGTGCCGGACTTTCGCGGGGGCGCCAGTGAAACGGATTAGTCGGCCCAAACAGGACTACTTGCGGCGTACGGGTCGCCGCTGCCAAGTGCATGGGGGCGGAATCGACCGTCACGAGAAGCCGCGCCTGACCAATCAACGCGGCCAGCGTTAGCAAATCTGTCTTGCCAGAGAGATCAATGATTTGTTGCTGCACCTTGCTTTTGATTGCCGCGATATGCGCTCGCTCATCAGGGGATGGTCCGCTGGTCAGAACAAGGTCCAAACCATCGTTTCGGCCAAGCTGTTCAATCAGTTCCGCCCATCGTCCGGGCTTCCAAAGTTTTTCCCGCCGGGTCGAGCCGGAATGCAAAATGACATAGGGCCTGGTCATTTTCCATTCGCGCCGAAGCGCGCCGGCTTCTTCGTAGGCAGACGGTGGCAGGTCCAGATGCGGTGCGGAGGACGCGGCGCGGACGCCGAGTGGTTGGAGCAAAGCCAGATTGTAGTCGATTGTGTGCATATCTCGCACACGGACGCCCAAAAGATCGGTGTAAATGCGTGCGCGCATCTTCGACTGTTCGCGCACTCGATAGGACGTCACGCGTCCTCGCGCGCCGGATAAGAGCGCCAGAAAAGCCGAGCGATCATTCCGCGTGAAATCGGCGCAGTAGTCAACCCTGCTGGCTGCGACAGAAAGAAACAGAGCGAGGTCGCGCAGATTGCGCCGCGCAATCAAAATGCGATCGACATTTGAGATGGCCGGCAGCAGCTCCGCACATTCGCTGGAAACTATCATCGTGAGTTGTGCATCTGGAAAACTTTCGCGCAGGGCGGCAACGGCGGGAGTCGTCAAAATCAGGTCGCCGATTCGCTTGAGTTGCAGGAGGAGAATTTTCATGGGCTGGTATCTGTAGCGGCGCTCTATGAGCGCCGAAACGCTCACCGGTCACACACCGGCGCTACAGTGAAAAATCATCGCGCCATACGGATTGCGAGTTCGTACGCATCCAGTAATCGCGTTCGAAAATGGTCCCAGGTAAAATTTTCAACTACCCGACGTCTTGCCGCGCTACCCATCCGTTCAACCATTTGAGGATGTCGATACAAATGTTCCAGCGCCATTGCAATGGCGCTGACATCTCCCGGTTTTACGATGATTCCCTCGATGCCATCGCGCACCACGTCGCCTGCTTCGCGCGTAGTGATTTGGGGCAACGCGCACGCCGCCGCTTCATAGGTGACTTTGGCGCTGCCCTCCCATTGCGACGGAAATACATGCACGGTGGCTTGGCTGAGATACTTCTCCAGATCACGCACAAATCCGACGACGCGAATGTTATCGCGCCAGAATTGTCTAAGATAGGGCTTCGCCTCGTCGTGCATGAAACCAACCAACCACAGCTCGGCATCAGGCAGATTGAGACGATACCATGCTTCAAGCACATGGTGAATGCCCTTGCGCTTAATCAATGCGCCGGCAAAAACAGCACGAAATTTTGCCGGACGCAGGCCTGGCTTGAAGCGCTCCACGTCCACCCCGCGGGGCAGATAAAAGAGTTTTTCCTCCGGGAAACCGCGTGCGCGGAAGGTGTCAGCCGCCGTCTCAGACAAAACGAGCAAGAGATCAGCGAGTTCATACTCTTCAATGAAACGATTCCGCTCGAGCAAGAGTCCGGCTTTCCATTTCTGAAAACTCGACTTCTTGCCTGGGGATGCGGCCATTTTCGGACGCTCTATTTTGTCTTTGCCGCCATCGCGGTGCCACGTTGGGATCTCGACGACCGAAGGGATGCGGAGTCGTTTTGCTACTCGCAGCGAGCGGAAACAGTCGCCCGACCAGCTATGAAACAGATCGTAGCGTCCGGTCGCCAGGTGCTGGGACGCGATCCAGTCAAGATACTTTTTTTTCGCGCCGTAGTAATGAGGCCGATCGAGAAACGAGATGAGGCGCACCGGATGCCAGCGCAGAGAGTGAATCAATGAGGCGGGAATTTCCTGCTGCCGGTTACCGTAAGCGATTGCCTTACCAAGGAACCCCCCGCGATACGACGCACGCAAGGTTTCAAATGCATCCGTATCGAGTCCAGAACCTCCGATGCGAGCGAAAATCGAATAAAGCAGGTGCCTTGGCAAAGTGCGCGGCTCGGATGTGGCGGAGCGTATTGGTGCGCGAGCGTTCAGGATTTCACTTGGCATCGGGTTAGAAGTATTCTGGCGAACGTGGAGCGTGTAAAGTGACCTCTTGTGTCATGTTGAGCGGAACATAAGAGATTTCTCCACTACGCGTCGGTTCGATCGAAATGACAAAAGGCATGAAAGAAAACCTGAGGATCGCTTTTGTTCGGCGCGGCTATTCGGCGACCGGTGGCGCGGAAGCATCCTTAAAACGCCTGGCGCGTGGAGTGATCGAAGCCGGGCATGAGGCGCAACTTGTCGCTACGAAGGAATGGCCGGAGGATCAGGGGTCGTTTGGATCGATCACGCGATTGGGCGAAAGATCGGTTATTGGGTTTGCGGACGAGCTGCAACAAATTCGGGAGCAGCTCGATTGCGACGCCTTGTTTAGCCTTGAGCGTGTCTGGAGCTGCGATGTTTATCGCGCTGGCGACGGGGTGCATCGCGCCTGGCTGGCGCGCAGAAGAAAGTTCGAGTTGCCGCTGAAGCGGTTTGTCCGCGGCACAAGCCGGAAGCATCGCGATTTGTTGCAGCTGGAGGAGTCGCTTTTTGCGAGACGCAAGGCTGGGCGAGTTATCGCGGCTTCACAAATGGTCAAGAACGAAATCGTCAATCTCTACGGCTATCCTGCAGACATGATCGACGTTGTTCGCAACGGCGTTCCGCTCGATCAATTTCAGTTTGACCCACAGCTTCGCGAAAAATCGCGCGAGGATTTGAAACTGAAACCGGACCAAATTGCGCTGCTGTTTGCAGGCTCTGGCTGGGAGCGCAAAGGATTGCTATTCGCGATCGAGGCGATGGCGCTTTGCAAAAACCGAAAAATGCGCTTGCTCGTTGCCGGCCGGGGAAATGAAAGGCTGTACAAGACGAAACGCCTGCGCTTTTGGCGCGAGGAGCCGGTGCAGTTTCTTGGCGAGGTTGCAGACATGGCGCGTATTTACGCAGCTGCGGACGTCTTCATCTTGCCGACGATTTACGATCCGTTCTCCAACGCCTGCCTGGAAGCGCTGGCCTGCGGGTTGCCGGTCATTACGTCGGGTTCCAACGGCTTCAGCGAAATCATTGAGGACGGAATCCACGGATCAATTGTCAATCACGGCGGCAATCTGGTTGGTTTGCGCGACGCCATTCGGCTCTGGGTCGATCCATCGCGCCGCGCCGCAGCTCGGTCGGCGAACGTCGAGCGCGCATCGCAGTTCGATACTTCAAAAAATGTCGAGCAGACACTCGAGATTTTAACGCGCGTTGTGCTGTAGCGCCCGCTGAAGACAGCGGATTTGCCTAACATCAGCCCGCCAACGCAGCTTCAGCGTCCGTGAAAATCTGAAATACCTGATCGAGCCGCGAGATTTCGAAAATCGAGCGCACGGTTTCCTGCAATCCAGCCAGCAAGAATTTACCGCCGTATGCTTCCACCTTTTGCATCGCTTCAATCAACGCCGCCAAACCGGCGCTGTCGATGTAAGTCACGTCGGTGAGATCCACCACCAGGCGTTCCGGTTTTTTCTCGATCATCGCGTTGAGCGAAGCCGTTACAGAAGGCGAGACGTGCAGATCGATTTCGCCCTTGAGCGGCAGCACGTTGGAACGGTCCTGTCGCGGCATCGGACCAGATTGGGAAGCGTTTTTCATTAATTTTACCCTGCAATCGTCAATGGCTCACCATCCGAGCGTATCGATAATGCTTTCGACGTCTGAGAGATCATCAATCAGAAAATCGGGCTGGTATTTTGCAAGTTCATCCCGGCTCCATCGGCCGGTCGCCACCGCGATCGTGCGCGCGCCAAGCGCTTTGCCGCAGGCAATATCGCGCGGCGTGTCGCCAATGACGTCGATCTCGGATGCGGCGAATTCGCGGCAGTGCTTTTCCCTGGCGCGGGCACGAGCGAATCGCCCGAGCTGGTTGCGATCCCGATGATCATCGGCAAAGGCGCCAAATTCAAAAAAATGCCAGACGCCGTAGTGCTCAAGCTTCAGGCGTGCGCCGCGGGAAACATTTCCAGTAAGAAGCCCAAGCACGACGTGCGGGCGCGACTTGAGCCTTTCCAGCAACTCCAGCACACCGGGGAGCAGTTTGCCTTTCCGGCGCGGCAATTCCAGCGAAAGAAAATGCACGTAGCTGTCCAGAAATGCGCTGACATTTTCGTTCGTCGCGGGAATTTTGTGCTTGTTCAGGATGCTGACGACGATGCCCGAATCAGTCATACCTGCGATTTCGATGTCGTGTAGATCGTCATCGATCCCGAAGCGCTCTTTGAAGGCGGATTTGAGCGCTTGAACGCCAGCGCCCCCCGAATGGATCAACGTGCCGTCAATGTCGAAAAGTAACAGGCGCTTTGTTCTCGCTGGCGTGCCGAGCCCTGCGACTCCGCTCAAGGCAGGCTTCGTCGATGGATCCGGCCGCATTACCGTCGAGTTTGCCACGGGATTCGTCGGGCTCAAAGGCTTGGCGCGTGCATCATCAGCACCGCGAACATGCTTCCCAGAAAAACGAGCAGCACAATTGCCAGGCCTATAAAAATTCCGTTGCGAACCGGGTCACTCTCCTGGCTTTGACGTCGGAACGGCGACGCGTTGGTAAAATCGTCAGCTTCTGTGTTTGAGACCGCTGGCCCTCTCACGTTGATGGATTTTGGCATTCTAGTTATAATCTAACCGACAATTTAGCTTTTGGTCGAGTGATTCTCTGATTTGTTTAATCCAACCTCTAGCCGGCCTTTGCTTGGATACCGAACCTCTTGGCGTCGTAATTGACCTCACATGGGCGCGCCCGCATAGTGCCGCTCTCATGGCAATCGAGTTTACGCGTAACTTCTGCATCATCGCGCACATCGATCACGGCAAAACGACGTTGTCGGACCGGTTGCTCGAGCGCACGGGCACGATCCAGGAGCGGGAAAAGCAGGACCAGCTTCTTGATTCCATGGACTTGGAGCGGGAGCGGGGGATCACTATCAAAGCGCATCCGGTGATGATGCGTTACACGAGCAAGTCAGGCGCGACGTATCGGCTGAATCTGCTCGACACGCCGGGCCACGTCGATTTCGCCTATGAAGTTTCGCGCAGCCTCGCCGCGTGCGAGGGCGCGCTGCTGGTGGTGGACGCGGCGCAGGGCGTAGAAGCGCAAACGGTGGCGAATGTTCATCTCGCTCACAAACAAGGGCTGACGATTGTTCCGATCATCAACAAGATTGATTTGCAGAATGCTGATGTGGCGTCGGTGCAGCGGCAGTTGGAAGAAATCCTCGCCATTCCCGCGGAGGAGGCCATCCAGGCGAGCGCGAAGCTCGGGATTGGAATTGACGAAATTCTTGAGGCGATCGTGACGCGCATTCCCGCGCCGCGACCGCTGGGAGACGATACGTTGCGCGCGCTGGTTTTCGATTCGGTGTTTGATGTTTATCGCGGCGTAGTCGGCTACGTGCGCGTCGTTTCCGGAACGATGGAAGCAGGCCACGGAATCATGTTGATGAGCAACAACGCGCGCTACGAGATCAAGGAGGTGGGCGTGTTTACGCCCAAGATGCGTGTGCAGGAAAAGCTGAGCCCCGGCGACGTCGGTTATTTCATCGCGAACATCAAATCGACCGCGGACATGAAAATCGGCGACACCATCACCGACCAGCGACACCCCGCGCGCGAGCCGCTTCCCGGATTTCAGGAAATTCATCCGATGGTCTTCAGCGGGATTTATCCGATCAACACCGGCGACTTTGAACATTTGAAGACCGCGATCGGGAAGCTGCGCCTGAACGACGCCGCCTTTGTTTATCAGCCGGAAAGCTCTGTCGCGCTAGGCTTCGGTTTTCGCTGCGGATTTCTCGGGCTACTTCACATGGAAATCATCCAGGAGCGGCTTCGGCGCGAATACAACATGGACATCATCGCCACAAGTCCGAGCGTGGTTTATGAAGTGCTGACCACGGGTGGTGAGAGACTGTTGATCGATAACCCGGCGCATCTGCCCAACCCGAGCATGATCCGTGAAATTCGGGAGCCGATTGTAAAGGCGTACGTGCTCTGTCCAAATGAAAACATTGGCGACATCCTGAAGTTGATTCTCGAGAAACGCGGCCAAATGGAGCGCACCGAGTCGCTCGATACGCGCCGGGTGATGTTGCATTGCGAATTGCCGCTCAACGAAATTCTCGTCGATTTCAATGATAAGATTAAAAGCATTACCCGCGGCTACGGTTCGATGGATTACGAGCTTGCCGGCTATCGGGCGGCGAAGCTGGTAAAACTGGACCTGCTCGTGAACGGCGAACCGGTCGATGCGTTCTCGACAATCGTGCACAAGGATCGGGCCGAAGCGCGTGGACGCCAGCTCGCGGCGAAACTGAAGGAAGTGATCCCGCGGCAGCTTTACCAGGTGGCGATCCAGGCGGCTATTGGCGGGAAAATTATTGCGCGGGAGAGCGTTTCGGCGTTACGAAAAAACGTGACCGCGAAGTGTTACGGCGGCGATATCACCCGCAAACGCAAATTGCTGGAGAAACAAAAAGAAGGAAAAAAACGGATGAAAAGCATCGGGAAAATCAACATTCCTCAAGAGGCATTCATTGAGGTGCTGAAAGCGCAATGAAGAGCCGTGATTCGTTAAACCGTTACAGCGTTACATCGGGTTGCCGATTTAACGATTCAACGCTTCAACGAGTCAACGACGCGAAGCCATTCGTCATTTTCTAACTCATGTTCACATCACGTCACGTTAAGCACAGCCGTCTCCTCCTGCGGCACGCTCGGAAGTACCTGCGCTACAAGGACGATCTGCTTAGCGGGGCGGATCGGGAACAAATCGTCGCGGAGATTAAGAATCTTCGTGACGCGTTACGCGGAAAAGACCGCGAGAAAATTCACGGCACAGCTGACGTGCTGGATAAGACGCTCCACCGGCTGACGCCCGTGACCTGGGAGTCGCATTGGCGGGAGAATTGCGAGGTGATCCTGGTGGCGATCATTGTGGCCGTAGGCATTCGCTCTTTTTTCTTGCAGCCGTTCAAAATTCCCACCGGCTCCATGCAACCGACCTTAGACGGGATCGTTGGTCATCCCAGCACCGATCCGCCGCCAAATATTCTGCAACAGATCGGCGAGTTCATCGTGCGGGGTCGCAATTACATCGACGTGGTCTCGCGTGAGGATGATCAACTTTTGGAAATCACGCCCAAAAAAGTCCTGTTTTTCGTTACTTTCTCGCGGCTAATCTGCCAGCGGCAAAACTTTCTGGTGTATGCCCCGCCAGATACGCTCACTCATGATTTCAATGTTTTTCCAGGTCGCATTTATCGCCGTGGTGAGATCATAGCCAGAGGCGCAATCGACACAGGGGACCAGGTTTTTGTGGATAAATTCACCTACAACTTTGTGAAGCCGCATCGCGGCGATGTTTTTGTTTTTAGGACCACCCATATTCCAGGAATTCGAGAAGACCCCGAGGCAGGCGCGCCATTTTATATCAAGCGGTTGGCCGGTCTGCCCGATGACCGTTTGCGAATTGACCCGCCGTTTCTCTATGCGAATGGGAGGAAAGCGGAGGGCTACGGTTTTGCCCGGGTAATGTCGGCGAAACCTCCCTATCGCGGCTACGCGCTTGGTCGCGAATATCTGTCGCAGCCTGATAGGCCGTTTACGGTGCCGCGCGACGGTTATTTTGCCCTGGGCGATAACAGCTACAACAGCTACGACAGCCGTTACTGGGGAGCGGTTCCGGAGGAAAACCTGGTGGGGCGCGGTTTATTTGTTTATTGGCCGTTTTATCCGCACTGGGGACTGATTCGCTAGGGACAGACTGTTGAAATACGGCGCGTGCCTCTGCTTTCCTCCTCTTGCTCGTGCTCCTGCTCTTACTCGAAGCCGATTCGGAAAAGTATGAGCGAGAGCACGAGTAAGAGGAGCTCCTGTTGAGATGTGGCAAACTGCACCGCGCCTGTATCCCCTGCTGGGGCTTTGCGGCGGATACGCGCTTGTAATGCTTTTTAATCCGGTGCGGCGCGCGCTGGTGGACGGTTTTCGCTGCGTGGGGCGCTACAAACGCATCTGGATCGCTTTTGCGCTGCTTGGGTTTGCCTATTTCGTTTTCCAGTTCGTCACGTTTACGCCAATTCGAAACTGGTCTGATCTGGATCTGGGCCAGATCGCCTCACTACGTCACTGGTACTGGCCGCGATTTGCGGAGATTTGGAGAGAAACGCCGCTGCCTGTCTTGGAAGGGGTCGCAGGAATCTTCGATAACGCCACGACCACCTATCCGCTCTCGGTCGTGGCTGCAGTGTTCATGCTAATCAACTGGCGCGGCCTACACGGCGCGCTGGTCCGAGCCCTGTGGAAACGCTACCGTTGGTGGGGTCATCTCATTTATTTGATTCTGCTACTGAGTGCGTTGGCGTCGCTCCTGAAGCCGATTGTATTTTGGCGATTACCCGAGTGGAGCGCTCTGGTTCCGGCTGCCGGGCTGCTGCGAATCTCGGCCACAGTGGATGCGAGTGCATTTATTTTCGAATACCTCCTGGGAGTTTATATCCAGGTGTACCTCATCAGCGTGTGTCTGGCCTGGATCAAGGGCGTTAGCTTCGAAGAAGGAGAACTCTTCCGTTTCGCCATGCGTCGCTTCACTTATGTTTTGGAATGGGCCGGCATTGTCGTTGCAATCAGCACGTTAATCGTTCGATTGCCGCTCGTCCTTGCCTACTTCACGAATATTCCCGGCGTCCTTGATTACCTGCCTCTTGCGCGGCTGCTGATGAGCGGCTTGATCATTGGCTTTTGCTCGGTCCAAATCTCGCTGGCGCTTCATAACGAAACGTTGCTCGAAGCAATGCGCGCCCATAGCCAGTTCGTCCGCAACAATGCAGGCCGCCTCGCGTGGTTTCTGATTATTTGCGGGATCCACTTTTCTGCCATCATGATGTGCGACGCCATCGTGCGCAGCGCAATCGCCGATCGCTTGGGCGCCCTTTTCCTCTGGAAATTCAGTTTCGCTTTTCTGCGCGGAATCGTTGTCGGCTGGCTTTTGGCCTCGTGGGTCTGTTTATTTCGGCAATATGAAACTCGCCGCGTGAACCAGGAAAAATGGATCCAATATTAAGAAACCAGCCTGCAAGAAAACAAATGTGAACGCGGCGACCATTACACGTCAGAGCAAATCGAATCTGGCCCTGGCGTTCATTTCATTAGGGCGCGAGCGCAAACGCGACATGACCGTTTTCTACGCATTCTGCCGCGTCATCGACGATATTGCCGACTCCTCCGCGTTGGACGCGGCAGAGAAACGCGTGCGCCTAGCGAAATGGCGCCAGATGCTTTACACCGCCGTTCCAGACGAGGCGCTTCTTGCCGGGGACATTAGGCGCTTGATGGACAAATACTCGCTGCCGCCCGGCATGTTGGAGGAAATCATTGCCGGAGTGGAAATGGACTTGAGCATCGTGCGCTATCCCACTTTTGAAGAGCTCCGCGTCTACTGCTATCGAGTCGCCAGTGCAGTGGGATTGGTAAGCATCGAGATTTTTGGATATCGCAATGCGCGCTGCAAACAATATGCGATCGATCTGGGGCTAGCTTTGCAAATGACCAACATTATTCGCGATGTGGGAAAAGATTTGCAGGCCGGCCGAATCTATCTGCCACAGGAGGACCTGGCGCGTTGCAACTATTCTGAGACCGAACTGCAAAATCGGCAATACAACGAGCGGTTCGTTCGCCTGATGGAATTCGAAGCCGCGCGCGCGAGAGAGTTTTTCTCGCGAGCGGCCGTGGAGCTTCCGTCTGAGGACCGCCGGGCGATGGTGCCCGCCGAAATCATGGGCTCGATTTATCGCGGCCTGCTTTGCAGAATGGAGCGGGACAAGTTTCGCGTTTTCGAAAAGGAGTATCGCCTTAGCAGGTTGGAGAATGCTGGCCGGATCGCGGCGCAGCTATTGAAGTCTTTTTAAGTTTGCGCTGCAACGTTCTTTAGGTTGCGCGGTTGAATCCCTTAACGAGGGTAAATTTATGACAAAAAATCCTGCTGTTTGGATTCTTGCGGTAAGCGCTTTGATTCTTAGTTCGTGTGATACCCCGGTTGGTCAGGGCGCCGGCTGGGGCGCCGCGACTGGTGCGATTATCGGTGGAGCGGCGACAGGTAATATTCGTGGCGCGTCAATCGGCGCAGCCGCAGGAGCTGCGGCCGGCGCGTTAACCGGCGCAGCCATTGAACAGGATCAAGCCGCACGTTACGGTCCGCCCCCTCCGGGCGGTTTTCCCTATGCGCACGGGGCGGGAAGGCCCGGATTTTATTACAGTCCGTACACGGGGCGGGTCTATGATCTTCGCGGGGTCCCGCATGGCGGCCTTACGCGCGATGTCGATACCGGCAGACTTTTCCGCAAACCGTAACGAATGCAGCTGTAGCGGCGCTCTATGAGCGCCGAATTCGTTTTCCATGCGGACGCTTCGGCGGCGGTCACAGACCGCCGCTTTAGTCGCTTAACCTTCGCCGCGAGATTAGCGTGCTTTGTTTTGTAATTGATCCACCAGCGCCTTCGCTTTATCAGTCATTTTCAGCAGTTCCGGCCACGGACGGTGATAGTTTTCACCCGGCAACTTGCGCGTTGCGTCAAATCCCATGTGGGAGCCAATGTTCTGCTCGCTGGGCGCGTGATCGAGTGAGTCGCTTGGATTTTTGATTATGGTGGTGTCGCGGGCAGGATCGGTGTTCGCGCACAAGCGGAAAAGCACCTCGCTCATATTGTGCACATCGCAATCTTCGTCCACCGCCACGATGTATTTGCTAAACATCATCTGGCCCATCCCCCAGAGGCCGTGCATCACTTTGAAGGCTTGATACGGATACTGTTTCCGTATGCTGACAAAAACAAGATTATGGAAAACGCCCTCCGGCGGCAGCGTCATGTCCACGATTTCTGGAAAATTCATTTTGAACACGGGCAGCAAAATCCGCACGCAGGCGTCGCCGATGTAATAATCTTCCATGGGCGGTTTGCCCACGATCGTGGTCGGATAAACCGCGTCCCGCCAGTGCGTGATCGCGGTCACATGGAAGACCGGGTAATCTTCCACAGCGGTGTAAAAACCGGTGTGGTCGCCGAACGGACCTTCCGGCTGCATCTCACCGGGTTGCACATAGCCTTCCAGAACAAAATCGACGTCTGCCGGTACATCGAGATCGATCGTCTTGCAGCGAACAAGCTCGATTGATTTCTTTCGCAGAAACCCAGCGAAAAACAATTCGTCCAAACCATCCGGCAACGGCGCGGTAGCCGCGAATGTATAAACCGGATCGCCGCCCAAGGTCACCGCCACCGGCATGCGCTCACCGCGCTCGTAATAGCGTTGTCCATGGCGCGCGCCGACCTTGTGAAGTTGCCAGTGCATTCCGGTCGTGCGCTCGTCATAAACTTGCATCCGGTAAATCCCCACGTTTCGCGCGCCTGTCTCTGGGTCGCGAGTATGCACATTCGCCAATGTAATGAAGCGCCCGCCGTCCTTCGGCCAACACTTGAGAATGGGCAGATCACACAATGAAAAATTATCTCCGTCGCCGATTTTGTGCACGATTTCCTGGCAAGGCGCCTCCTTCACGTGCTTCGGACGCGCATGCAGCAGGTGAATTCCTTGTTTGAGCAAAGCCCAACCTTCTCGCAGATCGGTTGGCGGCTTGGCTTTCAGGATGAGTTGAATTTCCTGGGCGATGTCTGCAACGTCTGCGACTTGCAATGCGAGAGCCATGCGCCGGTGCGACCCCATCGTGTTGATCGCAACTGGAAACGCGGATTTTTTCCCATCGACAATCGGTTGCTCAAACAGCAGTGCCTCACCGCCGCCGGGCGATTTCATTTCGCGGTCCGCCCATTCTGCTATGAGAAGACTGGTATCGACGGGGACGGTGATGCGTTTCAGCTCGCCCGCTTCCTCAAGAGCACCAAGAAAGTTTTTAAACGAGCGGTAAGCCATTGGGTCAGGTCTGTCCCGACCGATTGTCCTTAATTGCGTGCGGAAAAGCGACTGAATTCTTCCTCAATACGACCGTTCCATGTATTGGAACGACACCACACGCCCATTTACGAACGTGACGATCTTGGACGGGACTGGAATACTTGGGGGGATGTAAGCGTAATAAAACGGATCGTAGAATGGATCGCCGAAGAATACGAAGCCGCGACCGTTATGACGTGTCCGGACAAAGGCAACGCTTGGGCCAAAACCGTAACCCCAACCCCACGGTGGCCCCCAATAGGGGTACGGAGCAGTTTCGTAAGTGATGTAGATCCATGTCTCGGTTGCGCGCCCCCGCATGTTGCCCGCGGTTTTGCGTTCCGGCGAACCCCAGGCCAGCCACACCGCGTTTTGGGACATGCCCGGGCGAATTTGGCCTCGACTTACCAGCGCTTGGTCACTGGCAGAAAGGCCTTGGTAGATTTCAGGATGCCTAGAAATGCGGTTCCCGGTCGTCTCGCACCCCGTGACGATTAATGCGCTAGCTGCGACACCGATGAGCAACGCACCCGAAAGGATTTGACGCTTCATGCCGAGGATCATATGTGCCGCCTATAGCGAGTCAATTGGTTCGGTGTGTTGATTCAACGCGGTCCTGCTCGTAGAATTGCACTCCGATGCAGGATCTTTACGGCCACCGGATTTCCTATCTCCGCGTCTCCATCACCGACCGCTGCAACGAACGTTGCACGTACTGCATGCCGCAGGAATTGCAGGAGTGGTTGCCGCGCGAAGAGATTCTGACTTTTGAAGAAACGCTGCATCTTATCCGCATTGCAGCCGAGCTAGGCGTTTCAAAAGTGCGAATCACCGGCGGCGAGCCGCTGACGCGGCGAGACGTGATCAATTTCATTCGGCGGCTCCCTGAAATTTCCGGTATCACCAGCATTGGTCTTTCCACGAATGGAACTTTGCTTGCGCGCCAGCTTACATCTGGAAAAACGATGGCGAAGGCTTTGCGCGATGCGGGCGTGCAGTCCGTCAATATCTCACTCGATACGCTGGATCGAGAGGTCTATTCACAAATCACTGGCCGCGATTTGCATGCTCAGGTCCGCGAAGGAATTGATGCCGCAATCGCAGTTGGTTTCGACCAAATCAAATTGAATACTGTCCTGATGCGTGGCCGGAACGAAGATCAACTGATCCCGCTGATCGAATTCGCCGGAGCGCGCGATTTGATTTTGCGTTTCATCGAGATGATGCCGGTGAGCACGACTGAGGTTCTCAGCGAAGACAATTTCATGTCGATCCTCGAGGCGAAACGCTTAATCGAGTCGGTTTACGGCAGTCTGATCCCGGAGACGGAATTTCGAACGAACGGTCCCGCGACGTACTATCAAATCCACGGCCGCAAACAGCGGATCGGTTTTATCGGCGCGATGACCAACCTGCATTTCTGCGAGAACTGCAACAAGCTGCGTCTTACCTGCGACGGAAAATTGCGGCCGTGTCTCGGCAGTTACCTGGAGTTCGACATCCTGAAACCGCTGCGAGCCGGTGCGAGCGATGAGGAGATTAAACGCTTCTTTCTCGACGTCGTTGATCGAAAACCTCGGGAACACGACTTTCGAAATAATTACCAGCCGAACCGCAAGATGATCGCCATCGGCGGCTGAGCCCGTGTTTGTGTCATGGCGAGCGAAGTCGAGACATCTCTTGACGCTTAAATTAGAGATTCCTCGACTTCGCTTGGAATGACAGAGAAACGAAAAGATGAAACTCACTCACATCAGTTCGGATGGCCGTGCTCGAATGGTCGATGTTTCGGCCAAGCCGGTGAGCAGGCGAAGAGCTGTCGCCACCGGCAAGATTCGGCTCCAACACAAGACACTTGATCTAATTTCAAAAGATCAAATCGCGAAAGGCAATGTGTTTGCGACTGCGCGGATTGCCGGTATCCAGGCTGCAAAGCAAACGGCGCGTCTCATCCCACTTTGCCACACATTGCCACTCGGTGAAATCAAGATCGATATTGTCACTTCTCACGAAGGCGCAGAGGTGAGATGCACCGCGCAGACGGTTGCGCAGACCGGAGTCGAAATGGAAGCGCTCGTCGGCGTCACCGTGGCCTTGCTCACCATTTACGACATGTGCAAGGCGGTGGACAAAGAGATGCAGATTGACGGTGTGCGGCTGATCAAAAAGACGAAGACCGCTCTGACCCGATGACTTTGTGATTCAGACTAGGGCTCGCCTTTCATTCCTCGCGTTTGCTTTAATACTCTGCGCATTCAGCGCCGCGCATGGACAGAAGTCCGGCGACCGGGACCAGCGCAGCGCACGCGCCGTTCCGGTGGAAGCAAAAGGCGACAAAGAGCATAACGAAGCGGGGCGATCCTTGGAAGAACAAGCGCGGTACGAAGATGCGATATGTGAGTTTGAACACGCAATTTCGATCAACCCGGAGAATAGCCTCTACTACGATAATCTGGCGTTCTGTCTGGAGGAGCTTCGCCGATACGATGAGGCAATCGACGTAATTAATCAGGCCCTTTCGCTTGATCCAAAGGACAGCTACGCGTACCGGGAATTGGGTATTTGCTACTATGACAAACAGCAGTTCGAAAAGGCGACCGACGCACTCCAACAAGCTGTTTCATTAGATCCGTCCGACGCCGTCAACCATCGTTGGTTGGGCCACGCCTTGTACCGATCCCAAAAGTACGATGTGGCCAGTAACGCACTGGAGGCAGCGCTCAAACTCGATCCGAAAGATTTTGACTCACACTATTGGCGTGGCTTGAGCTCGATGCGCGCAGGTCGCTTTGAAGAAGGTTCTCGTTCGTTGGGCAAAGCGGTTGAGCTTCGCCCCTCAGACTTCAATGCGAATTTCTGGCGAGGCATGAGTTTGCTGCGCGTGCGTAAATTTCTCGAAGCGATCCCGAGTTTTGAGAAAGCACGCGAGATAAAGCCGCAAGATAAAGCCACTCGAGTCGAGCTGTTCACTTGTTATCTAGCGACTCAACAATTTCAAAAAGCAGTCCGGATTTTCCCCGTCTTCGTGGCTGCTCTGGGCGCGGTGCCGATATTGGTTTACCTTATGGGTTTGGCTCTTCTGCTGCGCTTCAGTTTGCCCGTACGTGCCGCCGCTTTTCCCGGATTGCGTTTTTCTCTCGCGTGGCTTGCGCTCTTCGTTGAAGGACAAAGCGCATTCTTCCTTTTGTTCGCATTGTTTCCTCCGCTTGGCCTGAATGAGAGTGTGTTCTCGGGCCTGATGGCCGCTGGATTGCCGATTATCATCGTGGCAGCAACTGGCTTCGTGCGCCAGCCGTGGGGTACGCCGTTTCAGTGGCCATTACGATTCGGAACGGGGAAAACAGCGGCGATCTCCTTGGCCCTGCTTCTTCTGCTCTTTTTGCTGGGCGGGGCGTTTTCACAGCTTTATGTACAGGTGATGCACAAGCCGCTGCCACTGCAGCACAGTATCCCGCTAATTCAAAAGGCGCTGCAGACGAACCCAGTAATAGCTTGGCTCGCTGTTCCTCTTGTGATTCCGGTGCTCGAAGAGATTCTCTTTCGCGGTTTATTTTACGGAGCCTTCGAAAAACGGTGGGGGATAAGAGGAGTAATTCTAGGGAGCGCCTTAGTGTTTGCGTGCTTCCATCTGCAATTCGTCGGATTTTTTTATCTATTTTGCGTCGGCCTGATCTTGGGGTGGGCACGTTGGCGATGCGGTTCGCTCGGTCTTCCGATTCCGATTCACGGCTTCAACAACGCGACTGCACTGCTCGTTTTGACCTTTTTGCCTGCGAGATGATTATTGAAAGCGTATGACAAATCGGAACGGAATTGTTGTTGGTATCATCACGATTTCCGACCGCGCGACCGCGGGTGATTACAAAGATCTCGGCGGACCCGCGTTGAAAGAAGTGGCGCAAAAAGCGAGCTGGCAGGTGCTCGCCGAAGCGATCGTGCCGGACAACGCAACACGCATTCAGGAAACAATCCGCTCGTTTTCGCAGCAAGGCTGCGGTTTGATTCTGACTACTGGCGGCACCGGCATCGGACCGCGGGATGTCACCCCTGAAGCAATTCGCGCGATCATGCGCATCGAGTTGCCGGGCTTTGGCGAAGTGATGCGCGCTGAATCTATGAAGATTACGCCCAATTCAATTCTCTCGCGTAGCCTGGCGGCGATTGTCGATCATGCGCTGGTGATCGCGCTCCCAGGAAAACCGAGCGGCGCTGTGGAATGTCTCGGCTTTGTGCGAGGCGCAATACCGCATGGCGTCGCGCTCGCTCAAGGGACGCCGACGTCGTGCTGAATCCTCAACGTTACTTCGCGGACGGCGTCGGACACAGACGCCCTACAATTCGGCTAACACTAAGGCGGCTGCAGATTCAGTCTGGCCAAATCAAGAGTCGCATTAGCTGCCTGCCATAACCGGTCAGCTGCGCATTTGCGCTGTGGCCGGAGACGATATCGCGGGTCAGAGGCGAATAATTAATCGAGCTTTTCTTGATGGAACTCAGCTCCGGCTGGGTCACGTGTTTGTCACTTGGTTCTATTTTTAAAGGCACACCCGAACGTGCGAAGGAAACTTCCCACGATGATCCCTCGTTTCGTTTCCCTCCCGCGAGCATCCACGGGTAAAGCTTCGGCAATTCGAAATGGCGCGCTTTGGGCAAGGTCACCTTGTAGAAGGTCTCTTCGCCACTGAGAAACTGGGGCATTGTAAGCGAGGGATTCTCTTTGAGCGCAAGATAAAGCCGCGCAATGTCGATCCCGGCAAGATTCAGGCCGTTATAAATACCGTTGTGATTGGGGTCATTTCTGAAGAATGCGTCATGCCACGCTTCGAATTGATGGCTGAACATTAAATCCAATTCCAAATGGAGATGAGCCCGTTCCCGATTTATCGCAACTCCGGTATAGCCTATGATAGCGATCGGCTGGCCGCGTTTGACCGGATCGCCGGGATGCACGCTAATGGAACTCAGGTGTCCGTACAAGCTATAGTAAGTGGAGCCGTCCCAGCGGTGCTCGACCACAATGTATTTCCCATAATTTGAGTAGCCCGGCACTAGATTGGTATGCACGACTTTCCCGTCGGCAATGGCGCGGACTTCATCGAGCGGCTCGCCGTTTGCATCGCGATGCACGGGGCGAATATCGATTCCTTCGTGGAAGCGGGTGTAAACGACGCCACCTGCTGTGTCGGTAGGATCGCGCACAAAGCCGTATTTGCCGCCCTCCCACGGCGTCGATTTGACGCCTTTGTAATCGCGTTCGACGTACTGGTAAAAGGCCGCACCGTCGCCCGAGAACAGAGCGTCATTGTCCGTTGGCAGAACAAGATCGAGCCCGTGATTCTTGGCGGTCTGAGCCCTCATCGCGATTGACGGAAAAATGGCAACGGCAATTGCGACAGCGAATAATCGCATGGATTAATGCGATTGACGTTTTCCTTGTCCGATTAAGCGCCAGTCTTTTTTCATCAAGCCAATGTCGACTGCGGTCAATCCGGAGGGAACGTAGATTTTTCCATCTGAAACGCGCTTGTCGATTTGGAGCTCGGTAATGAATCGGCCATTAATGAAAACGAAGAGGAAACGGCCGCGTCGCTCGATGCTTAAAGTATCCAGCACGGTGCGCCCGTGCTCGTCGAGTTGAATCAGCGCGCCATAAGTTCCGTCCGGGGCCGGATAGGGCGAAAACGCTAGGACATCTCGCTCCGAAATCCATGGCATCTTTTCGATGGCAACGTCTTTGCCGGAAAATTGGGTGCGCGCCGATGTGGAGAAAACCTCGGTGTCTCGAGGATTCGCCTGGGCATGCACACGGAAAGTGCAATGCCGTTGTTTAGCGATGCCCGCGACTGGCGCCCAAAGCAGGCAAAGCGCGCAGACCGTGAGAAGCTTCATGGGATTGACTTCAAAAATCTTCGGGAGTTGATAAAGGGTTTGACAGTAATTTTGCAACTCCGAAAACTTTCGGGGCTATTTTAAGCACCCTCATGAAGCGCCGCATTGTTTTATTCCTTCTGATACTTTCTATGGCCGATGGCATCTTTGGCCAGGAAACTGCGCCGGCGCCGACGCCCGCCCGGAGACGCGGTTGGTTGAGCCGCATTCTCCATCCATTTTCACCCGAGGTAGTCCCGCAATACAAAGACCCAAGACTGCGCGGGCTCGCTCTCGATCTTCAAATCACGCCGCAGACCGTAAAGCTGTCAGAAGTTCGCCAGCTCGCCATCAAAGTGACGCTGACAAATCTCTCCAAGCGCCCTGTTCCGCTCGACTTTCCGACGAGCCAGCGGATCGAAATTTATCTGAGGAATTCCGCAGGAAACATCCTGACAAAGTGGTCCGACAATCACGCTATCGCGGAAAAACCCGCCACCATTTTAATCAATCCGCAGGAGCGGATCGAATACAACGAAACAATCTCGACACGCGATCTCACGCCGAACAAGGTCTTCATCGCCGAAGTATTCTTCCCGCAATACCCGGAGTTGCGCGTACGGCAAAAATTCCTGGCGGTGCCTTGAGAGAGTTGATAGCCCATAGTTGATAGTTGATAGAGTCAAATCGTGCCCGTCAATCAACTTTCAACTAAGAACTATCAACTCTTTTCCGACTATCACACCCATCCACAGGGACATCGAGTGCAGCGCTACACGCAAGCGTTGCTTCAGCCCTGGGCGGATTCAGCGCGCAAACTGGGTTTAACCGACATCGCTTTCACCGATCACGATCGTTATCACGCCGGAATCGACTTCGATGAAATCGATCGGTTGCGAGAAAGAAATCCGGATCTGCGCATTCGCGCGGGCATCGAGCTCGATAACGACCCAATCTACTCGGCGGCTGGCCGAAACTGGATTGAGAAGCATTGGGAGAAGCTCGATTTTGTCCTGGGCTCGGTTCATTTCCTGGATCGCGCCGATCAGATGTTCGACAGCGTGCCGGACGGCGCCGCGCAATTCGAAGGACGGAATGTCGATGCGATTTATATCGATTATTTTCGCCGTGTCCGCGAAATAGCAGCGAGCGGTCTGGTCGATTGCTTTGCTCATCTGGACCTGATCAAAATCCACGGGCATCGGCCAGCCGCAGAGACCGCCAGTTTGGTTAATGAAACGCTCGATTTTGTTCGGGTGCGGAATCTCGCTATTGAGCTGTCCACCGCCGGCTGGCGCAAGCCGGTGAACGAGCTTTACCCGGGGGACCAGATCATTGGGCTGGCAATAGGGAAGGGGATTCCTTTTACAACGGCCTCTGACGCGCACTCGCATGCGCAACTCGGCGACAATTTTCCGCGCCTCGCGCAAACGATGGCGAACTTTGGGATCCACCAGGTCTGCATTTTCGAAAAGCACAATCGTGCCCAGTTGCAGCTATAACTGGAGATCGAGCTGCGATCGTTGCTGTTCCGACAATGCCTTCCCTGTTTCAGAGGGCAGCGCCAAATCAAAGCCCAGACGCCGGGCGAGACGTTGGCAGGTTTTGGGGGCGAATCCTTCGAAGTGGTTGCTAGTGAATATCCAGATATTGCGAACTTCAGGAATATGCCGCTCAATTTTCAGCGACCAGCTTTCCAGCGCGGCTTCGCGTTTCCAAAGCAATTTTTGGTAACGATGAACGTGGCCACCGTCCACGTCGTATTTGGTCGCGTAATCGCCGAGCAAGCGCAGGTAGAGAAAATCTGTCGTGCACGGCAGGAATTCAAACGGGGCAAGATTTCGTTCGTTCAGCGGAGTGGTATCGGCCCACGCCCAGCAAACGCGATATTTTTCCAACAGACGGATGAACTGCGGCCGATGCCATCCGGGGTGTCGAAATTCGATTGCGAACCGGAAATCCCGCGGGAGTTGCTCGAAAAACTTGCGCAGCGCCGTCTTGCCGTCTTTTGGGGCAAATGAGGGCGGAAGCTGGATGAGAATCACCGGGAGCTTCGACGCGAGCGGCTCAATGGCCCGGAGAAACGAATTCAATTCTGCTGTGCAGTCGCGCAGACGACAGACGTGCGTAATCTCGCGTGGTAGCTTGCAGACGAAACGAAAAGCGGCCGGCGTGATCTCGATCCAGCGGCGCAGAGTTGTTTCGGCGGGAGCAGCATAAAATGTCGAATCGACTTCAACAGCCGGAAAATAGCTGGCGTAGGATTCGAGCCATTGGGACTCTGGCAAATCCGGCGGATAAAAAGAACCGCGCCAGTCCTCGAAACTCCATGCGCATGTGCCGATGCGAATTTTATGCTGATCGGTGAGGTTCAACGAGCTTGCACAATTAATCGGTTTTGCTCCCGTGGGAAAGCCATTAGTGTGAAAGCCCGTGAACATCAGTCAGCAGCCCCTCCGGGGTGAGTGGCTGATGAACTTGACGGAACGGATAACTCAATTACCCTGCCACACCTCATGTATTTTTTACTTCGCGGCGTTCTATTTTTGACGGCGCTCAGCTTGATTTTGACCGAGTCAGGCAGTGGCGCGGTGGTCTTTCAACCGGGAAAAAAAGCCAAGTTTGTCGCCCCTGGTGAAGAAGAAATCAACCAGACGGCGCTGGAGTTATATGGGACTGCGCAGACTGCCGAAAAGCAAGGCAACCTGAAACGAGCAATTGGCGCGTACAAGAATATCGTGCGGAAGTATCCCAGAGATGCTCTTGCCGCGAGTGCCCTCTATCGCGCGGCGGAATTGGAGGAACGGCGTGGCAACTATCTGGCGGCTGCGGATGCATATCGGCAGTTGGTCGAAAGATATCCCGAAAGTCCCCGCTTCGATGAAGCAATCGAGGCGCAGTTTCGCATCGGCGAAATGTATCTGGCCGGCAAAAAGAAGAGAATTCTGGGCATACCGCTTGGGAAATCGCAGGATCGGGCGGTGACGATTTTCGCAAGCGTTGTCCGCACGGCGCCGTATGGAAAATACACAGCGCGCGCCCAATTTGACATTGGTCTTGCGCGCGAGAAACAGAACCTGCCTGAAATGGCGATCGAAGCGTACCAGGCCGTGGTGAACAAATTTACAAACGAGCCGGTTGCAGCGGATGCGCAATATCAGATCGGCTACATCTGGTTCCTGGCGGCACGAAAGGGCACCACGGATGCGGCGGCAACCACGAACGCCAAGACGGCCTTCCAGGATTTCCTTCTCCATTATCCGCATAGCGAGAAAGCCCCTCAGGCGCGCGCAAACCTGGATCTTCTCGAGCACAAGGAAACGAAAAGCTCCTATGAAGTGGCCAAATTTTACGACAAACAGAAATATTATCGGGCCGCAG
Source organism: Verrucomicrobiota bacterium (assembly GCA_003219695.1). GTDB lineage: Bacteria > Verrucomicrobiota > Verrucomicrobiia > Chthoniobacterales > UBA10450 > Udaeobacter. Next base: position 27,403 of record QHQA01000164.1, read on the forward strand.
TAATCTACTACAATGAGGTAATTCGGCAGCAACCTGGGTCAACAGAAAGTAATCTGGCGAAAAAACGGATCGATCAGTTGCGTGCGAAAATCGGTGAGGCTGCGCTTCAACCGGCCGTGTCCGCGGTACAAACTGGCAAGAAAAAAGCTGAAGCGCATGGAGCGCGGACTGCTGGAACCGGGTCCGCGCAGCCAGGCCCGGCAAATAACGAAGCGCCATTGCCTGCGCCAGCAAGCGATAGTTCGCTTCCGCCACCGGCTTCGCTTGCGCCCGATATGACCACTGCGCCTGATCACCTATTCCCTCCGCCGGGCACCAGCGCAAGCTCCGATGCATCGCCCAGCCCGGCGGCCTCCGCCTCACCGGCGCCTTGAAAGCGTCACTTGCGACACTATTCTGCCTCGCACTGAGTGGTTGCCTCGGCTATCACATCGGGCCGGTAAAGCCATATTATTTGCGTGATGTCCACACCATCGCAGTCCCGACCCTTAAAAATCGCACTCTGGTTCCGCGTATCGAAGTCTTAGTCACCGATACCGTAATCAAGCAATTGCAGCAGGATGGGACATTTCAGGTGGCTAGTAATGACAAAGCAGACGCGACTTTGGACGGTGAAATATATTACATCCACCGCCTCCCGGCGCGCTCCGTGCGCGGCAACGTGCTGGCCACAACTGAATTTAGCCTGGCTCTCAGCGTGAAATACTCGCTGATCGGCCGAGACGGCAAAGCCTTGGCGGGCCCCGCTGAAGCAGTGGGGACAACAAGCTTCTTTGTCAGTAGCGACGTGACGAGTGACGAACGGCAAGCCTTGCCGCTTGCTACCGAAGATCTAGCCACCCGATTAGTTAGCCAGCTAAGCGAGGGCTGGTGATGATTGATGAAGGGGGAACAAAGGCTTTGGAGCATCCTCAACGACAAACTCGATACTCTGCGCGCCGCCAATCGGTTGCCTGAGGCGATTCGCGTAGCCGAAACAGCGCTGGAAGTCGCCAAGCGCGCTTTCAAAGGAAGCGAGAGCCCTCTTGCCGCCAGCTTCGAAAAGCTGGGACAGCTACTGGAGCAAAAGGGAGATTATACCGCGGCCCAGCCATGCTTTTTGAAGGTGCATGCAATTCTGGAAAAGGTAAAACCGCCTGATCCGCGCGCTATCTTCCGCTCCGCGCGGCAGCTGGCATTCTTATGCGATAGTCTGGGTCAATCCGAGGAAGCAATCAGTTTCTATCAGAAAGCAATAGGCGCCGGCACCCAGATCGAAGACATTCCTTATTCGGATATCGGAACGATGTTAAACAACGTTGCGATGATTCTGCGCAAGTCGGGCAGGCAAAAGGCGGCGGAACCATGCTATGTGCGTGCTTTGGAAATTTACGAGAAGCAACTGGGACCTGATCACGCCGACGTAGCGTCAGTGCTGAACAATCTGGCGGTGTTTTACACAAATGAACGCCGTTACACTGAAGCTGAGAAAATACATCTTCGGGCGTTGGCCATCCGGCAGAAATTGAATCCACCTCCACTCGGTGACATTGCGCAGTCAAAATGCAATCTGGCGGTGGTCTATCATTCGCGCGGCGATTACGCCAAAGCCGCAGAGCTTTACCAATCCTCACTGAAAACGTGGGAGCAGGTGGAGGAAAAGCCGTCCAAGGATTACGACATCGTCGTGTCCAATTATGCCGATCTTTTGCGTTCTATTGGTCAGGCGCGCAAAGCACATCAGTTGGAGGTTCGCGCGCGCAAGAGGCGCTTGGGCTGATTCAACCAGCTGTCGCTCGCTTCGTTTCTATCGCAATGTCTCTGATTTCAACCTTGCAGGCCGCCTGGCGCGCGCGCATTGTAGCGCCGCTGCCTGTTGCTCGCGTGGCGGAATTGGCAGACGCGTACGGCTCAGGACCGTATGGGGAAACCCGTGGAGGTTCGAGTCCTCTCGCGAGCAGTAAGTCTCGTTCCCAGATCGGCCTTCAACTAGAGGCAGAATAGGAAACGCGCACTGCTGCCTGGATGACTGATTACTTCGAAGCGGCTTTCCTTCTGGCTGCCCACCGCGCTTTCATCAGCTCGGAGAGCCTTCTTCGCCCGGCCGGCGTAAGTGTGCCTCTTTTCTTCGCAGGAGCCTTCTTCGTGCCTGCGGCTCTTCTTCTTGCTGCCCAGCGAGCCTTCATTAGCTGGGAGAGCCTTCTTCGTCCGGCCGGTGTGAGTGCGCCCTTTCTCCTGGCAGGAGCCGCTTTTGCCCCGCCCTTCTTTTTTGCCCAACGAGCTTTGGCAGCTGCTGAAAGCTTTGCTCGTGTAGCAGGTGAGAAGTAGCGGCCGGCGGCGCGCGCTCGCGCGCTGGGGGCTGTTGATCTTTCAGGCGCACCTCGCAACAATGAGGAAAGGCGTTGTTGCAGATTATCGATTTGTCGGCGAATTGAGATCGCTTCCTGTAGTTCTCTAACAGATATGTCTTTATCCATGTGTTGGTAATAGCCGGGGTTGGCCGCTATGGCAATGGTAATTTTTTGGTAACAACTTCTGCCCGAGATTGCTGGCCCAATCGTAGCTCATTACCTATATCATGAGCCATAACATTTAATCGCAAAAAACTACGAACTGGTGTTCGGTCAAATTTTGAAATGACTAATCAACCTTCCCATGTCCGGAAGATGTTCAGCTCCATCGCGGCTCGGTACGACCTCGCAAATCATGTGCTGAGTTGCGGCATCGATTTCTATTGGCGAGCGCGCTCAGCGGAAATCGTCGCTGGTTGGCACCCACACAAGGTCGCGGATCTCGCTACCGGCACCGGAGATTTGGCGCTCGCTCTGCAAAAGAAATTGCCGGACACGGACATCATCGGTGTCGATTTCCTGCACGAAATGCTGGACCTTGCGCAGCGAAAAGGCGTGCGCCAGGTGATGTTTGCCGACGCGATGAATCTGCCATTTGACGATGCTTCGTTTGACTGCATCACCATCGCGTTTGGGTTGCGCAACCTGGAGAACTGGGCGGCTGCGCTTGCTGAAATGTCGCGCGTGCTTAAGACGGATGGGCACCTGCTCGTGCTTGAGTTCTCACTGCCCACAACACCAATCTTGCGGACAACGTATCGCTTGTATCTGCATCGCTGCCTGCCGTTGCTTGGCTCTTTCCTGACAGGCAAGAAAAACGCCTACGATTACCTCGGCGACTCCATCGAAGAATTTCCGAGCGGCAATGCAATGTGCGAGTTAATGCGGGCGAATGGTTTCACACGCCCGAGGTTCGAACCCGTGACCGGAGGGATCGTCACAATTTACACGGCTCAAAAATCCGCGTCATTCCGAGCGAAGTCGAGGAATCCCGTGGCGTTGCCTTAGGGTCCCAACACGACATCCTTCGACTCCGCGGACGACGCGAGCTACCAAGGTCTACGGCGTCGCACTCGCAACCGGCGTCGTCGTTGGCGAAGGCGACACCGTAGCCTGCGCTTCAAGCGGCAGCTTTAACTTGCTGAAATCCGCATTGCTGAGCGCAAAAGTGCCGTCGCGTCCATCCACGCGGGCACACCACGTGCCGTCATTGTTTTGAGCGCCAACGGTCAACTTATGTGATCCTTTGTTATCGGGCGAAGTCGTGAATGCAAGAACAAGACGCGCCTTTTCAAAGCCGTGTTGCGGCGTCGTTGCCCCGAGCCAGCGCACTGCATGCAAGCTCGATAACGAGTTGAGCAGCGATTGCACATTGGCTTGGTTGATGTCGCCGGATCCGTTCAGCCGATGCCACTGGTTATTTTGATCGCGCTCGAGTGACAGCTCCTTTTCAGCCGTGACGCTCAAACGATGGATTTGTTCCGGTTTAAACTTGAAGATTGATAACTCCTGCCATTGCAGGGGATCTGGTGAAATCTGAGCCAGCAAGCCGCGACGGACTGCCACCACGAATGGCTCATCCGTCAGTCGCGCGTAAACATTGTCGCCTTCTTCTTTTCCGAAGGCGATTGCGGCAAAGGGCTGCTCACCCGCTTTTGTTTCAGCGGTGTTCTCCGAGGCAAATGAGCTGAAGGTTAGTTGCACCTGCGGCTTGTCGAGGCCGTATCTCGGTAGATTGGAAGCGACGTCTTCCGCAAACCTCGTAACTCGCTCGTTTTGCAGTGTGTCAATCAGGCGCCGAACTGCACCTGAATCAGCGGGCGCATTCTTTTTGCTGGCGATTGTCCAATTTTCATCTTTGCGTGCAAGAACGGTTTTGGCTTTGCCTGGAGCGTCGATCGTGATTCGATCCAGAATGTCTGTGTCGATCCGAACCAAGTGGTTGTCGCGCAAATCGGCCGGTTTCGTGTTCAGGATCTCTTCGATTTTTTTCGGCAGCGTGTAAACGGACCCGCGAGGCGCAAACCGCACATAAACCTGATCTTTTTCCTTCTCCGGCACACTGCCGATTTGCAGCGTCTGGCCTTTGTCCTCTCGTCCGAAGACCTTAATCGATTCGCCGATCTCAACCTTCTGATCTTTTTTCTGCTCCTGATCAAATAACGTGACGGACCCGCGCGGTTCCGCTAATCCATAAGGATGCAGGTCGCCTCGATCGTCGGCCACAAATTGTTGAATGCGGGCCGTCGTGATTTGCGAAATCAAGTCGCCGACCTTCTGGTCGTCGGCTCGCGCGCGGAGCGGCTTGAGGATGTTCCAGTGCGGATCTTTCTTCTCCAGCTCCATTTCGCCGGCAGGCGTCTTTAACACCACCCGCCGCACCTGCGCACTGGTGAGCTCGGTCAGTTTTCTGTCGCGAAATTCCTCCGGCTTTTTATCGATGTCCTTCTTGACCGTTTGCCTGGCGAGAAATGTTTCCTTTGAATTCTGGAAGCGCACATACATCCGGCCTTCCAGCGCCGCGTCTTTGCCGAACAAAATTTCCGGCAGTCGGCCTTGGCCCAGCAATTTGAGCTTTAGCTTCGGACTGTTCAGACCGTACTCGGTCAGTTTGCTCTTATCGGCCTCAATTTCTTTAGCCGGGATGGTTCCCTCCTTCTGCCAAGCCTCCAAATCCGACAACAAATTCTCGACCAGACCGCTATCTGCTTGATCTTTAATTGGCGTTTCAAGTCGCCACTTGTTTTCGCGACGCCTGACCTCGATCTGCTGATCTCCATTTTTGATGATGATGCCGTCGATCTTGTCTCGATCGAAATTGACTACATCGTGGGCCTGTCGCGTGGCTTCCTCCGTGCTCGGCCGTTTCATTTCAAAGAACCTGAAGTAGGCGACACCCGCGAGGGCGATAATTGCTAGGATGAGGGTGTTCCTCCAGTTCATATCAAACGCGCCGTTGCCACCACACCATGGTTCCGATGGCAGCGGGAACCAGCGGCATCAACACCAGAACAATCCAGCGCAGCCGGCGCAACGCCTCTTCGCTGAGATTGAAAGTGAGAGGCTTCGAGATTTTTGGCGCGATCCCGATAAGTTGTTCCCGGCTCAGCAGCCAGTTCGCACTACCGGAGATGAAATCGAGCCCCTGCTGATCCTGCGTGATCGCATTGTCCTGAACGAAGCCTGCATTGCTAACGACTACCAGGCGCGCCGAATTCACCTGGACCCGCTGATCTGCGCTGCCTCCTTTTTCGACTGCTGCGCCGATCATCAGCGGCACGTTGCTGCTTTGCTTCGCGTCGGCCTGTAGTTTTGCCTGATCGTCCGTGTTGTAATCACTTTCGGCGAAATAACCTTTTTCTGCCTCGATGAGCGGCTCGAGCCGGATATTGGCAGTGCGGACCCGGTCAGGCTCAAGTGTAAGCGAAGATGTGCCCCCGAAAAAGAGCGCCCGCACGTCGGCCAGCCGTTTTGTGACTGGACTGTCGGCCAGGAAACGCGCTTGCACATCTCGCGTCAGTGCCAATTCCTGGATCCCCGTTCGCAAGAAAACCATCAATCTATCGTCATTCGTTTTGACGCCAAGTTCGTTCACAAAGCCGCGGAGCTTCGGCGTTTTCGCGGCCGGATCCAGGAGAAGCAGGATTCGCCCCTGCTTATCCCAGAAATCGCGTAACAGTTTCATTTCGCGATCGGAAAAATCGTACTGCGGCCCGATGATCGCGATAGCGTTCACCTCGGCAGGAATCGCATCCAGATCGAGAAGATTCAGTTCCTGAAACTTGATGTTTTCGTTTTCGATAAACGTTTTCAGCACGGAGATGGGGCCGTTATCTGAAAGCGGCGGCTCCTTGTGACCGGTGACGTAGCCAAGGGTCTTCTTTTTGCCTTCCACTAGGTCGATCATCGCGCTCGTGATGGCTTGCTCGCCTTTGAATGCGGTCACGCGCGGGCCTTCGCCAAACGCCATGCCGCTCTGGTCAATATCGGCCATCTCGGAGGCCTTGACTGTTTTGTTGCGACCAGCGTAATCGAGTATCAAGAGACTCTCGTCCGTGACGACTTTGTATTTGTCGAACAACTCTTTGGCTCGGGAAAGATTTCGCTCCGGATCGATGTGCTCGACGTCGATTTTTCCCTTGCCGGCATATTGATATTCCGTCAGCAAATTCTGGACGTCCGCAGTAATCGGCGTGTTGAGCGAAAAGAAAACCGTGATGCGCATCTTGCCCTTGAGTGTGTCGAGGAAACGCTTCGTTTTATCTGAGAGCGCATATTTTTGGTCGCGGGAAAAATCGCAACGTGCGTAGTGTTTGAAGGCGAAGGAATTCACCATGGCGGCCAGAAACAAAATCAGCACGATCTGGACGAGAACGTTCAGGCCGATCCGAACTCGGCCTATTTTCATTCCTGAGCGTGTCCGCGGCTTCTTTGTCTGGTCAGCCATTTGTTAGAGCCTCCATTTGCGGGATTGGAATGCCTGATAGGTGAGTGTCAGCACCACAATGGTCATGCTCACATAAAGCACGATCGGTCGCGTATCGATTACGCCCCGGGAGAATGTTCCCATGTGTTCGATCGCGGAGAAATAGCCGAGCAAGTCACGAGTCGTGGAAGTAACATCCAAAAGAATGGACTGAACCAGGCCGAGAAAAAACAGCAGCGTAATTGTGCAAAAGGAAATGACGGCCGCGATGATCTGGTTGCTGGTCAGAACGGATGTGAGACAGCCAATCGAGAGATAAAACATCCCAAGCAACAAAAGCATCAGATACGAACCAAAGTACGCTCCCGCAGAATGCGCGCCCGGCTGGTTTGTTATTCTCGGAAAAATCCAGAAGTAAAGCAGTGTCGGGATCCAAAGGATCAGATAGAAGACCAGCGCGCCAAAAAACTTCGAGAGCACCACCTGCCAGTCGCGCACGGGCGCGGTGGTCAGCGGTTCAATGGTGCCGAGTTTAAATTCCTCGGCGAAAAGTCGCATGGTGATCAGGGGAAAGATCAGAACAAAGGCGAACCAGAAGAAGACCGAATTAAAAAATGCTTCCTGCACCGTGTATTGCACCTGGCGCTGATTCATGAAGGAGACTTGGAAATAAAAATCGATTCCGCTGACGATCAGAAAAAAGATCAGCACGATGTAAGCGATTGGGGAGTAAAAATAGCTGCGCACCTCGCGCGAGAGCAGAGTGTAAAACTTTCTCATAAGCGAAAAATATTGGTCATCTCGAGCTGCGCAGACGGCTGGGGAGCTCCCTTATCGTGACCAATCACACAAGCCGTCCAAGCGTGACGCATCCAGCCTGTGAGAGGTCCTTCGCTCCACTCAGGATGACGAGTGGATCGAGTAAGAGTAAGAGCAGAGGCGCTCCTCTGCGTTTGGCGTTGGACGTTGGGCCTTGGGCGTTGAGCGTTTGCGTCCTGCATATGATTAGACAACGTCCGGATGTGTCAGCTCAACGAACACATCCTCGAGTGTGCCGCGGCGCTGGGTGAGTTCGCGCACAGCCCAGTGGCGATCACTGGCCAGTCGAAACACTTCTTCCCGCACAGCCACACCCGATTCCACCCGCAGCGAGAATCTCTTCCACTCAGCCTCCCCATCGGTAACGACGTCTCTCACCCCGGGAATTTTCTTCAGTTCCTCTGCACCGTTGTCGTTCCCGACTTTCGCTTCCAGAACCACGCCGCCCGCTTGCCTGATTTTCCCAAGCAAATTATCCGGCGTATCACAGGCCTCGATTCGCCCCTTATGAATGATGATCACGCGGCTGCACGTCATCTCCACCTCCGGCAAAATGTGCGTCGAAAGCAAAATTGTATGCTGCCTGCCCAAATTCTTGATTAGCTCGCGCACCTGCCGGATTTGATTTGGATCGAGACCGATAGTCGGCTCGTCGAGAATGAGAAGGTCCGGCTCCGCGACTAGCGCGTCCGCGAGACCGACGCGCTGACGGTAGCCTTTGGACAAAGCGCCGATCAGCTTTCTTTCCACCTCTTTCAAACCACACCGCCCTTCAGCGCCGCGCGATAGTTGAGATACTCCGTCACGCGCATGTCTGTATACAGCGGCACGTTTTCCGGCATGTATCCGAGGTGCGCTCGCGCTTGAAGCGATTGCTCAAAAACATCGAATCCCGCGACGGTGGCGCGCCCAGAAGTGGGCGGCATGAATCCGGCCAAAATGCGCATGGTCGTGGTTTTGCCGGCGCCGTTTGGCCCCAGAAATCCCATGATCTCGCCCTGGCTAACTTCGAAATCCAGATCCTGAATCGCAGTCTGGCCCGGGTAGCGCTTCGTCAGATTTTGAACGTTAATCATTGTGCGACATTTCGATGAGACAATCGAACCGCGATTGCGTTGCTAAATTTTTTATCGCGCCATCAGGCTCACGGGGGCGGGCTGCTGGTTTTGCCCCCCGGCGCGGATCAGGCCGACGGTGAATTCGACGCTTGCGCCGCTGCCAGCCGATTGCAGTAGCTGCTCGACCTGTCTAACGGAAGAAACATCGGTTTTGTCCACTCGGTAAATCACCATTCCTCGCTCGATGCCGGCGTTATCTGCCGGGCTGTCTGGTTCGACTGCGGTAATCAAAACGCCACGGCCCCGGAGGTAGCCGAGCGCATCACTTAGTTCCTGGCTCAAGTCTTGCAGCTGCATTCCAAAGAATTTTTCGACACGCGAAATCGACGAATCGACGCCCGCGGCCTGATTTTTTAGCTTGCCCTGTTTTAGCGCGACTTTTTTGAATCGATCCACACTGTTACGCACGACCTCTGCCGGAATTGCAAACCCGAGTCCCTGCGTAGGGACTCCTTGTGGCGTAAACGCCATCTTTGCCGAGGCGATGCCGACCAGTCGTCCAGAAAGATCGATCACCGGCCCGCCGCTGTTACCTGGGTTGATTGCCGCATCAGTCTGCACCAGGTCTTTGTATTCCACGTCGTCCACGGTGATGGTGCGTTTGGCCGCGCTGAGGACTCCGCGGCTGATGGAGCTGCCGTAGCCGACAGCATTGCCTACTACGATCACTGTTTCGCCCAGCAAATTTGGAGAAATATTATCGAGGTTGATAAATGGAAACGCAGTTTGCGCATCGATTTTGATGAATGCCAGATCGGTCTTGTCATCGCCGGCGATGTAGTGGGCGTTGTAGGTTTTGCCGTCGTTTGTGGTTACGTGAATTTTCAAGTCCGCCGCGCGCTCGACCACGTGCTGATTGGTCACGATGTAGCCAGCCGGATCGATAATGAAACCGGAGCCGAGGCTTTGCAGGGTCTGGCGAATTTCGCGCGGCCGGATGCGGTTGTAGCCGAAGAATTGCGCATAAAAATCTTCAAATGGATCGCGCACCGTGCGCCGAACCACGCGCTCGGTATTGATGTTCACCACCGCCGGCATCACCTTTGCGACAGCCAAAACGGCCGGTTCGGAAGCAGGATCGGCTTGGGCGAAACATGCCGTCGATCCTGCGATGATCCACAGAGCAGCGAGCGCGTTCCACAGCGTTCTCGATGCGATTGTCATAATTGTGTCACAATTTCCGCTGGAATCGAAGAACGCAACTGCGGATACGCTTCGGCGATTCGCATGAGATCGAGTTCGTCCTTTTTTCGCTTTGTCGATCTGCGTTGTTTGTCTTGCCATGCCCATACTTTGCCGCGGATAATATCTTCCAAACAGGACACCGGAATGCGGCGGCCGAGAACTTCGCGCTCGGTTGCACGGGCGAGGAAGTCCTGATAGCGAGCGTCCGTCGTAAGTTGGACGTTCAGATCGCTCCCGGCACGTTTTGCGTTCATTGAATGCTCGAATGGCTTCACGCGAAACCCTGCGGCTTCGAGTTCGCGTGCGATCTGTTCAAGATTGGCCGCGACCACCACGAGATCTACATCCGTCGTATAAACTGGTTCGACGTAGCAATTCACTGCAAGCCCGCCAATCAAACACCATGGCTTGTTCCGGTTCAAAACGGTAACGATTTCCGCAAACTCGCTCGCGCCACCGTTCGTTACCGATTCGTAAATCTCAGCTGCCGTCATATGTGTTCGAGTCGTGACGCGGACAATCTTGTCCGCGTCGCCAATAGTTGCAGACACGATTGTCTGCATCACTTCCGCACTGTCAACTTGCCGCGCCGCGCAATCGTCGGAGATTAAATTGCTATGCGTACATCAATTGATGCTCGCGCAAATCTGGACCTGATCGAAGAAAATTACCGGCGCTGGCAGGAAAATCCTGAGGCGGTTGATTCGGGGTGGTCGGCCTTCTTCGAAGGATTCGAACTGGGCAACCTGCCGCAGCGCGATGGGGCTGAGGTGGCTGAAGCTCGTGAAGCAGCTTTGCAGACACGCGTCGATGGCCTGATCTACGCGTATTGCTCGATCGGTCACACGATTGCACGGGTTGATCCGCTGGCAGACACCCGACCGCACAATCCACTGCTGAGTCTCAGCGAGTTTGATTTCAGCAAGGCGGATCTCGATCTGCGCGTTTCATCCAAATTCTTTCTCGACAATCAGCCGATGACCTTGCGCGAAATGGTTACCGGCCTGGAGAGAATTTATGCCGACTCCATCGGCTCGGAATTCATGCATATCCAGGACCCGCGAGTGCGGGAGTGGGTGCGACGGCGCCTGGAGACGCGGCCGCACAAGCATTCCACGCCACGTGCGGTGCAGGTTGCGCTGCTGCGGACGCTGCTCGAAGCTGAATCGTTCGAGGTTTTCCTGCACACCCGCTACGTCGGGCAAAAACGGTTTTCGCTTCAAGGGGCGGAATCGTTGATGGTGATTCTCGACACGATCCTGCACAATTGCCCGGAAGGCGGCGTCGAAGAGATTTGCATGGGCATGGCGCATCGCGGCAGGCTTAACGTGCTCGCCAATTTTTTGCGCAAATCGCTCAAGATCGTCTTCACCGAGTTTAGCGAGAATTACGTGCCCGAGTTGGTGGCCGGCGATGGCGACGTGAAATATCACTTGGGATATCACGCGGTGCGCAGGCTTGCTTCCGGCGCTGAGATCGAGATCCGGCTCTCATCGAATCCGAGCCATCTGGAAGCGGTCGATCCTGTGGTCGAGGGAAAAGCGCGCGCCCGTCAACGCATTCGCGGGGACACCGAGCACCGGAAAAAAGTTTTGCCGCTGCTGGTGCACGGCGATGCGGCTTTCATCGCGCAGGGGATCGTGGCCGAGACACTCAACTTATCGCAATTACCCGGCTACAGCACCGGCGGCACCATTCACGTTGTGGTCAACAATCAGATCGGGTTTACCACGCTTCCGAAAGATGCGCGCTCATCAATGTATAGCACCGATATCGCCAAGATGATCGAGGCGCCGGTGTTCCATGTGAACGGCGATGATCCCTTGGCCGTGAAATTTGTCAGCGATCTGGCGTTCGATTTTCGCCAGCAATTCGGGCGCGACGTGGTGATCGACATGTATTGCTATCGCCGTTATGGGCATAACGAGGGCGACGAACCGTCATTCACCCAGCCCGATCTCTACGCAAAGATCGAGAAGCGCCCCTCGGTCACGCAGCTTTATAAACGCGAATTGCTCGAAGCAGGAACACTGAGCGAAGACGATGCCGCCTCGCTGGAGACCGAGTTCAGTTTGCGGTTGGAAATGACGCGGGACGAAGTCAAAGCCATCGAAAAACGGAAGGCCAGCGAGAAAGCCATCTTCAGAGAATCAACGGCGATTTTTCAACCCGAATACACCAGCGAGTCTGAGCCAACTGCGATCAGCGAGAAAACGCTAAAGACTATCGTCGATGGTCTCACTCGAATTCCGGAGGGTTTCGAGATTCAACCGAAGATCAAACGCATCGTCCTCGAACATCAGCGCAAGATCTTCGAAGACGGCGGTCCGTACGAATGGCACTACGCCGAAGCGCTCGCGTTCGGATCACTGTTGTTGGACGGAATTCCAATCCGATTATCGGGTCAGGACAGTTCGCGCGGCACATTCAGCACCCGGCACTCGGTCCTTTACGACGCGAAAACGGGCGAGCCGTACGTGCCGCTGATGCATCTCGCCGAAAACCAGGCGCGCATTTGCATTTACAACAGTCCGCTCTCGGAAGCCGCTGTGCTCGGATTCGATTACGGTTACTCGCTGGATTATCCAAAAATGCTCTGCCTGTGGGAGGCGCAGTTTGGCGATTTCGCCAACGGCGCGCAAACCATTATCGATCAATTTATCGTTTCAGCGGAATCGAAATGGCAACGGCCCAGCGGCATTGTGCTGTTGCTGCCGCACGGCTACGAAGGCCAGGGTGCGGAACACTCCAGCGCCCGGATCGAACGCTTCCTGCAAGCATGTGCCGAGGACAACATGCAGGTCTGTAACCTAACGACTGCTGCTCAATATTTTCACGTGCTGCGGCGACAGATGAAGCGGGTCTTCATTAAGCCGCTCATCATCGCGACACCAAAAAGTCTGTTGCGCGCGAAGTTTGCGTCCTCGCCTGCCGAAGAATTCATCCATGGCCGGTTCGAAGAAATTCTCGGCGAAGGTGGATCGGCTCGCCGCGGCGAGACGATCAACGCGTTCGGCCTGCCCGCCGAAGTCTCGGCGCAGGCGGGAGAACACGTTCCAGCCGATAAAGTAAAGCGAATCATTTTTTGCTCGGGCAAAGTCTATTATGATCTGCTGAACTATCGCGCCCAGCGCAAGATCGATGTCGCAGCGATCATTCGTATCGAGCAGCTTTATCCGCTCGCAGAAAAAAAGCTGCGCGAAATGCTGAAGCCATTTCCAAAAAACGCCAAGCTCGTCTGGTGCCAGGAAGAACCGGAAAACATGGGCGCATGGACGTTAATCGAACCGAGGTTGCGTACGCTGTTCTGCACGGAGATCGCGTACGCCGGCCGCGAAGCCAGCGCCAGCCCCGCCGTCGGTGCACTCGCTCGCCACAAGCGCGAGCAATCTCGCCTGGTCGCGGACGCGTTTTCGGTTTGAGCTGATTAGGCGTCTAAAGCGTGCGTCAGCGGAGAGGGACGAGTCTCCAATCCGTTTTTCCATTCGTAATTTCAAGCCAGGCTACGCTCGGCGGCGAGCCGCGATTGGACCGGGTTACGCAACCGGGGTTGAGAAACAAAATATTCCCGCGTCTTTCATTTCGTGGCACGTGCGTATGACCGTGCAACAGGACATCGACGTCGTCGGGTGGTTGAGCGGGCGGAACGTGTTGCAGTCTGAATTTCAACCCACCGCGCATGAGATCGACAACCAACGGCCATTCAAAATGGCTGTCACAATTTCCGCGCACCACTGTGACGCGAGATACGACCGCGCGCAGCTCGTCAAGGATGGCTTCCGCGCAAACATCGCCTAGATGCCAGATCTCATCTGCATCCTTGGCCATGTCCGTGACGCTTTGCGGCAAACGATTGTGCGTGTCGGCAAGAACAAAGATGCGCCAAGATTTTTCCGATTTCGCGTTTTGAGCCATGTAGTCTTTTGAGCTTCGGACTCGCTGAAGCCTGAAATATAAACGGGCTTATGACGAGAACACGTCTCCGGTTCCGGTGGCCTTCTTTCGCGGTCTAGATGGAGGATCGATCGAGCTACTGGAGGACAAAACTGGTTACACGTGAACACACCGTCGTGAAGAGCCGACTTCGGATCGGTTTGGGAATTTGTGAGCGACAATTGATTCACCGCGCCTTGGTCGGTATCGGACGAACCGATAGTTAATCGAGGAGAGCAGTTTCGATCATTGAGCACCGCTACTGTTAACGGCGACGGCGTGCCTGTTGAGCCGCCGCGCTTATGAAGCGCGACGGCTCATTGCGGATTGCCGGTTTTAGTAGATCAGTTGGTTACGGCGAGTAAATCTCAGCCAACGCAGTCGGGATATAGTTGAAGTCGGTTTCTCCGCCGGCCTCGAGCACGCGTCCATCGAGCAAGAGTGCGGCTCTTGCTCCAAAACGCGGTGCGTTCATGCTGGCAGTGACAGACCACGTGCCCAGGCTCGGGTCATATAACTCACACTCTGTTAAGAAGCCGGCGTTAACGCCGTCGTACCAATCGCCGCCAGCTACCAGCACTTGACCGTTCTGGAGGACGGTGGTGGTATGTCTTTCCCGGCTTTGGAGCATGCTGCCGGTTGCAGTCCAGGCACCAGTGGCCGGGTTGTATAGTTCTGCGGAGGTGACCGTCACACCATTGAAGTCAACCGTACTTCCACCGGTCACTAGCACCTGGCCGTTGGTCAGGAGAACGGCCGAGTGGTCCTCGCGGCTGATAGTCGTCGTGCCCGTCGCCCTCCACTTCCCGGTGGCCGGGTCGTAGAGATCGGCGAATGCGATCGCTTTGTAGTCGTAGTAACCGGGCCCAGTGTGGATGCGGCCGCCGGTGGCCAGAACTCTGCCGTTTGACAGCGCCGTGGTAGTGAAGAACGACCGCGGGATTGTCATCTCGCCGACTGTCGTCCACGTGCCGGTCGATGGATTATATATCTCCGACCCGGCGATGGTGGTTACGCAAACGTCTGTGCAGGGCGTCCGGTCGATATTACCGCCGGTTACCAACACAGTGCCATCCCTGAGGAGGGCAGCAGAGTGCGCCTGGCGACCTTGGTTCATGCTACCGGTTACAGTCCATGTGCCAGTGGCCGGGTCGTAGAGCTCGGCGGAGGCGAGAGCGCCCACGGTGTTACTGGCGCCGCCCTCGACTAACACCTTTCCATTTGGTAACCGGGTGGCCGAGAACGCCACACGCGCTGCGTGCATATCCCCGGTGGGCGTGAACGTGCCGGTGGTTGGATCGTAGAGCTCGGCTTTGTTAGTGACGACGTCTCCCGGCGCGAGCCCACCCGCCACGAGCACCTTACCATTCTGAAGGGTCGTGGCCGTGAACACAAAGCGACCGACGGCCATGCTGCCGGTGGAACTCCACGTGGCCTGCGGTGCCGCCCATGCCGCCGCCGCCGCTAATAGCATCAATGGGGTAATAACGATCGTGATTCCGGTCTTCAATGTGTGCCGCCGCAGCGACCGCTTGAGTGATTGTCTGAGAGGAGTAGTTGCAATTATGAGTTGGATTTGATTTTTCATATGAGTTTTGTCTTTGCCGATGTTTTGTTTATGCTAACGGATCTTGTTTTTGGGTGGTAAAGTTCGAACGCAGTCTCACTGGTTATTAGCGGCAAGGCGCGGTGCAGGCCTGGTCATTGACACTTTTGCGCTCACTTTGTGAATCAGACCGGCTTGTGCGATCAGCGCGAACGCAGGGTAGGTACTAATCATTATTGTTTTCATGGGTTGATTTTTCATAAACTAATTTCCTTTTACTGTTGTGGTCTTGTGATTTCTGTCCTTTCACTGTTGTACTGCGTAAAATTTTGCGATCGCTTACGCGGAAAGTTGGCTTCGCCACGTTAAAGTTGTTAAACCGTTAAAGCGTTAAAAACGGAATGAGGACCTGGGATGGCACGGATAAACACTCACTCGGTCTCGGTTACGTCTTCGAATTTTTTCTACGCATCCCCCCATTCGTTGCGCGCTCACGGCGTGCACGAACACGCGGGCATGTTGCCGAAATGGAGAAATGCGATAAGCGGCGGATTCGCCTCCCAAGATAATCAGCCGCCGCGCTTGTTAAGCACGACGGCTGATGCGAATTGCGGCTGTGTAGCTAGTCGGGTTATGGAGCGAAGTCGATCTGCCCGATGTAATCAAGGGTAAACGAGTCATCGCACGTACCTGTCGCGGGTGGGCAGTCGGTGCAGTCAAAACCGCTTACCGGGCACCCAGGGCCATGTTCAATATCATTTTGAAATGTTCCCTGCCCGCTCAAACCGGCCAGGCCACCAGTCCCTCGGTCCACCACCCAATGCGTCACGTCGCCGTTAGGTGTAATGCTGACCTCTAAACTGTTGACGCAAGTGCCGGACCGTCCGTTAACAGTACCGCTGAATACGCCGCTAGCTTGGCCCGTAAGAGTCCCGTTAGGATGGATTACATCGCGCTCAGTGCCAACCCACGTTCCCTCGAAGGTGCCGTGAAAGCATACGGTAATGCTCGAGGTGATAATCGTGTTTGGACCGGATGTTCGCGCACTAATGACGTGTTCACAGTCAGTAGTGCTTCCGCTTGCCGGTATCGGTTGGGCTTGAGCTTTCGGCAACGTCAATAACGCGCCGATAATTGCGAGCGCAAAGAAACCTCTGCGCAGTTGTTGTTTAATGTTTGGTTTGTTCATAATTTTTGAATTTTCCTTTCCTTGTTTTGGCCTTCATTTGCTTCTCGTCATTGAGGAATCACTTCTGGCCTTTCACTGATGTACTGCGTAAATTTTTGCGATCGCTTACGCGGAAAGTTTGGGAATTTTTGAAGAAACCGCGGATTATGCAGATAACACGAATTGAAGGGTGAACTCCCGCGAACTGAACTGCGCGGCGATTGAGAAGACTGCGCCGCGGCGGAATTAGAAGGCGTGGACGGCTGAATTTCTGTAGAGGCAGCCGTGTCGGCTGCTAAAAGACAATGCAGGCGGCACGCCTGCCACTACAGGTCAGGCAACTGCTCTCATTTCTCCAAGCCAATCTTTTTCAGTAGCGCGACAAAGCGAGGTTGGGAGCGAACGGCATCCCACATGGGATCGATTT
>QHQA01000166.1 GCA_003219695.1 Verrucomicrobiota bacterium
CGCCAGCAGAAAGTCGGAATCGGATGATTCGCTATTCGGGAAACCCACGGTGACAATTTTACCATCACTTTGCACGAGCACCTGGTAGGCAGACTGACAACAGCTGCCGAAATCGATTTGCTGCAACCCGCGATTATTGAAGGTGGTGTCGAGAACCCCGCTTGCGGTGTAGCGTGCGACCGCGAAATTCTGGGATATCCCGTCTACGGAAGTGGCAAACCCAGCCGCGACGATTTTGCCATCCGCCTGCAGAGCAGCCGCCAGCGCCTGATCCATGCCACGATTCCGGAAATCGGTGCTCACTTTTCCGCCCACGCCGAATGTCGTATCGATCGCGCCATTACTGAGATAACGCACTGCGGCGAAGTCGTAGAAATCCGCAGGGTCATTGGCCGAGCCGACTGCGACAATCTTCCCGTCCGGCTGGATCAGGATCGAAAAGACGTCGTCTTCGGTACCGAAGAAATCGGTTGTGACTGTGCCGCCATTGCCAAAGGTCGTATCCAGACTTCCATCCGGATTGTACCGAGCCAGGGCAAAATCGGTATCGGACATATCGCCCGGGTTGAAGTCCACGAAATGGGTCCCGGCGGCAATGATCTTCCCGTCCGATTGCAACGCCACTGCGAACGCGTAACTACCTTGGGGAAAAAACGTGGTTACGATTCCACCGGACCCAAACGACGTATCGAGCGACCCGTTCGGATTATATCGGACCACTTCAAAATTGCCGGCGAAAGTGAACAGCGGAAACGCGCCACCTGCGACTACGATTTTGCCGTCACGTTGTATAACCACCACTGACGGTACCGCTGCCAAGCCGGGGAAATCTGTTCTCACTCTTCCCCTGGCGCCGAAGGTGGTATCGAGAGTGCCATCGGTATTGTAGCGGGCGACGGCGAAGTCTTCGTCCGAGAAATCGTTGTTCTTGTAGGTTTGCCCGACGACGACCAATTTGCCATCAGCCTGGGCCGCCACTGCGTTGGCGATGTCAGTGCTGCGCTTAAGATCGGTCGTCAGCTTGCCGCCAATCCCGAAGGTCGGATCCAGATCACCAGCCGCTGCTTGGGCCACCTGCAAACTAATGAACCAGGTCAGCACGATCGCCGCGGTAACGATTGCGCGGCAAAGAATTGAACGATAGTTAAGTTTTGAGCCAATGATTGTCATAGATTTTCTTCATTTTTGCTGAGGCGTAGCACGAGAAACGGATGCCTCCCAACAAGGAACAGTAACGATTCCGTTACCTGTTCGCTGATACGCGTAAAGGTTTTCACGAGAATCATCTGATGAGGCACCTCAATTTAGGGTTCGTCTCCGGCGGCGGAAACGCGCCGTCTGAAAAAGTAACGCCGCTGTTACTTTCGTAATTTTGCCGGAAAGCAACTACGGCGCGGCGACATTGAATGGTTTGCCGAAGGTGACGTGCCCATCCCTATTGGTATCCCGATGAGGTATGCAGCCGTTCGTGCAACTCGCAAATTCTTGTCAAACGAGAGTATTATTTTTCTGAAGCATTCGGAAATTGTAGAAGGCGCAGTGCGAATGCTCGGTCTTCGGCACTTCGCAAATCCCGAATGAATGACAACGCGAGATCTCACTGCGCGGGATTCGGGCGATGCGTTGTACGATGGCCGACCCGTCAGAGTTCTTTAGGATTTTCGAGCAGTTCGATCACGCGCTTAAGCAAACGACTGGCGCCGCCGCCGTCGACGCTTCGATGGTCGAAGCTTAACGTGATTTGCGCTTCGGTTTTGGGTACGAATTCGTTTCTTGTTTCGTCCCACGATGGAACCTTTTTGCCGACGCCGAGGCCCAGCAGCAACGTTTGATCGGGCAGGGGAATGGGCGTCCCCCATTCCATTCCAAATATGCCGAAGTTGGAAACGGTGGCGATACCGCCGGCCTGCATGTCCGGCGAAATCCGCCGCTGTCGCGCGAGTTCGATCAATTCCTTGTATTTTGTCGTGAGATCGGGTAGCGAAGATTTCTCAGCGCTCCGAATGACTGGCACCATGATTCCGTCTTCGGCTTCCACCGCGATTCCGACGTCGATTGAGTTTGATTGTACCACGCGGTTTCCGATGAATTTGGCCGCCGCGGCTGGGTTTTTCGCCAGCGCAAGCGCAAGCGCGCGCAGCGCGTAAAGGCCGAGGCCGGGCTTCGGATCGCGCGATCGTCGATCTTGTAGTGCCGCATCGAGATTGACTGACGAACCAATCGTTGAAAGAGGACGTGTCCAGCTGCGACGCATCGCATCGGCCACGCCGGCGCGAATCTTTGAAGCTTCATGCGCTGTTTGGTTCTCGAGTTTGTGCAGAAAACTTTCGAGATCTTTGATCGTGACTCGGTTGCCGGCGCCGGTTCCCATGATCCCTGCGAGATCAGCCGTTGTTAGCTGCAATTCAGCCATGCGCGCGCGCACGCGCGGGGACATGAAGGTTGCGCCTTTCGTGATTGCTGGAACGGGCAGGCCGCCGGCCTGGTCGCCGTCGCCATCCCGGGCGGCGATTTTTCTTTCGCGCGCCGGAGCAACTTCCTGATCGGCGCGAGCAGGAATTTCTT
>QHQA01000165.1 GCA_003219695.1 Verrucomicrobiota bacterium
CGCGGAGCTGATTAGCGGAGTCGCCTAAGGAAGCGTCGCCCACAGGGCGACGGCTACAGCGGCAGGGCAGCGCGAAGAATCACGGGCAAGAGGAAGAAATTACAGTACTTCGTCCCATTTCGTCTGATCCTTGAGCATGATTTCGCGCAGGAGACGAATGGGCGGCATGCCATGGTTAAGTAGCTCGTTATGGAATTTTTGAAGTGAGAAATCGTCGCCTTGCTGCGCTTTGTAATCGTCGCGCAATTTGAGGATCTGCAATTTGCCGAGCGTGTAATTGAGATAACCGGGATCGAACGTGCCGCGCATCGCTTCCTGGCGCGCCGGTTTTTCTTCGTAGTAACAGTTGTCCTGGAAAAACTTGGTCGCCTCGTCAATCGACATGCCCTGGGTGTGAATTTTGATCGACACAATTAAGCGGCATAGACGGAGCAGCGCTTCGTCGGCCTGCGCCATGCGATATTTCGCGGCGCGTTTCAGGTCCTCTTCGCTGGGACTCGAAGCGCTCGAGCCGCCGAATCCTTCGTCGAGCATCATTTTTTCGCAGTAATGCGCCCAACCTTCGATGAAGGCGTAGCTGCCGAAAATTTTCTCGACCTTACTCGCCGGCGAAGCGTTCAGATGCAGAAACTGAACATAATGGCCGGGGTAAGCTTCATGAATCGAGGTAATATCTGAGGTGTAATAATTGAAAGCGGTTAGCCATTCCTCCTTTTGTTTCTCTGGCCAATCTTTCTCTGTGGGCGTGACGTAGTAGTAGGCATCGGTGGCGCGTTTCTCGAATGGGCCGGGCGTATCCATCGAGGCAAACGATGTGGCACGCAGATATTCCGGCGTCTCTTTCACCTTCGCCCGAATCTCCGAAGGGATGCCGACCAAATGATGGCTCAAAACGTACTTGCGGATTTTGTCCAGGTCTTTGGCGACGTCGGGAATGAGTTTGTCCGGTGCCGGGTGCTCGCTCTGAATTTGTTTGAAGACTTCGATCGGCGATTTGTTTGGATCAATTTTCTTGGCGGCCTCGGCGAACGCGTCCTGTTCGGCTTTTAACTGTGCCATCCCGATTTCGAGAATTCTTTGCGGGGGAAGATCGACCAGCTCTGTTTGCGCGAGGAACCGTCTGAATTTCTCTTCGCCCAGGGCGAAATCGAAGTTAGCCTTGGGAAGTCTTTCTCGTGTCAGCCACGCTGCGTAATCGTTGAGCGCACTTGCTGCTCTGCGATTGGCATCCGAAAACGCAGCCCGAAGCTGTTCATCCTTGAGCCCGCTAATGGCCGCTACGAGATCTTTTTTTAGAAAATCGGCGGAACCTCTGGCGATCTGGATCGCGAACTCCACATACGGTTTTGGAAGTGTTTCGTTGAGGTTTGTCCGGCCAGCGGTAAGAATATTTGGGATCTGCGATTCGACGGCGATGAGGCTGCGAACGCGGTCCTCGAGCGGCGCGAAATTTCTTTTGATATAGACGTTCACGTCGGCTGCGCCCGCATACACCATCGGATTTCGCTCGAAGCCAGCCATGTCCTGCATTTCAAAGAGGTCCTTCTTCACTGCGGCTTGCAGAATTCGCAGGTCGATCGATTGACGTGGACTCAATTTAGCCGGATCGAATTTCGCCAGACGATCATCAAAGCGCCGGAGCCGGTGAAGCTCTGCATCGAGCGCGAGGCGGCTGTAATCGCTGATTTTGCCGTCGTACTCGTGAAGGCCAAGAGTGGTTCCCTCGAGTGGATAGGCTGCGAGATAGGTTTTGATGTATTCCTCGGCGACGGCTTCGTATTCGGCATCGTCTGTTTGCGCAGCGAAGGCCGCGCCGAAAAGCGAGAGCGTCAGCAGAAAAAGAAATGGCAAAAACCATTTTCTTATTGCTGCCGCGTTGTAGCCGGGTTCGGTGACCCCGGCCGTTCTCGATTTTGCATCCTCAAGGCCGCCGCGATCACCGCCCGCGGCTACAGCGAAACCCGGCTGAAGCCGGTTGTTGATGAGAGCGGAGAGAGACTTACTCATTTTGTGAGTCTCAATTAAGACAGCGCTTTTGGTGGGGCGTTGCCAAAATTTGCGCATGAGCGATGGTTAGGTTGTTCCGAATTTTAGTTGAAATATGAGGCGCTCGGTAATCATTCCATTGCTGGTTTGGCTCGTGCTTGGCCTTTTTCCTAGTGCCTTCGCGCAAGAGGCGCAGCCGGCAAAGAGCGAAGAGGATAACGGCTACGCGCAGATTTCCATTTTCGCAAAGACTCTGGAATTGATCCGGCAAGATTACGTGGACGAGAACAAGACGAGTTATCACGATCTCGTCACTGCCGCAATGAAGGGCATGCTTTCTTCGCTCGATCCGCATAGCCAGTTCATGGATCCGAGTGATTTTCGAGACATGCAGGATGACACGCGCAGCCGCTTCAATGGTCTCGGGATCGAAGTTTCCATGAAAAACGGCCTGCCTACGGTCGTCACGGCAATGGAGGACACACCTGCCGCCAAAGCAGGTGTTCTCTCCGGCGATCAGATCTTGCGCATCAACGGCATTTCCACGGAAAGAATGGATCTCCAGGATGCGATCAATGTTTTGCGTGGGCCTGCGGGGGCAAAAGTGACGCTTACCTTGCTGCGGCCTTCAACCAATGAAATCAAGGAATACACGCTGCAACGGGCCGAGATCAAAATCCAAAGCGTTAAAGGAGCAAGGTTGCTCGACCCTGATCTGACTGGCCCATTCAAGGTCGGTTATATCCGGGTGATCCAGTTTAACGAACCCACGGCCGAAGAACTATCGAAGGCGCTCGACGACTTGCAGAAGCAGGGCATGGAAGCGCTCATTCTTGATCTTCGGAACAATCCGGGGGGGTTGTTGAATAGCGCGGTGGATGTGTGCGCTCAATTTTTGCCGCCCAACACAAAAGTGGTTTCAACGCAGGGGCGGGTCGCTTCTCAACAGCATGATTACTCGACTTCCGGCGCGAAAAAAGAACGTCCGAACTTTCCGATGGTGTTGCTGATCAACGAAGGCAGCGCGAGTGGGGCGGAGATCGTTGCCGGAGCGCTCAAGGATTTGCATCGGGCGGTGCTTGTCGGTGAAACCACCTTCGGAAAGGGTTCAGTCCAAAATGTGATGCAGTTACCGGATGGCTCTGCGGTGCGTTTTACCACTGCAAAATACTATACGCCGAGCAAGCGGGTGATTCAGGGTAATGGCGTGACTCCGAATATTCGTGTGGCGATGACCGCCGACCAGGAGCGCGCTCTTTTCGCGCTGCGTAATTCGGGAAATATGAAACCCGAGGACGAGAAGAACATTATCAAGACAAAAGATGCCCAGATGTTGCGCGCGATCGACGCGCTGAAGGGCGTCATGACTTACGCGCAACAGAGCGCGCCGAAAGCGGAAGCGGTAAAGAAGTAAGCACCGCTCTCGGTCCAGCGAAAGCCTACCGTGCGGAAAATCGAATGGGTCAGGGAATCTCTTTGGATTATTTAACGAATGACGAAATCCGAATGACGAATGACGAATCAATGTCGAAGCTCGAATGACGAGCAAGGCATTGGCTTCCAAGGCACAGATAAGACTTCTGTTTTTCGTCATTCCTTGGTGCTTGATCATTCGACATTCGTCATTTGTGAGATGTCTCGATTTGGCTCGACGTGACACTATTGGCGCTTGAAACCTCTTGCGACGAGACCGCCGTCGCGATTCTTTAACCAAAACCGACACGTTTAGTCTCGGCCTCTTCAAAACCTGAACGCTGTTCGTTGTATATTTCCGCGAGCGAATAAGTGTCCTGAATCGGAATTGCCAGTCTTTTGGCAAGCGCAAGACGTTGCGCCTCGCGCTGGCTTAAGCGTCGGAAATTTCGATACGCAATCAAACGCCCCGTCCGGGTAACTGCCGGATCGAGTTTGTCGATCTTGCAATTGATCGTGCAAATGAGGTGGAGCTTGAGAAACTCGCCGGGAAGACCATCGGCGATGTTCAGAAAATTCGACAACTGATCGTGATTGTCGCGCCCGCGTGCCATTAACAGCGGTTCGGCATCCTCGACCACGATGACCTTGGTTTTGTTTTTGGCATTGTGACTCTCCCGGATCCAGAATTGGACGAGATTAGGCGCGGTCAACATGTCCAGTTGGTCCGCTGGCAGGTAATAAAAACGATGGGTGCGCCGGAGCTGATGAATCAAATGGCGGATGAACGTCGTTTTACCGGTGCCGGGCTCGCCTTCAAAAATCGACGCGCCGCTCACATGCGACTTTAGCTCGCGAATGAACTGCGCTTTCCACTCAGGAAAATCGTCGCCGTAATGGAGCGCTAGATCTACTTCTGTCTGCGGAAAACGCCTCTCGAGTGGAATGGGTTCGGCTTTCACTCCCTCGAGAGTTATTGAAAGCACGCGGAAGCAGGCCGGTTCTCGTTTCCGCTTTGGCTTCTTCAAAAATTTCTCTCGCCATGCGTTACATTCGGCACGAGCGCGTTCCAGCGTTTCCCCCCAAAACGCGAGCGTGCCTTCGTGCTCGTAATCCAAGTCGCCAACGACCAAGACGTCATTAGTCTTGAAGATGAAGTTGATTCCATAGTCCCGAGGCCATAGCTCGCCTTTCTCGGGCATCTTGCCAGATGAATGCATGAGCGACTCGCCGTGTTGTCGAAGCATTTCCTCGACATTCCAGTGACCATGCCAGTAAACCTCGTGCCAGCGCTTGTGACATAGTTGCTGGAATGGATTGCAGAACAACCCGATATCATGAGGGGGTACCTCAATCCAGAATGATGAAACATCCACTGGCCCTCCAAGTCCTGCTCGGCCACGTCTCATGCGCATATGCGCAATCTTAGCGAGCCTGCGCCGTTATTTAAGGACGGGTTTTGTGCACAATCGCTCGGCTTCTGAGTTGGTACGCGCGCTCTGATCTGTAGCCACAGCGCTGTGCGCCGTCTGCGACTAGCGTTGCCAAGCCCGGAAGACGTCCCACAGGGACATGGCTACATCGGACTTGTGGACATTTGAAGTCCTAGCGGCAGTTCTCGCTGAACGTATTTTGGTAAGTGCAGAATTTTTTCGAATTACCTTTTGATGTGAAAGAACAGATCGAATCAGCCTACAAGAAACGCGGCGTTATCTTAGTCCACGGGAAAAAACGAGAGCGTACGATAGATTTCAGTTACGCGGACACGTCTGTCCCTTCAGCAATAAAGCGCATCGATTTCACGTCACGCCTGATGAGGGAAGCCAATGTAACAGAAAAGGAAACTTATAAATGACGTTGTTTTTTATTTTGGTGCTGTTGTGTATCTACAAGTTCCTGGAGGGCGATCGGGAATCACCGAGCATCATCGGCTGGATTATCATCTTATGGGTACTGGGGCTTTTGCTTTGAAGGTTTCAGCACCAGCTATCTTAAATTGTAGAGATACAGAAACGTCGCCCAGCCGCTTGGCAGCAGTCGAGGCGGCTGTTCGAACTCCCGTCCATATTTCACCGCCATCTCAAGGAAAAAGCGCGCGTGAAAAAATGCCTCTAGGATGGGTCGGGTGACGGCGACCCAGTTCTCGTTGTGTTCCGGCGCAAATGTCTTTCCCGTTCCTTCTCGAATAATCTGCATGAACGATTTATTCAGCTGGCGCGTGGGCGCCAGCGCCTGAAGCTTCTCGACAATCTGCTGTGTCGTGGTTTGAAGTCCGAAAACCTTAAAGCTCTGATGGTAGAAGCGGTAGATTCGATCCTCGTAGCTCCAATGGCTGCTGCATTTCCTCAGCAGATCCTCCAGCGCCGGCAACGCCGCTTTCAAGTTCTTGAAAAGCTCACGCACTTCGGGTCGATCATCGAGATCGATGAAAGGTTTGGCGCGCGCTGCGTGGTTAGGCTCGCTCGGTTTTCGTTTTTGACTCATGCAGCGAATATTAAGCGGCACTCGAGATCGGCGTAGGGATAACCTGTGTGAACAAATGCGTTGAGGGAGGTACCAACCCCGCTACTGTGGGTGCTCCAGTGCAGACGAAAGAGTTCTTCGAACTTCTCAACAATTACTACTGGTCGACAATTCAACCGATTCAAGATCGGGACGGAATTTGGGAGTACAAAGTCGATGCGTTAAGGCACTTCGTGAGACACTACATCTTCCAGCGTCGCGGCGGCGAAGAATATACTTCTATTGCCGTCGCCGCAATCGATGACAATCGCGATGCGCTAGCCGACGCGAGAAGCTGGGATTCACAGTTGCAAGAAAAGCTTTCCACAGATTTCGGGCGGTGGTGTACGCAAGCGGATATAAAGCGCAATCCTCGACTCGATCCGTTTAGTCCAGGTGAGGCTTCGCTTCTCGCCGTTTTGTCTCCGTCGGCGATTGGTGACCAGACCATCGCGAGCTGGGCTCGCCAACTGATCCGAAGTGGTGACCTTAAAAAGGCACGTGATCATCTGGAGAAGATCCGCGGAGTTGCCTCTAAAATCTCTGCATTTTACATGCGTGACATATCGCTTCTTATGCGCCCAAGGCCGTGCGTTGCTGCGGATCGGCGGCAATTTCTACAGCCGATCGACATCTGGACGGAACGTGCAGCTGATGTCCTAGCTAAACATGACCCCGCCTACATCGTACCGAAACGACGTAACCCTGCCAAGCGGCGCGTTCGTGCGGCACAGATCCTTACGTTCGAAGTGGACAACAAACTACAAACCGGCCAGGCGAATCTCGGCTTTTGGGTTATTGGTGCGCGGTTCGCGCAGAGCGCGAGTGAGTTCGAGGCAGTCGTCAGGGAGATAAAGGGCGGTTCCGGGTGCCCGCGCTTGTCGAGGCTCTTGAAGGATGAATTGAAGATTGCGGAGGAGCGACTTGATGTTCTCCGATCACTCATCCGCACGGTAAGCGATTACTGATCTGGATAGCGGCTGCCGTAGAAGCCGTCTCACAGAAGCATTATCAGTGCGCTCGTCCAAGCGCGCGCCGGCCTTAATAAAGGCGTAGCGTTTTTCCCCGCGTAAACCTTTCCTTTTTGCTTTTCGATTCGCGTTACGAGCGCGTTTGGCCTGTTTCAGTAATTCGGCGCGGTTTTGCTCTAGCTTTTCGCCTTGTCGCGGGACACCGCGGGCACGGTGGAGTCGCGTAATTTCATCCCAGTTAAAATCGCGGTTTACGTCGATGCTCCAATAGCCGGGGATGAAGACTTGAGTGCCGTAAGGCGTGAACGCATAAGAGGTCTTTTGCACGAGTGGTTCGTCACGCGGTTTTGCTCGTTTCATCCCGTAGAGGAACCATTTCCAGCAGAACACGTCGAAGGCGACTTGAAATTTGTCCGCTACGTCTCGGAAATGCGGCAGTCGTTCACGATTCCAATTCCCCTCGGGAATCGCCGTCCGGCGCACAATTCCGTTTTTGTCCCAGAAATCGTAATCCTTGAAGGTCGTCGCCTTCAAGTCCTTCCACTCGCGCCAAAACTCCTTTGTCGATCTTAGCTTCCGGCTGTAGCTCTCGAATTTGTAGGCGCTGGCGAGCGCGTCTTCAAACATCCCGCGCCACGCGCGGTGCTCGTACGTCGCGATGATGTTGGGTTCCTTTGTTCGGTAGCGGTTATTGCCGCAGACACCATCTGCGGCGGAGGCCAGAAGGCGAGCCAATGGCAGCGCATCAATGCGAGCTTCAGGAACGGGAGATTCAATGGCTTGTTTAAGATGGTTCGCCAAGTGATGAGGTTCGCCCGGGCATATCGAACATCCTTGAAGGAGCATCTCTGCCATGACGCGGTAGGCTTTGGTGAGCAGCAGGCCTTGCTTGTCCGCGTCACGCCGAAAGCCGGATTCAATGTCAGGCAGCGCTGTGAACAGAAACAAAATGTGCGGCGCGCACGCCTCGTAGCGATGAAACGGCAAAAGCCAGAGCCGCTCCAATGCGCGAACCAATTCATCGGCTTGTGCGCTCCTCAAGCCGTACTTCTTGCCTAATGAATCGCGAAGCTTGTTCCAGTCCGGCTCGTTTTCTTTCGCGACGCCTAATTCCGCAACCCGGCTTCTCAGATCCTCCAGCGCGACTCGGCTGATGAGGTAATCAGGCAAAACGCTCTGCCGTCGAACTTGTTTGGAACGGGCTTTCGACGAGCTTTTCACGGATGCCAAATCTAGCGATCGCACAAGCCGCGCTCAATTCCGAAATGTGGACATTTTCCGTCCTTATGTTGAATCACATCGAGCGTAAAAGTAAGTGATGTCAGAAATGGATTTTCCGTCGGGGTCATGGACTGTTTTTACAACTACGGAGCCAACATCAGAAAACATCGGATGGATCTCGTTCTTACTTTCGCTAATCGCACCATTTCGGGCGACGGACGTGACGACGTAGGACTCTTCCTTGTTTCCGGCCGTTTTGATGACACAAACGGCGAGTGTTACTGGACAAAAACCTACGTCGGTACACATGACGTTTACTATCGCGGTTTCCGCGAAGGCAAAGGGATTTGGGGACTTTGGGAACTGGGGAGTGATTCCGGTGGCTTTCATATCTGGCCGCTCGGCGAAGAGGAAGGCGAACACGAGCACGAGAGCGCGGAAGAACCAGCGCCACTCGAAGCAATCGCTGCACAGACGGTGTAGATACCAGGATTGTTCGCGCGCCAAGAGCAGTTTGGCAGGCGAAGCGCCTGCCCTACAGTTGTCTTGTGACAGTACTGGCCATCGAAACCTCCTGCGACGAGACTGCGGTCGCGATCTTGCGCGGACGCGACGATGACTCCGGGCACGAATTGCTTGCGAGCGAAGTGGCGTCGCAAGTGGCCGCACACGAAAAATACGGCGGAATCGTGCCTGAAATTGCGTCGCGCAATCATTTGATCTACGCGCCGCGTCTGCTTGATCGGGCTGCCAGCGCAGCGAAGATTGGCTTAACAGACATCGATGCATTTGCGGCGACTAGCGGTCCCGGTCTGGCGAGTTCGCTCATGATCGGCGCGTCGATTGCCAAGGGACTGGCGATCGGCTTTGGCAAACCTTATCTCGCAATCAACCATCTCGAAGGACATTTGCTGTCCCCGTTTTTCGGGGGCGAAGATGGCGGCGAACAAATCAGGCCGAATGTTTCACTGATCGTGAGCGGCGGGCACACTATGTTGGTTCTCGTTCGTGGCCTGGCGGATTATCAATTAATCGGACACACGGTGGATGATGCCGCTGGCGAGGCGTTCGATAAAGTGGCCAAGATGCTCGGGCTCGGCTACCCCGGCGGGCCGGAAATTGAAAAGCGCGCGCGCGACGGCGATCCGAATCGTTTTGATCTGCCCCGCAGCATACTCAACTCGGAGAATTTCAGTTTTAGTGGGTTGAAAACTGCGGTGCGATATTTGCTGCCGAAGATTGGTGGTGAGGAACGGCGTCTGACACAGACGCCCTACAATTTGGACGAGCGCGTATCGAGCGACCTCTGCGCGTCATTTCAACAAGCAATCATCGACGTGCTCATGGCAAAGACGATTGCGGCAGCGCGGAAATGCCATGTCGATCTTGTGACGGTAAGCGGTGGGGTCAGTTGCAATCAGGAACTGCGCCGACAGTTGAGCGAAGCATGCAGCCGCAAAGGTTTTGAATTCAAAAGCGCCGAGCCTTGGTTATGCACGGATAATGCGGCTATGATCGCGTTTGCCGCATTGTTGCGATTGCAAGCTGGGTGTGAATCGCAAGTGACCGAAGAGATCGATCCCAACTTAAAAGTAGCGTAAGCGTCCCGCCTGCGCCTAAGATTCGCAACCGAGATGGTCACGCTACTTCAGTACTCGCGCTCCAACAGATAATTTGCCAGCGCGTGCAGCGGTTCGGCGTCGCTATCGGGGAATATCGACAGCGCTTTGTGCGCCTGACGAGTGAGCCGTCTGGCTTCGGCGCGCGAGTTCTCCAGGCCGATCACTGCGGGATAGGTCGCTTTCTTTGCAGCGATGTCTTTGCCGGCGCTCTTGCCCAATATCTCGGTCGTTTGTGTCACATCGAGAATGTCGTCGATGATTTGGAAAGCCAACCCGAGCCCGTCTCCAAAGTGGGTAATCGCGCGCAATTTTTTCGGATCTGCGTTTGCTCCCATTGCGCCGAGCCGGACGGAAGTTTTCAACATGGCGGCGGTTTTGTTCTCGTGAATGTAACGCAGTTGGTCGCGTTTGACGTTTTGGCCTTCGGCTTCGAGATCGGCAACCTGACCGGCAATTAATCTTTGGCTTCCCGCAGCGACCGCCAGCTCGCGCAAGAGAGTTGCCATGTCGTAGCGCGGTGTTGGCTTCGCAGTGGCGACAATTTCAAACGCAATAGTCAGCAGCCCGTCGCCGGCGAGCACCGCGATGCCGTCACCGAATACTTTGTGACAGGTGAGACGACCCCGCCGAAAATCATCATTATCCATGCTGGGAAGATCATCGTGCACGAGCGAGTACGTGTGGATGCACTCCAGCGCGCATGCGAGAGGAATTACATCGCTGACTTTTCCCCGGCAAGCTTCCGCGGCGGCCAGACAGAGAATCGGCCGCAACCGTTTGCCGCCAGCGAAAAGACTGTAGCGCATCGCCCGGTGCAGGGTCGCGGGTTTGCTGTTCGCTTTCGGCAGGTAGCGATCAAGAGCGCGCTCAATCTTTCTCTGGTGTGTTCGCAGATAGCTTTTGAGGTTCACGTGACGAAGGCTGAAGTCAGATCCTTGATTCTCGATACTGGGATACTCCAACTTCGTGCAGAGTGTCCAGTATCAAGCGCCTGACGGCACGTCAAAAGTTAAAAAGTTACATCGTTACAAGTAACGATGAGTGCGCCAACCGCGCAGTTTCCGTTTTTAATTTGTAACTCTTTAACCCTTTACCCGCTCTCAAATATTCTCCGCTGCCTCAGTCGTGGCGATGGGCTTTGTGCGCATCGCCAGGAAGGCGCCGAGGAGCAGAATAGCGGCGCTCCAGATCTGAGCTTGAGTGAGACGCTCGCCATAAATCCATGCTGAAAGTCCCATCGCGCCGGCAGGGCAAAGAAGTTGGAGCGATTGGGCGAGGGCCACGCCGATCTCTCGGATGGCCACGTAGTAAAAGACATGCGCCAGCGTGATACAGCTCACGGCGGAAATCATGAGAATCAAATTAACTTGCGATCCTACGTGAATCGGAGTGCTAATTTTTCCAAATGCGAATGTGAGCGGAAGCAGCAAGCCTGACGTGATCAAGCTGATCACACTGAAACTGCGAATCGAGCCGAGCTCCCTGGAAGGCCGTTTTACCAGGATACCGTAAAGCGCCCAGCAAAATGTGGCGGTAAACGCAATGAATAATCCCGGGAGCGCAATGTGCCCTGATTTCCATCCCGGTTGAAACCAAACAACCCCGAATGCGCCAATCAATCCCAGACCAGTGCCCAATTGAAACTGCCATTGCCGAATCACGTGCCGTTCCTCAGGGAAAAATGCGAGCGCGAGCAGGGCAGTGAAAATCACCGAGGCGCGCGCGAAGATCGTGTAAACGCCCGGTCCCATATAAAAGAGGGCAACCACCTGCGTGATCTGATGCACAACGTTAGGTAGGCAGGGCACGATGCAGATTGTTACGGCGCGCCAGTCGAGGGGCCACTTCCGCCGTCGCATCCCGTAAATCAGCAGGGGCGCAATTGAAATGCACGCGACCAGATAACGATAGAAGTTCTGCGCCCACGGATCGTAGTAACGGTTCAGGTAGTACTGAAATAGCGATGGCGTGGACCAGATCAGGATAGTGCCGAAGAGCGCCGCATAGCCTTCCGAGCTGCTGCGGCTGCGCAGACCGGCAATCTCTCGGGTGGAATTCAGCTCGCTCATCGGTTTATTGGTTTGGTGGATGAATTTGCTCGCCTGCAAGCGGGAAATCCCTCAAAAACAGGACGGAAGGAGACAACAACTACTATGATTACCAGTCGAATCACAGCATTCGTGATTGCAGTCGGATTTTTCGGCATCGCCGGTTTGGCACCAGCAGCCAAAGAGAAAGCGGCGACCGAAGCCGGAACAAGCGAGTACGCAAAGGGCGTCAAATTACTTGATGGCCAGCAGTACGATCAGGCGGTGACAGAGTTTACCAAGGCAATTCTGGCAAATAGCAAACAGCCTGCATTTTATGAGGGTCGCGGCTTTGCCTATTTAGCGCTCCAGCGATTCCAGGAGGCCTCTGATGATTTTTCCAAGGCCATTGAGTTGTCGCCGAAAGATGAGCGCGCTTACCTGGGCAGGGCGCAAGTATTGCTCCAGGAAAAAGCTTATCAACCAGCGCTGGCCGACACTGAGAAGGCACTGGAACTCAAGCCGGGCGACGTCAACGCCACCAAGTTGCGCGGCTTCGCCGAACTCGGACTCAGCCAGTGGGACAAGGCGGCGGCCGATTTCACCACCGTGATCCAGAATAAGCCGGACGATTTGCTAAGTTATGACCGGCGCGCGTTGGCATATCGCGGAATGAAAAACTTCGATGCCGCGATTGCCGATTACACATTTATCCTG
>QHQA01000029.1 GCA_003219695.1 Verrucomicrobiota bacterium
TTCTCCTGTGCTTCCATGCTTGTGATCATGCTTTCCAGTTCTGGATAAACTTTGACGATCCGCGCCAGGAGCGAGCGTTTCGTTAACTCATCGAATAGCGGGCCCAGCTGGAGACGCCGCATCGCATCGCGCGCAAGAGCCACATCGGCGTTTTTAAAGATATCGCCAAGCAATTGCCGATCGTCGACCAGCGCACGGTGCAACTTGCCGGCGCGACCCGGAGCGTTGTGCTTTTCCCGCTCCAGCGCGCCAAGAATCGCGCCGAGCAAATCTGGCGTAATCAGCTCGTTCCAATGCTCCCGTTCGCTGCACAGCCAGATGAGCATCTCGCTTGTGGCTGAATGTTCGCGAACGCTCCGCTCCAGCATTTCCCGAAGCTCAGCATGCTGTCCGCCTTCACTCAAGATGCGGGCAATTTGCGCGACCATGCGGCTATGACCCAATTGCATCAGATGTAAGGCGCGCTCCGTCCAGTGCGGAGCGAGCGCCGACGGCAACGCTTCCAAGACTCGTTTCTCTTTCGCCGCCGGCAACTTCGGCAGGATCGATATGAGGCGCTTCTCTTCCTCAAGAATTAATTTCGAAAGGGTCGAACCGACATGGGTCGAGTGGAGTGACGGGACGCGCCCGAGCAAATCGTCGCGCGCCATGATGAGCTCGAACGCCAACTCTGGATGCATTTTCTGATTGCGCGCCGCCATGTTCTCGATGGTCGCGACAATCGGCTGAAGCTGTTTTCCAGGCTCCTTAAATTCCTGATAAGATTTTATGATCTGCTCGAGCGCCGCGATTTGCTCTTTCGGCTGTCGCGCTTTGTTAAAAGCGGCAATTAGCTCGTCAGCGTGCGACACCCCTTGGCTGCGTATTTGGATTGGCTCGGTCTTTTTCGCCGGGATGGAAAAAGCCCCGCTCGCTTTCAACGCTTTCTTCGTCGATTCCCACCAGCGTTTCCATTCTGCCTCAGTAAAAACATCGCCCACCAGCCAGTCCGCAATCTGCTGCGTGGCGGCTTTGCCCTCCAAGCTTTCCAGAATGTTTCGCACCAGCGCGACCGGATTCTCTCTCGCCAAATTCTTGATGGATGCGAGGTCAGTTGCTTTACGCGCGAGGAAATGCTCCGGCGGGAGCGGCGTAAGATTTTCCGCCGCGTACTGGACCTGCATGGGATGGGACTTCTTGCTGGCAAAATCGATTACGATCTGATTGAAGAGCAGGTTCCATTCGCGCACGCGACCGAATCCCCAACTCTTGTGCAGACAGAATGTGCCCGGCTTTAGTTTTTCCAGTTGCTCAGCGGCTTTGGAGGTGAGCTTTCCCGATTCGACAAGCTTTTGTAATTCAACGTCCATTTTTGCAGGGGAGACAATATCATCTCATGGCAGATACGCCATAACCGTGAGATGAGCGCGCAATTTGCGATTGCCGCGCGCCTCACGGCATGAAAATCTCGCGTTGTGACAACCAGCATCTGGTTTTGGCTAGCATTCACCGCGGGCGTTTTTATCGCGCTGACGATCGATCTCGCCCAATTCAAGCACCGCGGACGCGAACTGAGCATGCGCGCGGCGACCCAACGCACTGCCATCTGGATCGTGCTCTCGCTCCTTTTCAATTTGCCTGCGCGGGCCGGACAAAGCCCTCGAATTTCTTACCGGCTACGTGATCGAATACTCCTTGAGCGTCGATAACATCTTCGTTTTCGTGATCATCTTCGCGTATTTCAAGGTGCCGCCGATGGCGCAGCATCGCGCTCTAGTGTGGGGAATCGTGGGTGCCATTGTCATGCGTGGCATCATGATCTTGCTCGGCGTGACTTTGGTATCGCGGTTTCATTTCATTCTTTACATCTTTGGAATCTTCCTAGTGGTGACCGCCATTCGAATGCTTTTTGGAAAGGCCGGCGAGCCAGATTTCGGGAAGAGTCTGGTGATGCGTTTTTGTAGGAATTGGATTCCCATCACGCCGGATTTTTACGGCGATCATTTCCAAGCGCGGGTGGGGAATCGCTGGATGCTCACACCACTCGGTGTGGCATTGATCGTCATCGATGTAATGGACTTGATTTTTGCGGTCGACTCCATCCCGGCAGTGTTTGCGATCACCCAGGACCCGTTCATC
>QHQA01000167.1 GCA_003219695.1 Verrucomicrobiota bacterium
GTTCTTTCAAATGAGTTTGAGCTTCTACCAGTATTGGGCACGTCAATACGACGACGCAATCGCGCAATCCAGAAAGACTCTGGCGATGGATCCGAATTCAGCGATCAACCACGTTTTGATAGGCCTCTCTTTCCTTAAAAAAGGCGACACGGCCGGCGCAATCGCGGAATTACAAAAATCCAAAGCTCCGGATCCCGGTGCGTGGTATCAAGGATTCCTCGGCTACGCTTATGCCATCTCGGGAGAACGAGCGAAAGCTGAGGAGGCTTTGCGCGAACTCGAACAAGTGGCGAAACGGCAATACGTCAGTCCAACAGCGTTCGCGCCGATCTGTCTTGGACTTGGCGAAAAAGAAAAATGTTTGGATTGGCTGGAAAAATCTTACGCGCAGCAGGACAGCGCTTGTTGGTATCTTAAGATTGACCAGATCTACGACAGCGTTCGCAACGAGCCGCGTTTTCAGGCGCTGGTAGAGAAGATTTTTCACAAAAACGCTGAAGATCGATGACTTTTTTTGCCGAGCCGGAACATCAAAATGGAATTTCGTCCTCTGGCTCGTACAACTGAAGAATATTTTCTCCCATGCCGAGGAGATGATCGTACGTAAGAACTTTGATGTTGAGTAGCGTTGAGTTCAGAATCCGAAGCTGTTCTCTCATCTGATCATCCCAATCCTTTGAGCGGCCGATGATGATCGTGATCGTTGGACGTAATACCGGAATATTTACCAGCTTCACTAACTGCAAACGATGATCTTCGATGACTTGAAGATAATGCATCGCTTGAGCCAAAGCCTTGCTCAGTTCCTGTGACGGATAAAAAGTTCTGTGGCTGGTATCGGGCAACAAGATCGGTCTCGCGAGAACGGATTTTTTTAGTTCAACGAGATCGGCGAACCCATCGACGCTTATGTAAATGAGGTCGGCTCGTGATTGAAGCCCGATTGTTCCTTTTTCGACTCGATCGACATAGTTCTTGCCGAAGATCCACGTATTTTCATCGAACCATTTTTGGAGAATTGCTTCATCGACATCCTCCTCAATTTTTGCGCGAAG
Organism: Verrucomicrobiota bacterium; assembly: GCA_003219695.1. GTDB lineage: Bacteria > Verrucomicrobiota > Verrucomicrobiia > Chthoniobacterales > UBA10450 > Udaeobacter. The sequence continues at coordinate 1,056 of QHQA01000167.1, forward strand.
CCGATTGAGGCTTTTCTCCATGCGGATGTATTTCACCGCGCTGTCGATCTTCTCGACGATTTCAGGGTTAACTCGCGGCGCTAGCGCTCGGATGTTTTCGTCCGTTAACGACTCAACTAATCGTTTTATGGCCGGCAAATCGTGCGCGCTTAGACTCAAAAGTTCACCGGCAGCTCGCCCTTTCAACACGACCGCTTCATCAGAAATGCCTGCGTCCTTAAGAACTGATTGGGCGTTGGCCGATGAAATTAAGTTTCCGATGTCCTCGTCCTCCAGGTTGATTTTTTGGGTCGGCTCTTCAGCGAACTGCCGGTCAGTCGGCTTCTTTTTGTACTGTTCGATTCGAAGATTGATATGCTTTCGGGTCGGGTCGGAACTTGGCGCAATCCAGTAGCGGGCGACGATCTTCATTCGATCTGACAGGTGGACTACAAACTCCTCGCGTAACATTCCACTGCCGCCGCCGATCTTCGGTTTAAGTATTTCCATTAGCGTTGTTCTCTTATGAGAATATTACCTAGCGCTGTTCAATTCCATGCTGATCGTATACTAAATCCCCGATGACCGAAGATCACCCGCTCGCTGTGCGGCGGACCGAACTGATTTGCAAAGGCAAATACGATGCGGATGGCAGGCGTGTCGCTCCTAACCCGAAGTGAAGATCGACCACTTCTTCGCCGAACTAAAGCGGCGCAACGTTTACAAGGTCGCGATCGCGTACATCGTCGCCGGTTGGGCTCTGTCGCAGGGTATCGCGCAGGTGTTTCCGGTCTTCGACATTCCGAATTGGGTGATCCGTTTGATTGTCGTGCTCATAATAACAGGGCTGCCGGTCGCGCTTGTTCTGGCCTGGATGTTCGAGCTGA
>QHQA01000168.1 GCA_003219695.1 Verrucomicrobiota bacterium
TCGTAAGACGCTGCGCAAATTGGCGTGAGCGCGACGCCCGAAGACTGTTTTCATCTCAGCATCGGGACCGTTGTTGAGATTCATGCCGAAGCGATCAAGCAATTCGGTGGTCTAGGCGGCGTGCGTGATGAAAATCTTCTTGCATCGGCGGTGCTCGCACCGCAATCGACCTTCGGCGGCAAGTCACCCTATCATAATTTGGTCGAAATCGCCGCTGCATATCTGTTTTACATCTGTAAGAACCATCCGTTTGTCGACGGAAACAAACGCACCGCTCTCATGGCGGCGATCGTGTTCTTACGGATCAACGGAATCGAACCGTTACCGGACAGCGCCGACTGGGAAAAGCTGATGCTCAACGTGGCGTCGAGCAAGACTAATCGTGACGAAACTACTCGCCGGCTTCGCAAACTGCTCAAGAGATCCCGACGAAGCTGAGCTTTAGACCCTAACTGTTCACCGATCACGAATCACCGATCACCACCGCGTTCGGCGCTTTTTCCGTTTCTCACAAAGCTGAATTTCCTGCTACTCTCTCGGCTTCTCTTGGAGAAATTTCAGCTAAAATTGCCCGCGCGAGCACCGTTCAGGAAATCAGCGAAGCAATCGAACACTTAAATGTGCGCGACCAAATAAGGCTGCTTCATGATTTGCCGGCGCATCTGAAAATTCAGCCGGATGATGTGGCCTGGCTCAAAGCCGCCGAGCCGGCGTTCGAGTTCTGGAACAATCCCGAGGATGCCATCTACGACGAAGTTCAATTTGTAAATTGAAACACGCCGCGGATTCAGGCAAATTGGGCCTGTGAGAACCACTGCGAAGCGTCGCGCGAAATCTGAAGCCGAATTACTCGACCAGGCCGCAAACAATCTGGCGCGCGCTCTTAAGCGAGACATGCTGAAGAAGAATGGCCGTATCGATTACGACAAACTTCGCAAGGAGGGTTACAGCGAGCGCTTGCTAGCAAAATTGGAGCGAGCCTGATTCCTACTCGTTTCTTCGGAGCCGCATGAACTCTGATACGCTGATATCGAGTAGTGGCGCGGCTTTTCTCGCCAGTTTCAAAGCATCCGTGTAAGTCAACCCCGAGGACATCGCCCGAACAATTCTAATCGTGGGCCAGCTGCGAGCTCTTGCCATCTGGATGAGCGCTGCCAGGTCCGTATATCGCAGGATGGACTCCTCGCTCATCAGCCGCAACCTTGCGACAGCCGGACTGGTGTTGTAAAGACCCGGTCATGACTACTCTGTGCGATCTCGTGCTCGAGGGTTCAGGAAGCCGCCGTCGTGGAAGGAATCGCGCGCTTTTACGATCAGCGCGAAACTCAATGGTTGCCCGATGCGGTCGCCGATGTGCTTGGCCAATTGCGGAAACTCGCACCAGATCCTGCCGGCTCTCGGTATCAGCTCAGCATCGAATTGACGCCTCCCGTCGATCCCAAGGATCAGCCGTTCTGGGATGTCAGCTGCATCAAAGAAGGTGATCCCCAGCGCTGCGGCCTCGACCTGTCGCCTTGGGACGAATGGCTCGTTCTTCGCGTTCCGCAATCGTTGCTCGACAAAATGACAGCGGCCGAGATCGTCGCGCATTGCGTCTGGGAAATGACCTTCTACGGTTTCACCCAGGAAAAAATCGCCGCGTTCCGTGCGGAATTGGAGTGCAGCGTGAAAGAAATCGATTAATTGAAATCGAAATTCACCCAGCGCCGTTATCGCGCACCTAAACGCTCCGCGTGCGCCTTGTGCAAACCGCACCAGCAGGGCTGGGCCGACAAGAAAACATTTGCTGATGTCCGACGCGCCGTCGCCCACGAACAACAGGTCTGCGATTGGGAAAAAGAATCAGTTGGAGCTGACCGCTGACTTTCGGCTCTTTAGTCCGCTGCTCGTCACTCGTCACCTGTCACTTGCCTGCTACGCTGCAGCCTTTGGCGAAGCAGAATCCTAATTTTTTACATCAAACATCACTTGTCGCGCCGTAGCCAACGCGAAGGCGGAAACATCTGA
>QHQA01000170.1 GCA_003219695.1 Verrucomicrobiota bacterium
CTCCAGGAATAGAATAATTGGGAGTCGGTGTTATTCGCAGCGTTTCGCGTGTCATACCAGACAGAATCGATGCGGCCATTGGGCGCTACCGACAGTGTGCCGAACCAGTGCCACTTGCTAGGATTAACCGGGTCGTCATTGATTCGGCGAGGCGCGCTAAAGGTTAGTCCGCCGTCCGTGCTGCGCACAAACATGACGTCGGTTGTACTTCGCCCGGGAGGCACCACGCTGGCCAGCATGTAAATGTTGTTGTTAGTGGCGGTGCCGGAACGATCGATCGCCAGGAATAATTGTCCATCCAGTCCTGCTGGATTGATTCCCCCGCTACCGAGGAAGCCACCCATGTTGACTGGGGTTACCCGGTCAAAAGTTGGTGTCTGGCCGCCGATCTGCGCATTGCTTGAGCGCACACAATTGAAGTTGCTGAATCCTTCACCACCGATAAAGAGGTTGCCATTGGTGTCCACGTCGAGCGTTCCCAGGTCAGTCCCGCCAGGAACCACGATTGGAGACTGCCAGGTGACTCCGCCGTCGGTGGAGCGTTGGAATTGCACGCCGCCGCCGCTACAGTTAATGCCGTCGTCTGACTGGTATTGAAAGCCATGTCCGGGGCCGTTGGTCTTATCGATGGTGAACCACTCCTTGTCGCCTCCGCCCCCGCCTCTTTCGCCCGAGAGTAACGTCCAGGATTGACCACCGTTTGTCGAGCGCCACAGATCGTCGCAAAAAAAGGACGTGTTAACGTCCGACAATTTGTCACCGGGTCGCTGCGGAAGACGTTATTCTCCAGAACGCCGGGAAACGTCCAAGTTGTGCCGCCATCGGTTGTGTATCCCCAGCCAGCCTGCCGGAAATTGGAGGTAACATTGTTGAATTGCCTCCAGGCGATTGTCATCTTGCTCAGGTTCGTTGGGTCAACGGAAATGGAGCACTCGTTTGCGGCGTCGCCGAGGATGTTGTTTCCATTCGCATCGACGTTTACCTGGAAGCTCGTAAACGAACCGAATTGCGAGATCATTCGCGGCGAAGTCTCTATCTTTCGAGGAGGCGCAGGGGGATTATCGTACGTTTCAAGTGGTTCATTTCGGGGCACCTTGCGTGTCGGTGCCAGCTGAGCTGAAGCGCTGGCCAGCGTAACGAGCGAAAGCAGACAAATGAAAACTCCAGCCTTTAACATTCTAGAATAGATCATCATAATAAACTCCTTATATGAACGGTTCCGGAGTGCAACCTGCAACACTCAAGGGGGGAGGAGGCAACACAGAACAAGGCAACGGTTTCTCAAGATTCGGTCCTGTTACGGATTTTTCCGCAAAATCAGCGTGCGCTCGGGCCGCGCAAACACGCCGGTCGTGCCGACGGCCCACAATGTGCCGTTCGGTGTGGCGGTAATCCCGTGCAAGCGATTATTAGAGTTTCGGTTGTTAGGGCTCGGAACGAAATTCCAGTTCGAGCCGTCCCAGTTTTCGGTCAAAGTGAACTGGGCACTGCCTTGGAGAGGGACAATATACTGGCCCGCAGTCCAAATGTCGTCACTCGATAGCGCAACGATGCCGACTAGGACTTGATTGGTAGCGTTGGGATCGAAAACCGGGGTTGGCACGACACTCCAGCTTGCGCCATCCCAATGGATAGCCAGCGTTTTCAAGCTACCTGCATTCCCGACGGCCCACACATCGTTGGATGTCACGGCGGCTACGCCAAACAGGATATTATCCTCCGTACTGTCGTTAGGACTTGGCACAACGCTCCATGCTGAGCCGTCCCAGTGAATTGTTAGAGTAACAGCTTCCTGTTGCGAGCGGCCGACGGCCCAGACATCGTTTGAGGCGACCGCATCCACCCCGAAGAGGATATCGTCGTTAACGCTCGGGCTGGGCACGATACTCCAGGTAGCGCCATTCCAGTGGATCGTGAGCGGATGATTATTGAAGCTGCTATCGGATGAGTAACCAACCGCCCAGATGTCGTTAGCCGACACCACCGAAATCGCTTCCAAGATATTGGAACTGCCGGCGACATTAGGACTGGGAACAATGCTCCACGCCACGCCGTTCCAATGTTCCACCAGAGTGTTGTAAGTGTTGCCGTTCGCGGCCTGACCGACGGTCCAAACGTCGTTTGCCGCGACGACAGCGACGCCATTGAGGAAATTGTAGCCGTTGGTGGCGTTCGGACTCCTCACGAGAGACCAGCGTGTGCCGTTCCAATGTTCAGTCACGGTGCGGTAGGCGCCAAGCGACTGGTTGTAGGCCCATCCGACCGCCCATACGTCATTATCCGCCACGGCTGCGACCGAAGATAAACTATTAGCCTGTCGGCCCGCACTAGGGCTGGCGACGATTTCCCAATCGGCGGCCCGGGCCGAATGGCCTGCGAACAGGGTGAACAAGACAAAGGCTGATGCGCAAGCGATTTTCATATGTTGTTTCTTTCTAATAGTAACGGTTTTGAGAGGCACAGAATTTCTCTTGAGGGCCATCTAGTGGCAACCAAGGATTAGTAACCGTTTTGTCACCTTTCGTCATCAAACCCACGCCGGCGGGAGCACCTATATGACCGCGCGCAGAGGCGGGGTTATGCATTGGTCTGGTTTATCGTAGACGCCGCGCTACGACAAGGGGGCCAATTTATCGCAACGCCGCAGCTTCCTTGTGGCGGCCTTCCAGCTCGAGCACCATCCGTCTAATGTGCTTGTAATCCTGATGACGACTTAGGAACTGCAAGCTTTCCTGTGGATCGCCCCACTGCAGAACTTGGATGGTCTCCTGACGGGCGCCCCAGGAATTCATTTCGCGTTGATTCGGCATGTAAAGATCAATCGTGTTACGCCCCGCGAGCGCCCAGCCGTAATCCTCCACCCGGTAATTTTGTCCGGTGGAAATCAGGCGAAACACCGTGCCTGCCGGCCAGCGCGACCAATCAGCCGCAGCGCTGCCGATCTGCGGCGGCCTGGAAGCCGCGACGGCGCGCTTCGCGCCGCGCGTTGTTTTCGTCACGCGTTTGGTCGTGCGCGTGATCCGGCGGCTGCCGGACGTTTCTTCCATTGAGAACGGTTGGAGCTGTGACGAATACGAACTGGTCTCATCCACCGGAATAGCGCGCGGAACTTCATACGCCAGCGTCGCACGCGCCACTGCTTCCGCTCGATGGATGGGCGGACCTGCCGCGTGCAGTTCTCCGCCGAGCGCGTTGTGATTGCTGTATTCGCGATGGTCCGCTTCGGTATGCGTGTAAGCTGTGGTGCGCACATTTTGAAAATCCGTCTTTGCCAGCGGGCGCTCGTATGGAGGAAGCGGGTGCTCGGTAGTGCCGCAGGCGCCGAGGAATACGATGACGATAAAAGCCGCGAGGACGGCTAAGGCGAGATTGCGGCGCTCAGCGTAGGTCAAGGCGAATCACCTGGCGCGACTTATTAACAGTTATTCACAATTTGGCAAGCCTATTTTTTGGGAAACTTCTGCTCAGAGCCAGCAAGCATGCCGAACTTAGAAATTACGAAATCCGAACGACGATGGATGATGACAGCCGCAAACGGTTTTGCCATTCATGCTTCGTCATTCGTTCGTCATTCGACATTCGTGCTTCGTCATTTTAGTTATCGTTCATCTATGGTCACGGAATTCGAAAAACAGGTTTCTCAGACTCTGGAGGAAATTAAATCGCAAGGTCTCTTTAAAACCGAGCGGGTGATCACGAGTCCACAGGATGCGCACATTGCGATCACGGGCGGCAAACGCGTGCTGAACATGTGTGCGAACAATTACCTTGGGCTTGCAGATCATCCCGCGTTGATCGCGGCCGCAAAAGAGGCGCTCGATACGCATGGCTTTGGCATGGCGAGCGTGCGCTTCATTTGCGGCACACAGGACATTCACAAGGAACTGGAAGCGGCGCTCACCAAATTCCTGGGGACAGAAGACACCATCCTCTATCCATCCTGCTTCGACGCCAACGGCGGATTATTCGAAACGTTGCTCACCGACAAAGACGCCGTGATTAGTGATGAGCTAAATCACGCCAGCATCATCGACGGGATCCGGCTGTGCAAAGCCCAGCGCTTTCGTTACAAACACAACGACATGGCTGATCTCGAGGCACAACTCCGCGCCGCGAAAGATGCGCGGTTTCGATTGATCGCCACTGACGGCTGTTTTTCGATGGACGGAACAATCGCGAATCTGGAAGGGATTTGCGATCTCGCTGAAAAATACAACGCGCTCACGATGATTGATGACGCCCACGCTACCGGATTCCTTGGCAAGACCGGGCGCGGCACGCACGAGTATCGCGGGGTGATGGGCAGGATCGACATTATTACCGGCACGCTCGGCAAAGCGCTTGGCGGCGCGAGCGGCGGTTTCACCAGTGGTCGCAAGGAGATTGTCGATCTTTTGCGACAACGCTCGCGGCCATATTTATTTTCCAACACCATCGCGCCACCGGTGGTCGCAGCGTCATTAAAAGTGCTCGAACTTCTCAGCGCATCGACCGAACTGCGCGACAAGCTCGAAGAAAACACAAAATATTTTCGCGCTGCACTGACCGAGCGTGGACTGACAATCAAGCCCGGCGTTCATCCGATCGTGCCGATCATGATTGGCGACGCAGCAAAATCGCAGAAGTTCGCCGCGCGAATGCTTGAGAAAGGCGTTTATGTCATCGGCTTTTTTTATCCGGTTGTACCGCACGGCACCGCGCGGATTCGCACGCAAGTCTCCGCCGCGCATTCCCGCGAAGATTTGGAATTCGCCGTGAACGCCTTCGCTGAAGTAAACGAGGAACTAAAGTAGAGTTAAATAGTTCAAGGAACGACGGCTGAGAAACCATCGCTCTTTGGGCGCCGTCCCGAATAAAGTGGCGCGCGGCGGCGGCTGGAGCAGATTATGGCGTGCACATGACCGCTGCCAGCACTATCGATTGGAATACGATTCGCGAGGATTTCCCGATTCTTCGCGAACGGGCGCACGGGCATCCGCTGATTTATTTCGATAGCGCTGCCACTTCACAAAAACCGCGCGCGGTGATCGAGGCGTTGCGCAATTTTTACGAGCACGACAATGCCAATGTGCATCGCGGGCTGCACACGCTGAGTTCGCGTGCGACGGAGGCTTACGAAAAAGCGCGTCAGCGCGTGGCGCAGTACATCGGCGCGGCGAGCGCCGAGGAAATCATTTTCACGCGCGGAACTACCGAAAGCATTAACCTCGTGGCTCAGACGTGGGGCGGAGAATTTATCAGCGAAGGGGATGTGATCCTCCTGACGGTGATGGAGCACCACAGCAACTTGGTGCCGTGGCAATTGCTGGCCGAACGAACGGGGGCGCGGCTTCGCTTTGTCCCCGTTCGCGATGATGGGACTCTCGAACTTGAAAAGCTTTCTTCGCTGCTCACGCCTGAAGTGAAACTCTTCGCGTTCACTTACATCTCCAACTCGCTCGGCACAATCAATCCAGTAGCTGAACTCTGCGAGAAAGCGCACTCTATAGGCGCGCTCACACTTGTGGATGCTGCGCAAAGCATCGGACATTTGCCATTCAATGTGCGGGAGTTAGGCTGCGATCTTCTGGCGTTCTCTGGGCACAAAATGTGTGGCCCCACCGGCATCGGGGTGATGTACGCGCGAGCCGAAATTCTCGATTCCATGCCGCCATGGCACGGCGGTGGCGAAATGATTGTGAGCGTCGCCTTAGAAAAGAGCACGTTTAAGAAAGCGCCGCATCGGTTCGAAGCTGGTACGCCCAACATCGCCGGCGCGATTGGGTTAGCAGCAGCAATTGATTACATCGAGGGCATCGGACGACCGGCGATTTTCGAACATGACTCACAACTGGCGCGCTACGCAGCCGAGCGCCTCGCGGAATTGCCGGGGACTCGCATCTTTGGGCCAAAGGAAGAGCGCGGCGCGCTGGTTGGATTTGTGATGGACGCTGCGCATCCGCACGATCTAACCACGTTCGCTGATCAGTACGGCCTGGCGATGCGCGGCGGGCATCATTGCAATCAACCGCTGATGCGGCGGTTTGGTGTGTCGGGAACGACTCGCGCCAGTTTCTACTTTTACAACACAACAGAAGAGATCGACCGGATGATCAAGATCCTCCACGCTGCGGTCCGTTTCTTTTCATGATGTGTATGGCTTCATGTGATTCTGAGCGTAGCGAAGCTGTAACGCAGCGGACGAAGTCCGCGAGGCCAGGCTTTCAATCTCTGATTATCTGCTCGGCCGGTGAGTTAACGGTCAGCCAGAGATGTTTCGTTTCGGTCAATGTGACAACAGGGTACGCGGTGCGTTTGTTTTCATGATCCCGGAAATCGAAGAGCTTTATCAGGAAGTGATCCTTGATCATTCGCGCCGACCGCGGAATTTCGGTGAGCTGCCCGACGCCGCGGTCCGCGTGCACGGAGATAACCCGGCGTGCGGGGACGAAATTCATCTCGCGGTAAAATTCGACGCCGGCGGCGGGCTGGAGGACATCAAGTTCAGCGGGCACGGCTGCGCGATCAGCCAGGCATCGGCTTCGTTGATGACGATGAAATTGAAGGGCAAAAGTCGCGCGGAAGTGATGGAAATGCTTCACGCATTTCACGATCTTGTGACGGACGAGAGCAGCGAAGCACCGAAAAGTTTGGGCGATCTTCGCGTGATGCAGGGCGTCCGAAAATTTCCTCAGCGAGTCAAGTGCGCGATGCTCGCCTGGCGCGCGGTGGAACAGGCACTCGAGCAAGGCGCCGGCGAAGCGACGGTTTCGACCGAGCCAGTGTAAGGGACGCCACGGGTATTGGCCGCTGAAACCTCACAGAAGAAGTTCACGATCGCGGGACGCGCTCGCCAGCACGCGAGACGCGTGCGCTACCCTTCGTGCAGCGCGATGCTGGCGCCCACCCACGTTTTATCAATGTTGAAATCAACGCCCATCATCTTGCCCTGGCTCATCCGGACGAGATTATTGACGAGAGTCGGATTGCGATCTTCATCCGGCCACACAAACATCATGCGAATCTCGGCTTTCGATTTTTCACCGTCGGCCGTGGGTACGAACGCTGCGTAGTGGACTTTCTTTTGCAAGATCCACTGGTGCGGAGTTTCCAAGGCGGCGATTTTTTCGCGAGTCGGTTCCATGTCCACGCCATGCCCGGCAAATGAGTACAGTGGTTTCAAAACGTAATCGTCGATTTTTTCCCGATCGGAAAATTCGTTGGCAAAAAATGTCGGTGAAGTGCACCCAGTCTTTAGAAACGGCAGTGAATGTTTGCTGATGCGAAAATACCAGTTCGGATGACCGACCCAAGTGACATCCAAGTCATCTTGAAACCGGAACGATAGGTTCAGATCCGGCCGCCGAACCAGCTCATCAAAGATCACTCGGTTGTAGATCCGCTCGATCCGCACTTCGCGCCCGTTGTGGTCATAGAATAACTGTCGGCCACTTTTTTTGACCTGTGTCACGCAGACGGGGCGGATGCCAAGGAGTTTTTCCGTGGCGGCGAAATCGATCCGCGTCTTTTGTTTGTCCGGATCGATCTCGAGCAGCACCACGTTTTCCAAGTTTGAGTCTGCGATGATCGTGCGTCGTAGCAAATCGAAATACGCTTCGTCTTTGATCCCGCCGAACGAAGATGTCCAATTGCGCGGGATCACCGGATACGCCTTGCGAATGCAGTGCAAAAGCAGAAGCTGAAAACCGAACAAGCTCGGAAACGCTTGTAACTCAATCAGTCTCGGGACAAGCCGGTCGCCTTCGGCGCAAATTGCGAAATCCACCACGTGAAAATTTGGATGTGCCGATTCACTTGGAACTTCCAATCCTTTTGGAATCGCCGATCCGGCGTGCTTCGCGAATTCCGGCGTGCGCGTAAGAGCGACAATCTCATCTGCCGCGCGCACCACTTCGTCAGTGAATTCACGCGTCAGAAAAATCGGCGTCTCTGAAATGCGGAAATCCGCGGGCCACTTCTCAGCTTCGTTCACGCAGCGCACCAGCGCCGCGTACCTTTCTGGCGTGAAGTCAGCGTTGAAAGCAGCGCGAATTTTCGGATCCACCTGAGCGAGCCGCGACGCGTTAAATCTCGCCGTTTGGCTGCTGATCGACGATCGCGTTTATGTGCAGCGGCCCCAAAACATTCGTCGTGCCCTCGTCATCAACAACGACGACACGATTGCCGCGTGGCGTGATGAAGGCGTGATCGTGCGTCGGAACCGAGTATTCGTGACCGTCTGACGTGCGCACCACGAACGGAACGAACGGCACGCGCTGCAGACGTTTTCGAATCTCGTCAATCACGGTAGTGGATTATATCAGAAACTTCCCAGCCCGCATTACCTGTTCGCCGTCGAACCAAATGTCGAAGTCGCGGCCGACGCAATCGATGTGCGTCTTGGAAACCCAGTTTGCGCCGGTGTGCTCGGCGTAAGGATGACCAAACGCGATGTGGACGCCGGGGATTTTTTCGTCCTGTAAAATGTGGCCGATGACATGCGTGCAGGCTGTGTTGGTGCCGATGGCGAACTCGCCTACGCGGTCGCTGTTTTCATCCGTGCTGGTGTAAGCGCGAAACTCGTCGCGCAGACCTTTGTTCTCGGAGCGCAATGATCGGATCCGATTGTTCTCCACTTCAATAGTGAGCGGATTTGACTCGAGATCGCCAAAGCGTTCGCACAGATAATCGCCCACCACGCCATCCACAACGAACACGCCGTTCGTATTCATCGGCGCGGTGAAAATTTCGCCGCCCGGGAGGTTGCCCCATTTGTCGCGGGTGATGATGCCGCTGGTCTTGAGCCATCTCAGTTTTGGCGAAAGCTCTGCTTCGAACTCGGTGCCGTGCGGAGTCTTGCAGTTGATGCGCTCCGCTTTGCGAGCGCGTTCCACCAAGCGCTGGCTCAGCTTATCGACTTGTTGAAAATCGGCGCGCATACCTTCAAGCATGATCTGGCGGTTAATGTTCACCATGTGAGCGTGCCGGATCTTGTGATTGTTAACGACGCTGGTCATTTGGGTCCGGGCGGTAAGCTCCCCCGGTTGAGTCTGCGCGGCAAAGATCGACACCTGCGAGCGCGCCAGATCGTCGAGAATGATCTCCGGCATAAACTTCAGGGGACGCCGGGCGTGATGCTCCAGCACAAACAAACTGTAATCCGAACCGACGCGCTCAACTTCTTTTTGCAGCGCCGCCGCGATCTCGCGCGTGGGACTGTCAGTGATGATGGTGATCCGCTCTTGCGGCTTCAATCGAAGACAAACATCGATCGCGTTGCGCGCGCCAGGGGCTAGTTCCGGATCGATCGGATGGAGATAAGCGCGATCAGGCATACTGAAAGTTTTGAGAATTACCCGGAAATCTGGCGCAGGCAAACACTCCGCCGGGAGAGTTTCTGAACAAGAGTGGCACGAAACGTCACATCGCGCAGATTGGGAAGCAAATGGCTGAGACAGTGCCGACGGAAGCAACAACTCAATCGCGGGACTCTGACCTCGTCTCGCCGGCAGAACGCGCGGACGAAGTTTTCCTCCAAGGCCCGCGCTCGCGGTTCGCGGAGTTCTGCACGTTGCTGAGAGTCATGCGCGATTTTCTGCGCGGATTTCGCACGCTTCATTTCGTCGGCCCGTGCGTGACGGTCTTTGGCTCGTCCCGCATAAAACCTGACGATCCGCATTATGAGCTGGCGCGGAAGATGGGCGCAGGGATCGCGCGGCTCGGGTTCACGGTGATGACCGGCGGCGGGCCAGGGATCATGGAAGCAGCCAACCGTGGCGCAAAAGAAGCCGGTGGCCGCTCCGTCGGATGCAATATCGAGCTGCCATTCGAGCAAGCGTCCAATGCGTATCTCGATCGCTGCGTCCGGCTGCATTATTTTTTCGTCCGCAAAGCGCTTCTTGTTAAGTATTCCTACGCGTTTGTTGTAATGCCCGGTGGCGCAGGCACGCTGGACGAATTGTTCGAGGCGCTCACCCTGATTCAGACCGGGAAAATCCAAAACTTCCCAATCGTGATCATGGGCACCGATTACTGGAAGGAGCTGATTGGTTTCGTCGAGAAAATGGCGCAGCGCGGGACGGTCGGCCCGTCCGATTTAAGCCTGATCTTTGCGACTGATTCTATTGACGAGGCCATCGCACATATTCGAAACAAGGCAATTCAGCCGTTCGGACTCAAACGCGTAGCGCACCTACGGCGACATTTCCCTTGGCTCGGCGAGCGTGGCTTGTCCGGAAAGGGCCCTGCTATTTGCTAGGAATTGCGTGGCAGTTCGCGGCGCATACACACGACGCGCCATGTTTTCTCGAACAGATTCTTGTAAGTGCAGACGAGAGTTAATACGGGTGACAGAGCTTTTCGCTCGAAGTGGCGTAGGTTCGCCAGACAGAATTCACCGTGGCGCCGTCAGTCGGCGCATCGTGTCGCCGGCTTGATTATCATATTTGCGCTTTGGACGACAGGTTTCGCCACTGCCGGTCAACAACCGCAAAAGTCGCCGGGGTCATTCGAAGTGCCGCGGAGCGATTTAACCAATGCCGAAGCTCTGGCCAACCAGCTCACGGCACTTTCACCCAGAGTGGATCGGCAGGAGGCGACGCTGCTGGCTGATTGCGCCTATGCCACTATCAATCAGCTCAGGCGGCAGTACCGCATGTTTGGCACGCCGATCTTTAATAATTTCCTTATTTATCACGGTCTGCGGAAACGCGGTTATTGTTATCAATGGACGGCGGACCTGCTCGTTGCGCTCGACGCATTGAAGCTGAAAACTCTCGAGCTTCACTGGGGCGAATCGTACGCCGGCACATGGCGCGAGAACAATTGTCTCGTCGTCACCGCGAAAGGACAGCCGTTTGAACGCGGAATGATGCTGGAGTGCTGGCGTCATATGGGACATCTCAATTCGCATCTACTCCTCTCCGACGAAGATCGATACTTCGAAAATAAGAAGTACGCGCAATTTGTGCTGGAAACATCAGCAACCGGCGACGCTCGCCACGAGACGCGTCCATCCGATCAGCGGAATTCCGGCTCTAATCATCACGTCGCGTTTCAAAAAAGCATGGCAGCAAAGGAAAAAGCCGGTGAGTAGAACCAAGGTCCTAAACAGAGGGCAATCAATTCCCGGCGCACCGCGATCTCAGCTGATCATCCCGAAGCTAAGCTCGCCACCACGAGAGATCGAGGTGGACGCGATTTATCGCGTAGCTCTTACCTATCTGACTCGCCGCCTCCTGATAAGCATCGCTCACTTGCGGCGTGAGGTGCTTCACTCCTGGCCACCGCGGCACGGCGTTGCCCTTGTGCGAACGTGAGATTCCAGCCGCAGTCAAACTGTCCAGCGGGACTTCGAGCCATGGCTCGAGCCTCGCCAAATCATAATGCTCGCGCAGGTAAAACGAATATGCAGCATCCCTTAGGAACAGATTGAGAGCCTTGCGGGCAGTCCCCCAGTTACGGGCGCCCTGCGGCAGAGACGACCGTAGCGATTCGGTTAAATTGTCCAACCTCCTGCGGAATGCCGCCTCAGTCTTCACATTAAACCGTGAGAGGTCGATTCGACGTAGAAACTCACGGGCGCGTTGCACAACATATCGGCCGCTCTGATTCCGTAGCGCGGAAGCCCCGACCGCGGTCTGGGCGACGCGATTATGCACTTGCTTGATAAGTCCCCGCCTCATTGCATGACATCAGCTAACGAAGCATTAGACTGCATTTCGAAGTCTGTCGATATTGCAGAAATTTCTTGCGTAATACGCCGCACGGTTACAAGCTCGCAGCGCAATGAGCACGTTTGCGCGTTCAAGAAATTACGGACGCGCCGTCGTCACAGCGCTGGTTTCCGTAGGTTTTCTCTGGGCGCTGGCGCTCGGTGCTTCTCCGCAATTGCACCAGCGCGTCCACAAGGATGCGAGTCGCGCCGAACACAATTGCGTGGCGACAATGATCGCCTCGGGCAACTACGACCACGCATCTCATCCGCCGTTGGTCAGCGCACCCGTCGCCGCGCCTCAGTTTTCCAAAACTCCGGCGTTGACTCCGTGCTGGGTGCAATCGCCGTTTCTTGGCGCATCCATCTTCGAGCACGCGCCGCCTGTGCGCGGTTAAAATTGTAGGGCGTCTGTGCCAGACGCCGCCTAACGAATTGGCGTTTCACAGAAACGCCCTACAAATCGCAGCGGATCAACCAAAGCGCTCGCCGCGGCGAGCGCCTTACAACCAATCACATCGTGAAAAATCCATTTCTCAAAAATCTCAATGAAAAAATTTATCGCATTTGGCGCAGTGTTTTGCCTCGTAAACATTGCGCGCGCTCAGGAGAGCACTCCGGTCGCAGCGACCGCCAGTCCTTCGCCAACTGCATCCCCCACCGCCGCGACGGGAACGGCAACGACTGAACAAGTCGTAGTCACATCTCAGGAACTAGACATCTCGCGCGAGGCTATTGTGCCGAGTCTCGGTGCAACCCGCTACACAGTTGGGCCGGACCGGCTCGACTCGCAGGCGCAAGGTGAGAACGCTCCATTTAACCAAACGATCCTGCGGTTTCCGGGCGTGGCGCAGGACTCATTCAGTCAGCTTCATGTCCGCGGCGAGCACGCGAACCTGCAATACCGCATCGACGACGTGCTCTTGCCGGAAAGCATTCCCGGTTTCGGGCAGGAACTGGAGACGCGTTTTGCCGATAGCGTGTCGCTCATCACCGGCGCGCTCCCGGCACAATTCGGCTTTCGCAATACCGGCGTGATCGACATTCACACCAAAAACGGCGCGGTATTTCAGCAAGGCGATGCTTCGCTGTATGTCGGAAGTTTCGACACAATCAAGGAGAGCTTGGAGTACGGTTCTGTGTCGGGAAAGCTCAGCTATTTCGGCACGGAAAGTTATTTGCATGATGGCATCGGCATTGAAAATCCGACGCGGAGCAGCGATCCCATTCACGATAATACCGATCAGTACAAGTTGTTCGGCTACGCTTCGTACATTTTTGATCCAACGAGTCGGTTGACCCTCCTGATCAGCGGCAACCACAGCGATTTCGAGATTCCAAATACTCCCGGGCTGCCACCGGCGTACACGGTTGGGACAAGATCGACATTTGATTCGGCAAAGCTGGATGAGAACCAGTCGGAAGATTCGACCTATGCGATTGTGACTTACCAAAAGCACGTAGGCGATTTCAGTTTTCAGGCATCGGCTTTCAATCGTTACAGCGCCATCCTTTTTCGACCTGATGACGTGGGTGATCTCATTTTCAATGGGGTCGCCTCGCGGGTCGATCGCGGCATTGTTTCAAATGGTGTCGAATTCGATTCGAGCTACAAACTCAGCGACCAACACACACTTCGCGGAGGTTTCCTTTTCACGGAGCAATATGCAACCGTTGACACTGTCACGCTCGTGTTTCCGGTCGATGAAAATGGCCATCAGACGAGCACGACCCCGCTGCGCATCGTCGATAATCACGATAAATACGGCTACTTCTACGGCTTCTATTTGCAGGATGAATGGAAGCCTTTCGAGCAACTCACCATCAATTTCGGCGGCCGTTTGGATTTCCTAAATGCGTTTGTTGACGAGAACCAACTCAGCCCGCGGATCAACGTGGTTTATGAGCCGTTTAAAGGCACGACGCTGCACGCCGGTTATGCGCGCTATTTCACGCCACCTCCCTTGGAAGGCGTTCCAGAAAGTACGATCGCGAAATTCACAGGGACGACCAACGAATCAGCGATCACCAAAGATTCCTCCGTAACATCGGAGTGCGCGCATTACTTTGATGTTGGGATCACGCAAAAAATCATGGAAGGTTGGACCGCGGGGCTGGACGGTTTCTATAAAAGCTCCCACTCGGTTCTCGACGAAGGCCAGTTCGGCGAAGCGCTCATTCTTTCGTCGTTCAACTACAAGCGGGGAGAAATTTACGGTGGTGAATTTACTTCGAACTATGATCACGGCCCCTTCGCCGCGTATCTGAATGCGGCTTACGAATGGGCGCGCGGGACGAATGTCAGTTCCGCACAATTTCTTTTCGACCCGGATGAGTTCGCTTACATCAAGAAAAACTGGGTCTTCCTCGACCACGATCAGCGCTTCACTGGCTCGGCTGGCGTTTCCTACACGTGGAACGATTGGAGACTGGCCATCGACGGACTTTATGGGAATGGGTTGCGCCGGGGTTTTGCTAACACTCAAAAGAACCATCCCTACGAAACATTCAATGTCAGCCTTTCCCGCCGAATCAAGATTACGGCGAAGACTGCACTCAGCATCCGTTTCGATGTCGTCAACATTCTCGACAAAATCTACGAACTCCGCGACGGCAGCGGAATCGGAGTTGGGGCGCCGCAATTTGGCCAGCGTCGCGGTTTCTACGGCACTGTGGCCTACGAGTTTTGAGGTGGCTCGCTTATTGTCACGCTTATGATCCGACGTTTTCTATATGCTCCCGTCCTCATCCTCTGGGCGTACGCTGCCGCGGCTGCGCAAGTAACAGCGACTTCGGCTGCGCCGAATTCTCCGAGCGCTGAGAAAATCACGTTTTCGGAGGTTAACGTCGATGGACCATATATTGCGATGACCTTTGATGACGGCCCGCACGCGACCAACACGCCCAAGCTGCTGGAGATGGCAGCGAAGAGGCACATCAAACTCACCTTCTTTGTCCTTGGCGAATGCATAGAGCAAAACCCAGACGTTCTCCGCCAAGAGGTGGCGGAAGGACATGAAATCGGCAATCACTCCTGGTCGCACCCTAATCTTGCGAAACTCTCGGACGAGGGTCTTCGAACACAGCTTCAACGGACCGAAGATATGATGGTGAAGACCGCGGGTATAAAACCGAAGTTGATGCGTCCTCCGTATGGCGAGTTAACGAAACGACAGCGCATATTGGTGAATCACGAGTTCGGCTACAAAGTAATCTTGTGGGACGTTGATCCACTGGATTGGAAGCGACCCGGTTCTGACGTCGTCGCGCAACGCATCATCGCGGGAGCGCGACCGGGGTCGATCATTTTGTCACATGACATCCACCCGCCGACGATTGCGGCGATGCCAGAAGTTTTTGATGCGCTTCTCGCAAAGGGATTCAAATTCGTGACCGTCTCCGAGCTGCTCGCCATGGACAAAGGCGGCGAGTGGCCGGAAGTGCTCAAGACACCTCATCAGGCGCAGCTCAAAGAACAGGCTACGCAACTCCGATAGGTGAGCGCGAAGCTTGAAGCTAGTAAACTTGCACCGCACGTGGCCAACAACAATCTACGGCACCGGTTGCTTACGATTTTTGAGGATAATTTTTCCTCGTCGCGGTAGTTTTGCCTGATGCACCGGACTGATCATTCGCGTTTCCGAAAGGCGCACGATTTCGTGCCGGATTTTTCGCACGCGGAACGGCGCACTCGCATCGTCATCGGTGTCACTGCGGCGATGATGATCCTCGAGATCACAGTGGGTTTGATGTCGCATTCGATGGCGTTGCTGGCCGACGGCTGGCACATGAGCACGCATGTGATTGCGTTTTTGATAGCCGCAGTCGCGTACTATTTCGCAAGAACGCAAGCGGGCAGCGCACGCTTCAGTTTCGGCACAGGAAAAATTGGGGTGCTCGGTGGGTTCACCAGCGCGGTGGTGCTCTCGATGATCGCACTCCTAATGGCTGGCGAATCTGTGCGCCGGCTTTTTATGCCGCTCGAGATTCATTTTGACGAAGCGATTGCAATTGCGTGTGTTGGATTGCTGGTAAACTTGGGTTGCGCAGTGGTGCTCGCGGATCACCATCACGAGCACGGCGATGGCAGCTCTCATCGTGAAGATTTAAACCTGCGCGCGGCGTACCTACATGTGCTGGCCGACGCATTCACTTCGTTGCTGGCGATTACGGCATTGACCGGCGGCAAATTTTTTGGCTGGGCGTGGCTTGATCCGGTCGTGGGAATTGTCGGAAGCGGCGTGGTTTTTTCGTGGGCTTACACGCTGTTGCGCGATACCAGTGGTATCCTGCTGGATCGCACACCTGCATCATCGGATTTGCCTGACGAAATCCGCCGCGCGGTGGAGAGCGACGGCGATTCGCTTGTGACCGATCTGCATGTCTGGCAGGTAGGCATCGGGAAATTTGCAGCGATGGTTTCGATCGTCGCGCACGAGCCGAAAAGCTGCGACTACTATCGCGCGTTGCTTCGCGGGCACGACGAACTGGTGCACGTCACCATTGAGACGCACCATTGCCGGGAAGACCACGCCTCGGTGGCGCGCTCCTAAATGGCCGACACACTGTGGCAGGTCGTCGCGGCTTACGCGTTCGCCCTTATCGGCGGTTTAATCAGCACGTCGTTGCAACTGGCGCACAAGCCGCTTTGCGTGTTGATCAGTTTCGCTGCGGGAACGCTGCTTGGCGTAACGATCTTTGCGATTTTGCCTGAGAGCGTGGGCGCAGCTCCGTGGTGGGCAGTACTTGTCGCGCTGATGGCTGGCTATGCGCTGTTCTTCTTGATCAGCAAACACGTCCATCACGTTTGTCCCGCGTGCGCGGCGAGCCACTTCGATGCAGATGCGGCAAAACATTTCAGCGAGATCGCCAGTGCGTTGATTGTAGCGCTGGCGATTCACAGCACGACCGATGGTCTGGCGTTGGGAATTCAACAGGAGTCTCTCGGACCGGAAGCGACAACGTGGTCGCTGTTCTCCGCCCTATGCATTCACAAGGTCCCCGAAGGCCTCGCGCTGGGCAGTCTTTTGATTGGCGCCGGTGTTCAACGCGCAACTGCGCTGGGCTGGGTAGCGGCTGTGGAGGCGACGACGCTCTTCGGCGGAGTGGCCGGCTATTTTTTTCTCTCGAATATTTCGACATTTTGGCTCGGCTTGATCATGGCGTACGTGGGCGGCGGATTTTTCTATCTGGCCGTGCACGCCGTTCTCGGAGAGATGTTGAAGCATGGAAAAAAGATTGTTTTGACAAGTTTTTCGGCAGGCTTGGCTTTGATCGCAATTCTCAATCTCGGGTTGAGGATGCTTGGGTAGCGCGTTGCGCTTCGCACAGCGAAGCGGCTACAGTGCTTGGTGCATCTTTTTCGTTATCGTGATGGCCAGCTTTACTGCGAAGATGTCGATCTTGCGCGCGTGGCCGAGAAATTCGGCACGCCCACTTACGTTTATAGCGCAGGAACAATTCTCGATCATTACACGCGCCTGGATGCCGCGCTTGCGCCGCTGGATCATCTGATCTGCTACGCCGCCAAAGCGAACTCGAACCGCGCGATCCTGAAGTTGCTCGCCGACGCAGGCGCAGGTTTCGACATCGTGTCCGGCGGAGAGTTATTTCGGGTGCTGGCGGCTGGTGGCGATTCGGCGAAATGCACATTTGCCGGCGTGGGCAAATCGCGCGAGGAAATCGAGTACGCGCTCGACCAGCGCGTTTACAGCTTCAACGTCGAGAGTGAAGCAGAGTTGGATTACATCGATCGAATTGCTGGGGCCAAGAAAGCCCACGCACCGATTGCTTTGCGCGCCAATCCTGACGTCGAATCGCATACGCACAAATACATCTCGACAGGCTCGCACGAGAACAAGTTCGGCATTGGGCTCGATCGAATCGCCGCGGTTTACGAGCAGGCCGCTAAAATGATCAATCTTGAAATTGTCGGCGTCCAGATGCACATCGGCTCCCAGATCACGGAGGCCGCACCGTTTGCGAAGGCGATCAAAAAGCTTGCGCCGGTCGTGCGTGAACTGAAAGCCAAATACGGAATCAAGTTCTTCAGCACCGGCGGCGGCATGGGAATCATTTACCGTCGCGCACTGGAAAGCGGATCAGGCCAATGGTGGCACGACCATGGCGGCGAACCCGCGGCGTTCAGCGTTCGCGATTACGCTGACGCAGTTATGCCGCCGTTGCTCGATTTAAATGTTCGAATTTTGGTCGAGCCTGGCCGTTTTTTCGTCGGCAACGGTGGCGTGTTGCTGACACGCGTCCGCTACGTCAAAAAATCGGGCGCGAAAAAATTTGCGATTGTCGATGCTGGCATGAATGACCTCATCCGGCCGGCGCTCTACCATAGCTATCATGAGATTGTGCCGGTGAAACAATCGATCACGAGCACGAGCAAGGGTAAGAATAAGACAGAGAAGATCGACATTGTTGGGCCGGTATGTGAATCGGGTGATTTCTTTGCGTTGGATCGGGAAATGCCACAACTTCACGAGGGCGATTTGCTGGCGATCATGAGCGCCGGCGCTTACGGATTTGTGATGGCGTCGAATTACAATTCCCGTCCGCTGCCAGCGGAAGCGCTGGTGCGCGGCGACAAATTCGGGCTGATTCGAAAACGACAGAGATGGGAAGACCTGGTGCGGGGAGAAGTCGAGGCGGAATGGTAGGGATCGCGCAGTGCGGAAGGTCATCCACGAACGCCACCCCGCCCGGCGCGCTCGGCGATCGCGCCCTACCGCTTGCAGAGCTTCGCGCTGCGCGTAAATAGTTCCCTGTTTATGGGTATTTTTCGTCGGTTCTTTTTGTTGCTTGCATTGTTACTGGCGGTCACGGCCAGCGCTCGCGCCGCCAACGGTGAATACATCATCCTGGTCGGTGGCCCTTCCCTGTATCAATGGGAAAAATACAAGTTGTATCCGCACGATCATTGGTGGGCCAACTTCGTGCGCGCGGCGCGGTTGCGCACCGAACAAGTGCGCGCCCAACTCGGTCCCGACGCGCAGATCACATGGCTGGTTTATAAACAAGGCTATGAGGATCGCGCGAAACAGGAGCACCAGGATTTGATCGCCCTGATCGATTCAGTGCGCGAAAAATTCAATCTGCATCTCGTTTGGTTTCATGCCGGGTCGGAGGTGATCGACTATTTAAACAAAGGCCAGCCACGGAACCAGGTGAAGATCACCGGCTTTGAATATTTTGGGCATTCGAATCGCGCCTGTTTCATGTTCGATTACAGCAATAACATCGACAGTGCATGCAAATCGTGGTTGCACGAAAACGAGCTGACCCAGATCGACCGGCGCGATTTCGTACACAGCGCTTACGTGAGAAGCTGGGGCTGCCATACTGGCGAGAGCATGTCCAAGAAGTGGTATCATGCCACCGGCACGCACATGATCGGAGCGATCGGCAAAACGCAGTTCATGATGGAAGAGTTGCCCATTCTCATTTCCGAGGGCGGCAAATGGGTCAATTGAATTGCCGATTGGCGGATGCAGATTGCGGATTGAACAAACTTCGGTCTTTCGGGCTAGCTCGAGCTATAGCCTCCAGGAGTGGCGACTGACCAGCCGTGAGAGACATGACCCCCGAAAGCTTTCGGGATCGTTCCTTGTTCCCAAAAATTAAGGTCGACAGCGGAACGTGTTTTTGCGATGAAGTTCGCCGGGTTTGATGGGACACAGCAATAACCTCAACCGAAAGAAATTATGAACTGGAACAAATTCTTCATCGCATTCATCGTGGCCTTTGTTTTTCTCTTTGTGTTTGGCTTCATCTGGTACGGGACACTCATGCAGGGTGCCCATCAGGAAGTGCCGACCCTTTTGCGACCAAAAGCCGATTTTAAGAGCTATTTCGGCTGGCTGATTCTGGGCCACATCGTTATGGCGTTCTTTTTCACCCTGCTTTGTGTGCGATTTGTTCCCGGGGGCGGCGCAGGTGGGTGCGCGCTCTTAGGACTTCTGGTAGCGTTGGTTTATACCGGCGCTGACCTGATCACGTTTGCGGTTCAACCGTTGACGAGCAAAATCCTCTGTGGCTGGATCGTTGGCGCCTTGATCCAATTTATTATTGCTGGTGCGATCATTGGCGCGATCTACAAACCTAAGGCTGCGCATATTACGTTTGTAAAGGAACGCTCTCCTTAACGGGTTTGGCTCGGCTCTTTCCGACTCAATAACCCTGGGATCATAACAACTCATGAAGCGATTCATCCTCGCGTTCATCGCGGCATATATTTTCATCTTCTTCTGGGGATGGCTGCTTAACGGCGTCTTTTTCAAAGATGTTTATGCGCAAACGCCAAATCTCTGGCGGACCCAAAGTGAAATGTTGAGTTTATTTCACTGGATCATTATCGGTCAGGCTCTGATTGTTTTTGCGTTCGTGGCGATCTACGCGAGCGGTTTCGCCGGCGGCGGCGTAATGGCGGGGATTCGGCTCGGTATTCTGCTGGAAATTGCGGCGATTGGGATGCGCCTGGGCTCTTACGCTGTGCAGCCGTTTCCGGGAAAGCTGATCGTTTACGGCAGTATTGGCGGTCTGATCGAAATGATCATCGTCGGCGCGATTGTGGGAGCGATTTACAAACCGGCGGCTGCACGAACGTCCTAGCGGCGAATTCAGATTCTCATTCGGCGTTGGACGTTGAGCGTTGGGCGTTCGACGTTCGCCTGATGAGTTCGGAAACTCCGGCTGCTCTCGGCTATCGCATGCCCGCGGAATGGGAGCCGCACGCAGCTACCTGGCTGTCGTGGCCGAGACGCGAAGGAATGAGTGGGCGATCTCTTTATCCATGAGATGCCTCTGCCCAAAGTGACTAAATTAAAAAGAGCCGCATTGCGGGAAGTGATTCGAAAGTTTTCCGCGGAACTCCAAATTCGATATTACCTCGACAGCTAGCGCGTGCGATCGCCGAAGGTCGTTGGATTAGGGCTGCCTTGGGTCAAAAAATGTTTAGCACTTCGGGCGCCGGTTAATGGGGTGTCTTCCGCTCGTCCCGCGCTCGCGGCGATGTCATCTTTGAAGATTGCCTGTTCCTCGAAAAAAAGGTAGAAGCAGCGTAGATTCTACTTCGATGGCACACGACGTTTTTGTCAGCTATTCGTCAAAGGACAAATCAATAGGTGATGCTGTCGCTGTAGCTTTGGAGTCTCATG
>QHQA01000169.1 GCA_003219695.1 Verrucomicrobiota bacterium
CGTTGCTGGAGTGTTTATCGGCCTATGGGTCACCGGCACCGAGTTCAACATCACCTCGCGCATGGGCATGACCATGATCGTGGGCATCGTCACCGAGATCGCGATTTTTTATTACTCGGAATTTCGCTCGGTTCCGCCGAGCAACGATCGCCTGGTCACCGCGGGCATCAATCGGATGCGCGCGATTTCGATGACCGCGTTCGCCGCCATCCTGGCGCTGTCGCCGCTGGCGCTCGGAATCGGTCGCGGCGCCGCCATGCAACAACCACTTGCAATCGCCATCATTTCCGGCCTGATTTTTTCGCTGCCGCTGGTGCTAATCGTGCTGCCCGCGCTGCTCGCGATTTTCGAGCCGAAAACAACCGCGCAACAACAAGGCGGTTGACGGGCGCTGCGCTACTTATGTGTTAGCTTCAGAATGCAACCTTCGGCTGGGTCAATCAGGTATGCCGTTTCGCCTTTGCCGGCAACAACGCCGCGCGCGCCTTTCACAGTAGGAACCGTCGCCTTCAGGTGAAATTTCCCCTGATCGTCCACCTCGGCGATGGTCAGGCTGGCTGCCTGAGAAGCGGCCGCGTAAAGAACTTTTGAGTCAGGCGAGTAATCGATGTTGTCGAGGCCAAGACCGGTGGTTATCGAATCGGTTATTCTTCCATCATGGCCTGCATCGAGACTCACCACGTGATCTGCGCAGGCGACAAATAACAGGCGTCGCGCGTTATCTAACGCTAATCCCTGTAAATCGCTGCTGCCGGGATTCCATGTGGCGACCACTTTGTGCGAGTGCACGTCGATCGCCACCGTTCTTCCTGCGTCCTCAATGTTTGTGTAAAACAGCCCGCGCTCGTTATCGATGGCGTAGCCTTCAGCAAGGCCCTCCAACGTAATTTTTGTTTTCGCTTTAAGATGGTGCGGATCGGAAACATCGAAGATTTCGAGATGCTTGGCTGGCGCGCTGTCGCCTGCTTTCACCCGGAGCGTCACCCAGACTTCGCGCGTAGCTGCAACATAGACAACTCCGTCAGGCGTCACGATACGATCTGCTGAGACCGGCACGCATTCGCCGCGCGCAAGGGTCTTCGCATCCATTACGCAAAGCATCCCGTCCCCGCGGTTCCCAATGTAAACCACTCCATCGCCAATGGTCGCTGCGGTCGGTCCGACTGTGATCTTTCTTCCCCGCCGCTCGATTTCGCCGGTTGGAAATCCGGTAACCTGCGACGCTGCGTCCGTCTTTTCGTCAATCACGTCCACGCTGCCGGTGTTGCTCGCGGGCACCCACAATTTTCCCGTCGCGCGGTCGTAAGCGAAATAGTCGAGCGCTACCGTCCCAGTCGCGCCTGGCAGATTAATTGGTTTGACCTCGTAATTCGCGTCGGCTGTGTCGGCTCCCAATGCCGTCCCTGAAATCAATGCGACTTGGATCATTGCCATTGCGCCGACCTTCACAAACTTCGAAGTATGGCTCATGGAACGGAATCGGCCTCTGCAAAAAGAACGGGATCTATCATAGATTGCTATTTCCAGCGAGTTCGACGCATCTCCAACTGCTTTTTTAGATCACTCAACGCGAATTGTCGGCTCTGGCGAGTCGTTTTCACATAGAAAATCGTTCCAGCCACTCCCAGAGCCGTTGCGCCGAGAAAATTCAGAGCCGGTCCGAGTTTCCATAGATAGGCGCCAAGGATTGCGCCAGTGCTGACGATCAAATCGCGGACAAGATAGTACGCGCCTACCATTTGGCCGCGACGGTCGGAGTCGCTGTATCCGATGATGAGCGCCTTCCGGGATGTATCTCCGAATTCTTTGAAGCCACGAATCATAAACGCGATGACCAGTGCCGAAAAACTTCGTGACATCAGCAAACTGATTGGGAAAAGCGTGAACATGATGAAAGTCACGATCACGAACGGCTCGCGGCCATGTCGATCCGCGTAATGTGAAGCGGGAATAATACACAAAGTGGCGGCGAGCATTTCTATGCTGGTGAGGATGCCCACCTGCCGAGCGCTAACACCGATGTAATCCATCGCGAAGATGACGACCCAGGCGTAGGGAATGCGTTCGCAAAAGCGGATCAAGATGTCACTGAAAAGCAAACGCTTCATCGGCGAATTGAATTCGCGGAAGCTTCGCCAAAAATTCCAACGATCGTTTTTCTCAACTTTTTTGATCGGTTCTTCGCGCAATTGGCGTTGCACTAGAATGGTGAGCGTCGAAAGAACAATTGAAATCAGAAGTGCGATTCGCACGCCGTTGATGATCCCGAACCGATCGATCAACATTCCGCCGAAAAATGGCGCAATCATGATCGGCACCCGTTTGATTACCGATTGCACGCCCACGCCCATGGAGTGGCGATTTGCTTCGAGCGCCGCTCCAATTAGAGAAAACGTCGCAGGCAAAGAAAAACAGGTCCATGACAGGAAGAGAAACATTCCTGCGATCACTGCGGCCCAATGTGGAACAAGCAGTACCACCGCGTAGCCGGCGATTGAGACCAAATTGAAAATAATGAAGGCCCGGCGATGTCCCCAAATATCGACAAGCACTCCGCCGGGATAGGCGTACACCGCACCGAGCAAAGTGCGCAGCGCATCGTAAAGACCGATAACAAAAACCGTCGCGCCGACCGCTTGCAGGTACTTCGGCACAAAACGCATCCAAAGTTCTTCGCCCGCGCCAATGACGAAAATGGCGATGAGCAGAATGACGAGATTGCGTTTGAGTCCGAAAAAATTAGCTAGCCGTCTTGGGCAACCTAACCGCGGCTGACTCGGCGTTTGCATTCTGCGTAGAGCGCGTCGTAAACGATGAATTCGCGTTTAAGGATTTCATGATCGCTCAGCCCAAGCGCGCCGAAGCCGCCGGCAATCCAACGCAATCCTTCTCCGGCTGGATGCGGATTAGTCGGGTGCGAGTCGGCCGCTCGGACGATTTCGCCGAGTAAAACCAGCGGTGGATCAGTAAGCTTGTATTTTTTCAAGATTGAATTGAACGAAACGTCTTCACCATGATGCCCAAGCTCGCAGTTGGGTACGTCGAACACGACCCCGTCATCGATCTTCGTCCAGTCGGTATCGTGCGGCAGGAAGACAAACTCGGCGTCTTGGTCGATGCATTTCTTGATGAGCCATGGGCAGGCCACACGATCCACTTTAATTTTCTCGCGGGTGATCCATTTCATAAGCTAGGCTCTTGTTTCGTGGCAGCTTGGTTCTGGTATGCAGTCGTTGCTGCTGTGCTTTACGGCGCGCACCAAATCTTTATCCGTCTTGCGGCCGAGCGCATCGGTGATGGTCTCGGCGGTTTCATTGTCGAAGCCAGCGCTGCATTGTCGATCTTCCTTTATCTTGCATTTCTTTGGTTAAGCGGCGGCTGGAACCAAAAATTCATCGCGGCCGGATTTAATTACTCCCTTCTCACGGGAATCTGCGTCGGAGCGGGCACGATCGCGTTTTTTCTTCTTTTCCAGCGCGGTGGTCCGCTATCGGCCGTTCCGGCTATATTAGCAGGCGGCGCGGCCATCATGGCCATCGCAGGCATCTTGTTTTTCCGAGAAGCGGCATCGTGGCAGCGCCTTCTCGGGATCACGCTTGCCATCATCGGTTTGTTTTTGCTGCGCAAATAGAAATCAAGGCTCACAACATGATCTCTGCAGGCATGTCCAGGTTTTTGAGAGCGAGAGCGGTGAATTACTCGACTCGGTAAGTGCGAATCTCGGCTTGTTGTGAACCGCGATGTGGAACGGCGACAAACAAGGTGTCACGTTCC
>QHQA01000171.1 GCA_003219695.1 Verrucomicrobiota bacterium
TGCGCTTCCCCGACCTGGTTCGCATGCCATGCGACCATATTTCTGTCATAACTATTGCTGGCGAGTTTTTGGCGGAAAAAGACGACAAACAGCCGGTTCCAAATATGATTGGGATCAGGATCGTATATCGCGGCCGAGGGCGGTGGCGCGTTTGGCGCCTCCGGTTCAGCTTGAGCGGCAGCCAAGACGCCCCGGCTCATGGCTGGCGGCATGAGGGCGGTCTGGACAACCGAAAAACCAATCGCGCTCCAAATAGAACGGTATAATGGACCTTTGTTACGGAGCTTCATTCTGCTGTGTCTGTACGGCGAACATACTCCGAGCAGCTTCAAAATTGTCAAACGCGTTTAAAATACATAGGCGCGCATAAATAAAGAGACAAGTGATTACTCAAGTGATAGAGTATCACATGCGCGCTCGATACTTGCGATTAACTTCAAAGCGGGCTCAAGAGCTGTCGGCCCTGAAGAAGGAGGCCGAGAAGGATGGAGCCTTTCGTGTCGCCAAGCGGATTCACGCTGTGCTGCTCAATCATCAGCGGCACAGCAGTGGGGAGATTGCCACGATTCTGGAAGCACCGCGCTCAAAGGTTTCGCTTTGGCTGGGGCAGTACCAGGAGTATGGATGGGAGGCGTTGCTGGAAGGTCATCGCTCGGGCCGGCCCAGGCAGTTGGATGCTCAGCAGCGGCAGAGTTTGTGCGACATCCTGGACAGCGGCCCGGTTGCCTACGGCTTCGTTTCGGGCGTATGGACCTCGCCCATGATCGCGCGAGTGATCCAGGAGGAATATCAGGTCGATTACCATCCGGGTCATGTGCGCAAGCTGCTCAAGGCTTTGGGATTTTCGGTTCAGCGTCCACGCAAGCGTTTGGCCAAAGCGGATCCGCTGTTGCAGGATCGTTGGCAGCGCTACACCTATCCGAGGCTAAAAAAAAACCGCTGATCTGGGCGCCCGATTGCTCTTCGCCGATGAGGCCAGTTTTCGTCAGGACCCCACTCTGTATCAGACTTGGGCTCGGCGTGGGAGCCAACCTTTGGTTCCCACGACGGGCCAGCGCAACACTCAGAAGATTTTCGGGGCGGTGGATATTCGCCGGCCAGAGGTTCACTTCGTTCAAGGAGAAGCGATGTTCAATGGCCAGACTTACACAGCTTTTCTCAACAGCTTGGCCCACCGCTACCGTCGCCAAGAGGTCTTTCTGGTTCACGACAATGCTCCCTACCATGACGGGCCGGAAGTTAAGGCGTGGCTGGGGGACTATGGGCACCGATTTCATTTAGTCTCGCTGCCTAAGTACAGCCCAGACCTCAACGCGGTAGAACGTATTTGGCACCATGTGCGGCTCAACGCGACCCACAACCGATACTTTCCAACCAAACAGGAATTTATCAGCACACTAGGCGGCGCCTTGAAGGACATCGCGGAAAACCCGGAACAGATCGTCGGCTATTTAAACCCTTTTCTTTAGTGGCATCTATGTCCCTTTATTTATGCGCAGTTATGTAGTTCTCCATTTCCTTTTTGCCTGTGATGACCGCTTTGCACCTAGCACGCGCGTTAATTGCGTCCGCTTCCGCCTGATACCTCGCGGCCGCCGGCGGTGGCTCGTCTCGATCGAAAAGATGGAATTCAGGTCTGG
>QHQA01000032.1 GCA_003219695.1 Verrucomicrobiota bacterium
TGTGGCAGTGCTGATAGCGGGGCTAGGTGCATTCAGGATCGCATCAGCCTTCAAGGCTCACGGTCACCATCGTGTGAACCTCAACTGGCAAGCGCCAGCCGAGAAGCCCGGCGTGGCTGTGAAGAGTTATAACGTGTATCGCAGCACGACTTCAGGCGGCCAGTACGTGAAGATCGCTTCCGGAGTGCCGGAACCACGCTATTCTGACACCACGGTGAGCAGCGGCAAAACTTATTACTACGTTGTGACCAGCGTAGATGCCGCAGGCCACGAAAGCGGATTCTCCGCGGAAATCAAAGCAACAGTCCCTTGAAGGTGCCCGCCCAGAGTTGGTGAACGCGCTCGGCAGTTTTGGTGGGCCCTCCAGGCTCACGGCTCGGACGACTGCTCGTGGCCGATGAAAAAGCATCAAGAGCAACCCTGTGGCGAAGGTCGCATTAGAAGGGCGCGCCCTGCAAATAAATTACGAAGACCACGGCCAAGAAGCCGGGACCGACGATCGGCGCCAACGGGCCGTCGCGCACCACGCTGTGCCGGCGCTGGCGAACAATATAGGAGAGATGAAGCCCCTTACTCCTGCGTGAAAAGGTCGTCGGGATCTGGGGCTGAAGGGATTAGTACAATTTCATCGCCCGCATGTTCCTGCGGCAACATCGTAACCACTAGCGGTTGAATCGTGGTGAACAAACTCCAAGCATCAGTGGTCGTTTCGTGCTCAAATGGCGTATGACGAAACAGTTCAGGAGCCGCGACGTTCGAAATTGTGGTGTTGTGAATCATACGGTTCCTTTTGTATCTGATGGTATAAATCGACATTTAGACGCTACAACATTACCAAGAGTCTGGATGAAAGTCATGTCTTCTTCTGGTACCACGATATAATGTGTTAATGAAATAGTAAACGTACGATTATGTGGTCGCGCCCGTCTGCGGCACTGTTTGCCCCGCTGAGGCGGCAGCCTGTGCAGTTGTATGAGCGTACGATGCAACGGCGCTCCATGCCGCGAACGTTTTAATCATTGATATTCGCACTTCCCCGTTCGGCAGCACGGAGGCGGAGATCTTGCCATCAGCCCGATGCTCTCAACGTTACGTCACCTCTGGTACCACGATATAATGTGTTAATGAAATAGTAAATTAGCTATGGCTTGCCAGATTTGCGTTGCGACCTGCGGCGGTGTGTTGGCAGGTAACGCGGCGGGGGCGAGCGGCACGAGCGTCGCTGCCGCAGCCGGATTCGACAGATAGTGCTGTAATGGGTCAAACGGAATTCTCAGCTGCAAATAGGCCTCAAGCCCTACGTAGGCTTGCCAGATCAGATTTTCAATTTCAGGATCAGCTTCCGCGATTTTGAGGTGCAATTCGTTCGCTCTGGTCCGAGATACTGCATCGCCATGGGCAAAGAAGGTCTTGTTGAGGTTCTCAGCGATCTCCTTAGCTTGAAACTTGTCCTCGCCGGTCATGTGCGTGCGCAGTAGCCGCTCACCGATCGAGGATGCTAATTCACTTGCTCGCTTCGCGGCCCCAACGCCAACCGGATCGACAACTGAGAACAGTTTTTCCATGCCTGCTGAGGTATGGGCTTGCTCTGTTATCTTGGCGTCAGTCACCAAGAATCGAAGAAAAGCTCCCACATCTTCGTACGCGAATTGTTTAACAGTCCCATCGGACTGCTTCATAGCAACTTGTGGGTCAATGGGTCCGAGGGATGCGTGAGGATGCATCACAATTTTATCTGCACCAAGTGCGAAGAGCGTAGCTGCACTGAATGCCATAAACGGTACGAGGACCCCTACGTTTTCAAATCTCTCGCGGAGAAGTGACATAATTTTCCATGCCGCTAGCCCGTCGCCACCGGCACTATGGATGAGTACATCTACTTCCTTTTTTTCTGCTGGGATCGCGTCGATCTGGTCAACGAATTCGCGCACCGCATCGCCGGCCATGTGCGCGGATACCCCCGGACGGGTGCTCGTAGCGTAAATAATAAGTGGACGTTTCCGATACGCTTCGATAGCCGCGTACCGAACCATCCGTTCTGCTAATTGCATTGCTACCTGCCTTTGTGTGGGAAACTCTTACTATATGCAACTCAAAGATCTTTTTTCAAGAGCCATCCAGAGAGGATAAGCCGGTTCAGAGTCTTCCAGCAGTGGGCATCAGCGCAGAATCAATCGCGCGTCACGATTGTAGGCTGTACGTCATCGCGACCGTACGTGCGGGATTTTCCGCAGACGCCGCAAGTCACGGGAAAATCGTCCTTGCGTTCCCACGTCGGCGGTTCTTGTTCCGCGCTGTAGGGCGCCAGATCTAGGTCCCGTGCTCGACCAGATGCTACGAAGTGTTATGAAGTCGGAGTTGACAGCGTGAAAAACGTTGAGGGTAAAGACGCTTGGTGGGCCCTCCAGGATTTGAACCTGGGACCAACGGATTATGAGTCCGCTGCTCTAACCGCTGAGCTAAGGGCCCGTCCTTTTTAATTCAAAGTATTACCAGGCTTCTGCTCCGATACATCTTTGAACTGTGTGTCAATTGTGTACGAGCCCGCTTCGA
>QHQA01000172.1 GCA_003219695.1 Verrucomicrobiota bacterium
AATTGAGGAATGGTCCAGTTTCGGTGGACGATTTGCGAAAAGTGCAGACCCGCCGCGAATGGCCGACGCGCCTGATTCAAGGTTTGCTGGTTTTCATTCACCACCGAGTTGTCGCCGGGCGTGCATCAAGTAACAAAAAGTCGTTGCCGCTAGTACTTCGTTTGCTGAAATGGTTTCCAATTCTGCGACAAGTGCCCGCCCGTTTCATCGGTATCGGCCCGCGCCCCGAACACTTCCGCAGCCCAAGCGCGGTATAATGTGGTCTTGCCGTGGAAAACAGCCGGTCGTTAAATACGAATGCAGTCAGAAGATTGACAGAAGCCCAGGAAGGCGCTCTTGATTTCCGGTGTCCCTTTATTTCACCTCAATTAGACAGCACCCGCTTCCAGGTACGTCCACGGAGGCGGATGTCATGCCAGTTGCGGAGATAGCGTTCGAAACCGACCACGATCCGCAGACAATTACCTTGTCAGTTATCGATGGACTAGAGGCAATAAACATCATTGAGCGAGATTCCAGCCTGTTGAGGCAGTTTGGCGAGATTAAGCAACTTGTCGGCCTTCCATCCGGAAAAGACCCGGACCAACCGGAATGGAGCAATGCTAACATCAAGTAGTGGGTTCTCAGAAAGTTTAGCTAAGACGGAGCGAGAAATCCACGTTCCTGGCCTGACGCACGAGATAAACGCGATGGGGTGGTTCACTCGAAAACCTGCGCAGCAGAAATACGTTGAGGCCGCGATCACGGTCGCGAGCAATCTATACCTGCATACGATTCCCGGAGCAGAGGACGCACCGGCTGCTTTGCAGTTCAGCCTGCCAGATTCGCGGTTTCGCTACATGGTCTTTTGCTTAAGCGCCGTCGTAACGGCGGCATTGGCATATGATGAGAAAAAGCAAATTCAGCCAGAGCCGCTTATCAAAGGATGCCTACGTTTCGCAACATGGGCTGCAACAGAAAACGCTCGAGAATACCTCGGCGATTCAGCGACTTCTCAAGATTCTATCGACGACAGCGCGACCGCGTATTTTCAAGAGTTTCTCAAATACTGGGCGCGCTGGCCCGAGCTTGAGAAAGAAGGCAAAAACACCGAGATTATCGACGTCATTTCTGCGATAATCCACACCACAGAATCCAACAACCCTCTAACGGAAAGCGATAAAGAGCGCCTAGGTCCACTTGCTCTTCAAATTGATTGCTGGCTTCCGACGATGCGCGGCGCATTCACCGAGTTAGTTAACCGATGAGTACTTAAATTCGTTTGCGCGGCGCCTTGCTTTTTTGGCACGGAATTACTCCACGAATCGAGGCCGAAAAATTAGTAGGACAAGAACACCTTTCCGAATAAAACCTTATCTGTGATGAAGCTTTGGCGCTTCACGTTTTCGCATCACGCTTTTTATCGGTTGCCTGAGGAGAAGCGGATTTTCTGGCTACAATTGGCTCAGATTCGCAATGACCTCCGAGCGATTGACGGAATCTGTATCCCTTTGCTGAATGTCGTGTCCCCGCGTAGGGGCGCGAACCGGTACAGCCAAACGGAGCAATGGATCGCATTACATCAGCTAACTTTTGCCATGCGGCAGCTTTGCGGGACGCTCAAAGAGGCACACACGGTAGTTCACAAGCAATGGCACGGAACACCGCTGAGCAAGCAGATGGATTCGTCACTGAGTCAAGAAGCGAAAGAGGGACTCAAAACATTCAACAAATACTTCAATAATAGCGACAATCTCGTCACAACGATTCGGCAAAACTTTGCTCACCATTTTGATTCTGAAATCTTAAAAGGCCGGCTCTGCAGTTGCGCCCCCAATGAATTACACGAGTTCATTATCGGCGAGACTTACGGCAACACCTTCTACAAGTTCGCTGAGGACTTAAGGCACAATGCAATTGTTCGTGCAATCGGGGGCAAGAATATTCAAGAAGCAATTGCGAAACTCTATGACGAGCCGCGACAATCGGCGCTTTTGCCTTTTGAAACATTCGGTGACGACGTTCTCTTCAAAATCGCGAGTGAACTCGACCTGAAGAGAGAGGAGGTCCGCGTGGAATCGCCGAGTGACCCAAAAATGCTTCGGCCGTTTCTTTTGTTTCCTGAAGTAGAGCCTGACTTGGCGGCCGACACGCGAAAGTATGTCCCTTAATCCCGATAGCATTCGTGCGGCGCATGAACGGATTCGCGCGTACATTCATCGCACGCCTGTATTGACGAGTTCGCGATTGAACGAAGCGAGTCCCGCGACAGCGGGACTGTTCTTTAAGTGCGAAAATTTTCAGAAGATCGGTGCGTTCAAGGCGCGCGGGGCGACGAACGCAGTGTTTTCGCTGGACGATGTAACCGCTCTACGCGGTGTGGCGACGCATTCGTCCGGCAATCATGGTGCCGCGGTGGCGCGCGCGGCGAAACTGCGTGGCATTCCGGCGCACATCGTTATGCCCTCGAACTCCGCGAAGGTGAAGATCCGCGCGGTTGAGAGCTATGGCGCGCATATTGTCTTTTGTGAACCGACGGAAAAGGCGCGCGAAGCGACATGCGCAGAGGCGATCAAGGAAACGGGTGCAACGCTGATTCATT
>QHQA01000173.1 GCA_003219695.1 Verrucomicrobiota bacterium
GGAGCCGGGATTGCAGCACACTTGTCCGCGCTGTGGAAAGATTTCAAGGGTCGATGGGGCGCTTTCCCCGAAGCTGTGGGCAGCTCGAACACTTGGTAGTTTGTTGGGGGGAATTCCACTAGCGGTAATTGGATTTCGTTTCGGACGCCTGGGTGGCATGTGTGGATTGATCCTTGGCAGCTTCGTTACCGGGCTTCCAATTGATAAACACCTCGACGAAAACCACCGCAATTGGTCGGAAGTGAGGATGAAAACAAGGGCTAACCCGGCGGTCCGGCCCTGCGAATGAACAACCCCCGACTCACACCGCCCGAGGAGATGAAGACGCGGGCTTACGTTTATGGCGTCGAGAAGTTGAACGGCTACGACGCTTGGGCGCTCTTCCAAGCCTGTGCGCTCGGCGACCTGCCGAAGGTGAAGTCGCTCCTCGCCAAAGACCGGCGACTGGTCAACGCTCAGCATTGGTATCAGTTTCCCATTCACAAGGCCGTGAGCGCGGGCCACACGGAAATTGTGAAGCTGCTGTTGGAGCGCGGAGCGGACCCTGGTGAATCGCGCTATACCTACGATTCATGGGACAAGCTGCTGCTCTACGCCAGAGAGCACGGGCATCGCCAAATCGAATCCCTGCTCCAGCGCGCGATGCGAAGGCGGTCTAACTATTCGCCGGACTTCGATGCGCTGAACCAAGCCATCATCGCTCGGGATTCGCGCGCCATCGGCGCGGTCTTGCTGCGCCAGCCAATTCTCGCCCGTGCAAGCGACGCGCTGGGCAACAATGCCCTGCATTGGAGCGTCATCACGCGGCAATTGGATTTGATCGCCGATTCGTCGAATTCGGAACGCCGATTGATGCGCAACGCGCCGACGGACAAACGCCGGTGCTGCTCGCCGTGAACGGCGCCAGCGATTATTGGTATCGTGCCAATCGCGGCCGCTCGCAGCCTTCGCTGCGAAATACTTTCGTCCTCGTCGGCAGCCTGCTCGCGCACGGCGCAAACTATAACATTTCTGTTGCCGCCGCCGCCGGCGATTTGGAGCGCGTTGAGAAGACTCGGCGCGCATCAGCCCGCTGTCCTATGCGGCGCGGGAAGGTCATCTGCACATCGTCCGCCGGTTGCTCGAACGCGGCGCGGATCCAAATATGCCCGAAGATGCCGCTCCGGACGGACGCGCCCTGTATGAAGCCTGCTGCCGAAATCATCTGGAGATTGCGGAGTTGTTGCTCAAACATGGGGCCAATCCGAACGCCGGAATGGATTCGTGCGAATGCTGCCTGAGGATTGGAGCAGTTTACCACGGCGACAGTGCCAAGCCGTTGCAGCGGCTCTTGCGCCGGCACGGAGCCATCACGCCGTCGTACGCGAGAGGGCGCAAAGGATAAAACGATGTTGAGACGGTTAACAAAATCGGTGGAGCGGACAGCGGGAGTTCCTGGCAGCTCGGTTGTCGTGCTGCTGTAGCTGCGCCACTGGTTATCTCCGCCGCCACTCAACTTACCGTTATGCCTAAGATGGTCTCCAGAAACCCGATCAAGAGGAAACGGGAAGAGAAACGCCTGGCAAAGCTCCAAAAGCAAGGTCGGCTCGTGAAAGGTGTTGAGGTCCCCGAAAATGCCTTGCCGGCGAACCCCGACGCTCAAAATCATCACGGCGGATACTCAGCAAAGTTCTATTATCAGGACATACATTACACTTGTGCCGGGTGCGGGAAGCCCGAAGTCTGGACGGCCGAGCAACAAAAAAGATATTTTGAAGCCCAAAAAGGCAACATTTATAACGAGCCGAAGTGGTGTCCCAAGTGCCACTCAAAACGCATGAAGGATAAAGAGGCAAAATAGAATGAGGCATAACCTTTCGGTGGAGCGAATGGCGGCGGGCGGCACTATTTTGCCGATTCGAGCGTCTCGTCCCCGCCGCCATCGCTCACCTCGCCGTTCGCAAGGCTCCGTGCGCCGCAGAAATGAAAGCAAAGAAATTGCCTTTCGTAAACTTTGTCGTGGCTCGTGAATATCGCGGAGTAATGGCCTTTGGAATCCACGCGATGGGGCCGCACCTATCAAGGGCGGTCTCCAGATCAACGTCTTCGGCAGGAGGGAGCAGTATTTGCAGCTCGCAGATTTCCTTCGGCGGTTCGCCGAGCGCGACACGTCCATTGACAGCGATTATCACGAGCACTTTGAAGGCTTGACGAGCGCCGACGGCAACCTTCGACTGCATGTCATACTCCGAAAGGATGACGTAGGGGACAGCACGTGGAAGCGCTTCTTTCCGAAGCCAGCACCAAAGAGGTTGCGCAAGCGCAAAAGGAGTGGCGCCTGAAGCCGAACAAAACGGCTCCACCTAAGCGCCGCCCGCGCTTTGCGTTCGCGACGTCGTGCGAATTCGATTATTGTGTCTGCGTTCTACCTCCGCTGTCGGCGGCGGTAGGTGAGCCGCAACGTTGGGCTTAGCACGAGCATGAAAGCAAGTGACCTGGTGAGGGCGGCCTGTGAAGGAAACATGAAGCTGGCCCTGGCAGCTATAAAGCGCGGCGCGAACGTGAACGCCCGCTACAAGGGCCGCCCGGTTCTTCTTTGGGCAATTCAGCAAGGTCATCTCAACGTGGTCGAAGTGTTAGTGACTTCCGGAGCTTCCCTGAAGCGCAGAGATGATTCAGGATTTTCTCCACTGGATCAGGCTGTTGGTGAAGGGAATATTCAAATCGTTAAATTCTTGCTGGAAGCAGGTGCAGATGTTAATGGACAAACTGCGAACGGCTCACCTTTACACACCGCGTGCGCATACAGGCGTTTGAGAATTGCAAAACTTCTTCTGGAAAGCGGAGCCGATCCGTGTGCCGTCGATGCGCAAGGACAGACACCAACTGCACTCACAAAGATCGGAAAAGTAAACAAACAAGATGCCAGATTGAGAACCATGCTCACAAAAGCCCAACAAAGCGCATTCAGGGGACGCGCCGATGCCGCTCCTGTTTCATTTCGTGGATCATTGGCGGCGGGCCACTGATGCGCAGCGTTAGTCGGATCCGTGCAACACCTCACCACAATT
>QHQA01000174.1:0-1924 GCA_003219695.1 Verrucomicrobiota bacterium
TATCGAGCGGATGCATTTCGAGCGCTGCCACGTAAATCAAGAATCGGGGCCCAATGAATTGTTCGTGCATCTGATGATCGCGCAGCACATGGCAAACGTCCTGGCAAAGAAAACACTCGATGCATTTACGAAATTCCTGGACGCGATCGATATCTTGCTGCTGCATTCGCCACGTTCCATCCAGCGCATCGGGCGGTCGTGGCTTGAACTTCTTGATTTTTTTCTTCACTCGAAAATTCAATGAAACATCCGTGATCAAATCCTTCAGCACTGGAAACGCTTTCATCGGCTCGACTGTGATCGGCCTGTCGAGCGGCAATTCGCTCATTCGCGTCATGCACATCAGTTTCGGCATACCGTTGACTTCCGCCGAACACGATCCGCACTTCCCCGCCTTGCAGTTCCAACGACATGCCAGGTCGTTCGCTTGGGTCGCTTGAATTTGATTTACGGCATCGAGCACGACCATTCCTTCGGAAATACCGGTGGTGTAATCACGAAACTCGCCGCCGCGCTTATCGCCTCGCCAGATTCGGAAGGTTACGTTCATTCGTAATTCGTTAGATCGAGACTCGTGAATCGTCGGCGTTCTCATCGTAAATCCGCGAGGTTTCTTGAACTGATGATGCGCCTACTTCCGAATTCTTTTGCTGGCGCAAATAACGTATGTAACCATCGATCAATTGGCGAACTCGCCAGCCTTCTTGTTTCAGCGAAGCAATCTCCTTTTCATGCAGGTATTGCTCGTCTTCACAGGCATTTAGGTCGTCTATCAACTCCTCAAAGGATCCCCGAGATTGGAGCGTAAATTTTATTTGATCGAGATAGTGATAGCGACCGTGTCCTTCAGCGATATTGTTCGTGAGTGAGAGAGGAGCACGCCGTATCTGGCTGGCCAATCCAAACTTCTCGATATCGGGCAATCGCCTCGCTATTTCGTACATCATTTTTCTAAAGTTGCGGGCGACTTGATAAACCTCGAGGTCTTCAAAAGTTGAGCCTGGGTTTCGATCTTTCATATTTGTCGCCAGCTGGTTCGATGCACGATTCACGAATCTCGATTCACGCTCATCTATTCTCTTCAATCACCTGCTTCAAATAATCGGGCATTTCCGGGATCGGTTCGAGTTGAACTTGCATTGATCCGTCTGCGGCTTTCGACACGATCGTGTTCACTTTACCAAGAGCGTCGTCCCTGTTCGGATAATCTTCGCGAAATTGCGCGCCGCGGCTTTCTTTTCGCTCTAACGCAGCCCGTGTGATCGCTTCGGAAACTGTCAGCAGGTTTTTCAGGTCAAGCGCGGTGTGCCAGCCAGGGTTGAAGTCGCGATTGCCGGTAACGCCCACGCGCGCCGCGCGCTCCCAAAACGTTTTCAGGTGATCGAGCGCCGAGCGCATCTCGCTTTCGTCGCGCACGATTCCAACGTTGTGCTGCATCGTTTCCTGCAAATCGCGCTGCACCGAGTACGGATTCGCGCCGCTGCTGTTCTCAAATGGCCTCAATGCTTCGCGCGCGTACATTTCGATCTTGTCATTATCGATCTTGCCGAGCGAATTCTCCCTGGCGAATTTCGCGGCAAATTCTCCCGCGCGCTTGCCAAATACCATGAGATCGGAGAGCGAATTGCCGCCAAGTCGGTTCGCGCCATTGATGCCGGCTGCGCATTCGCCCGCGGCGAACAATCCCGGGACGTCCGACCTCTGAGTGTCGGCATCCACGTGCACGCCGCCCATGATATAGTGCGTCGTCGGGCCGACTTCCATGGGTTCCTTTGTGATGTCCACGTCGCCGAGCGCTTTGAATTGATGATACATGCTCGGCAGCTTGCGTTTGATGTGCTCCTCCGCGTTCGAAATTTTTTTCTTGATCCAGGAGATATCGAGAAACACTCCGCCATGAGGACTTCCCCGCCCTTCTTTGATC
>QHQA01000174.1:2197-3162 GCA_003219695.1 Verrucomicrobiota bacterium
ATGGAACTGCACATACTCCATGTCGATCAACGCTGCGCCGGCGTGATACGCGAGCGAATGGCCATCGCCGGTGCAATCCCAACTGTTACTTGTGATCTTATATGCCTTGCCAATTCCGCCTGTCGCGAGCACGACTGCTTTTGCGCGAAAAATCTTAAACCGGCCGCGCGCGCGATCGTAACCGAACGCTCCGATAACACGCTCACCATCCCTTAACAGCGAGAGAATCGTGTGCTCCATATGGACATCAATTCCCTGATGCACGCCATGGTCTTGCAGCGTGCGAATCATTTCCAACCCCGTCCGATCACCGACGTGCGCCAGGCGCGGATATTTGTGGCCGCCGAAATTCCTTTGCAGAATCCGGCCGTCCTTTGTCCGATCGAAAACTGCGCCCCAAGCTTCAAGCTCCCGCACGCGATCGGGCGCTTCCTTTGCGTGCAGCTCAGCCATTCGCCAATTGTTTACGTATTGCCCGCCCCGCATCGTGTCGGCGAAATGCACTTTCCAGTTGTCCCGCTCGTCGACATTGGCCAGCGCTGCGGCGATGCCCCCTTCGGCCATGACCGTGTGCGCTTTACCAAGGAGACATTTGCATACCATGCCGACCGAAACGCCGGCTGCCGATGCCTCAATCGCCGCGCGCAAACCGGCGCCGCCGGAGCCGATGATAAGAACGTCGTGCTGAAAAGTTTCGTACTCGGGCATGGTAGGCGGCGAATCGTCAAGCATTACATCGTTAGCCCGAATCTCGATTCACGGTTCTCGAATCCTCGTCGCTCAAACAAGCCGCAGATCATGCCAGATGCCCATCGAACAAAGCCGGACGTACAGATCGGTGAATGCGACCCAGAACAAACTCAGCCATGCCCAGAGCATGTGGCGCCGGTTGAAACAGGTCACACAAGCGTAAGCGCGATAGCATGTCGGTGATTTGGAAAATTGATCGAGAAATCCGCCAGCCA
>QHQA01000175.1 GCA_003219695.1 Verrucomicrobiota bacterium
CCGATTCCCCGCAAAAATCAAGTGCGTGTGCGCATCGACAAATCCGGGAAGGACGATTTTTCCATCAGCATCGATGATTTCCGCGCCATCTGCTTTCTTCTCGATGTCAGTGCTCGAGGCAACGATGTCGATCTTGCCGTCGTGGATCAGCATTCCGCCATCGTGAATGATCCCGAGCTCAGATAGTTCGCCACCCATTCGTGGCCGCTTGGGACCGGCCAGTGTCACTAATTGCGACGCATGAAGAACGGCGAGAGAACTCATGATTCAGCCAATTTTTCTTTGTGAATTGGTGTGAGCACGCGAGAGCAGACTTTGCAGCCAGGCATACCGACAAGATCTGAGAGCCCACAGCTCTGCGCGTCCGGTGTCGATGCGATCCCCAGACAATTCTCAAATCGTGATCTGCTCGTATCGAACATCATGCCGCCAGCAAACGGAATCGATCGCCTCGAGCGCCCATTCTGGCGAAACCGGAGCAACAACGACTTTGGCGATCCAGCGCACCGAATCAATGCTGATTTCCTCTCTCTGGCTTGAGCCCACGTGTCGGCGTAAACGATGTCCTTTCCTCTCAGTGATGCTTGGCGCCAAAAGCTCTGGGCTGTCAACTCACTGATAGTACTCTCTAAAGCAACTCCCCGGTGGGCATAGATTCTCCAAAGGGCAGAGTTTTCTCCTTCTGCCTTATGCCAGCACTGCACGTAAATGCAATATAGAAGATCAATATTTGCGCGTAATCGTCCGCGCTCATCGACACGCGCGTCATCTATTGCGGCCGCGCTGCGTTGAGCTACACCGCGTCCTACAGCGGCTAAAGCTTTATTTAACTCGCTCGAGGCGTGTCGCGCGGGAGGCGTGACGCCTAAACACGCGACGATTATCACCACGGCGAGGCCCACGCAGGCCTCGCATATCACGTTTCTGCGCAGTTGAGCGAGCATATCCGAGCTTGGCGAAGCGTTGAGCAGCTTTGTTTTGATGACGAATCGGTTGCGAGCGCCGAAGCCCACAAGAATGCCGAAAAGCGTTAACTTCAAAAGCAATAGCGAACCATAACGGGTCGCGAAAAGCGCGTGGATCGAGCCGACCAGCAGCCAGCTATTGGAAACACCGCCCATGACAAGGACGCTCACACAGCTCAGACTGAGTGTAGAAAAGCGCTTGAGCACCAGACCGGCGCATTCGCCTAATGAGAGCGACCCGCGAGCGTGCGTTAGGAAAATTGCCAGCGGCGCCAATCCGCCGATCCACGCGCCCGCCGCGCAAAGATGGAGCGCATCGCCCAACAAACCGAGCGGTTGCATTCGGGCGGCCGCGGCGTGGCTGATCCAGGCGAGCGAGACGAGAAGAACAACGCTCAGGAACCCGAGAACCACAATAAGTCGATGCCGTGGCGCGTCGTTTGGCGCCAGCCGTGAGACGGCGAGCACAAGCGCCACTGCAATCAGGCCAAGCCGAAGCTGCCATACGTGACCGAAGTTCGTTTCGAACAAAACCGTCAGCGACGCTGTCGCGGAAAAGGCGCGTGAGCGGCAATCCATTCATGTTCGCGACTTCCAGCCAAAACCAAAACAGAGCAGAGAGCAGAACCACGACGAGAGTCCATCGGCCCAGGTGGAACAAGCGCCGCTCGACCTCGCGGAAATTGTCGCTCCCTGACTGAGCCGCCGGGCCGAGAGCGACCAACTGGAACGTGAACGTTCCAGCGAGCAGAATCGACGCGCCGATCTGCACGGCGCGAGCGATGATCAGCAGCGCCGTGAGCATCAATCTCTCTCCGCGTACAAGCGCCTAACGACCAACCCGGAACGTGAAGTTTCCGTTCGTCATGTGTGTATCGACTGAAACCACGCGCCACATCACCTTGTAAGTTCCCGCTTGCAGTCGCGGCAGAGAAACGTGCAGCAGCGCGTGATCCCAGCGATCCAGATGCACATCGCGTTTGTCCACTTCCTTCCCAGACGCATCGAAGACCCGGATGCTGCTCACGGCTGGTTCGATGGTTTCCGTAAATCGAATTTGGACTTCGTTGGGAGACGTTTGAACCGTGCTGCCTACGGCTGGCTTCGCGTCTTTAAGAAAAGCGTGCGCTTCGATTCGCGCTACGCCAGCCAACACAATCAAAAGCAAAACCAGAAGCCTGCTTTTCATTTCGTTCCTCCAAAAAGTGAACGACCGACGCTGTGTGGAAAGATGTCATCCAGAAAGAAATGCAATTGCGCGATTACACCGACGTTATTGCCCGTGCGTTCGTTGATCGGGATGATCGCCTCCACGCCAACCTGAAAATATTGGCCCGCCCAGATGACGCCTGGGTTGATTGTGCCGGTGGTTTCGCCGCCTGCGCAGCGGTTCAGCGGAGTTTCCAGTGCGAACTCCACAAGGGGAATCAGCCGATCGATCGGTGCCGGCAAATTCATGTTCTTCACCTGCGATTGCAGATAAATGACACTGTACTCCAGCGCAAAACCCCACTCCAGCACGTCGGGATGTCGCTCGATGTCAACCTCGCGTTCGCCCGTTTCCTCATTGACCGTGACACTGCGCGAACTTGCACTCGTTGGAATCCCCACGCCTGCTACGCCTGTGAGAGCGAGCGGCTTGAAGAACCGCAAGGCGTCAGGCAAATCCCCGAAGCCTTTACCGAAAAAAATCCCCGGCGTCCAAGTACTGAATGAATCCGCGCCAACCGAGCTGGAGCCGGTCCCACCAACTTCGACATCGAGCCCTAACGAGACGATCGCTTCATGCGGGCCATTCTTCAGGAGCTGATATTTGCCGCCCAACTCCAGATTGTCGAAGCCATTGGTCGAGCGCCCTTCATGTGGATTCAGCGCAGTAAAGGTCTCACCGATTTCAATTCCGAACTGCGGCGTAATACGTTTGGCGATATCGACCGAAATATCCGTCTCGCGCGTCCCACCGTCATCCGGTGTCCTGATCGTGCTGATAGTCGGCAGCGAAAGTTCGTCGGAGACGAACGGGTCGTCGGTGGAAAGCGTTGCCTGGAAAAATCGCGCGCCCGCAAAGCCATGACCATAGGCCCGGCTCACTGTGCCGAGCTCGCACACTGCGCAAACGAACCAAAAGACCAAAGCTAAATGTTTCATGAACTATTCCTCCCGAGTGATGAGAAAGCGCCAGCACCAAGGGGTGACGGTTCTCG
Source organism: Verrucomicrobiota bacterium (assembly GCA_003219695.1). Taxonomy (GTDB): domain Bacteria; phylum Verrucomicrobiota; class Verrucomicrobiia; order Chthoniobacterales; family UBA10450; genus Udaeobacter. Next base: position 3,170 of record QHQA01000175.1, read on the forward strand.
GGCTGCGAAAGCGAAAGCCGCACTCCGTGCATTCGCACGGCGCAACCGACCCAAGCGCGAACTAACTCAGGAACGAGCGCGGCGGCGGAACAGGCGGTGAACGCCGAATCTCGGAGAAAGAAAAATCGCTCACCAAATATTGGAAATGAACGAACGGCCGAAGCAGAGTGATCGCGCGTTTTGTGCAGATGATGTCGAACTTGGGCGCGAGCGGCTGAAGGTCCGATCTCTTTTCGCACGCTTTGCCCTTGCTCACGATATAACAGAGCGAACACGGATGCGCGCCGTCCAAGGTCTGCACGATCGCTTGGCCTAACGAGTAATGTTTAGAATAATCGACAATCATCGCTGTCCATGCGATGGATTGGAGCGCCAGCCATTGCAGACCGATTGCGCAGCAAAGCGCGAAAATCGTGACAGCGCGAGCAATGCAACGAAGCACGTTCACGAGACTAGCGAGCGATTGACGACGCGTCAATTAAGGAACGGCGGGCTCCAAGCTACCAAAGCAGATAAATCTAGTCACTCCTAGTGTGATCCTCCCGTCCGCCATGGCAATTTTCCCTCGATTTCCAGTTGTAGCGACAAACTGAGAAAAGTGCGGATGAGCACGATCAAGCCTAGGACCACTACGTTTTGCAGAGTCGGCGCGACGACGACGGTCCGGATAATGTCGCCGGCGATCAGAAATTCCAGACCGAGCAGGATCGCGCGCCCGACGTCCTGCCGGTAAAGCGAATAGTAATTGCCAGTGCTCTGCACGCGCCAAGCCAAGAGACGCAGCGTCGCAACCAGCGCGCCACCCACAACGATCAATACACCTATTCCATCCACGCAGGTGCCAATGACGTCCATGATGTGCCGATAGTATTCCATGGCTGCCTTATTGCCGGAAAGCGCGCTGGGTTTCAATGCTGTTCCTGTCAACCAAGGTGGATCGGCTTCTCCCGAAGACGATGTCTGGTCATCGCCGAAGCCACGGATATCCGGCGGCAGCGCCGCATGGCCAACGCGTTGAAGACAACGCGTTCCACCTTCGCGCGCTTAACTCTCGAGGCAATGGCGGCGCGCACGGAGTGAGGCACCCTACCCTGAAGCGCCTTAAAACTTCGTGTGAGTTCGCCTGCGCACTGTAGGCTGTTGTCGCGCGAAGGTGCGTGAAATTAGTGTTTCGCTTTGAGGCCCCTGAAGTGAATCCTCAGGGCTCCAACCGCAGTGTGTGCAACTGACAATCGGGCCACGTCGGCGAGTCGGGCGCGTTCAGCGGGCTCATCGGTGCAGGAAAGGGTGCTGTCGAATTGGGCACGCCGATGCGCTTGTTCACCCAGTGCGACTGGTATGCCCACGCGGGCAGCGGCGCGGCCTTCGCCGTGCACGACCAGTTGTTGAAGTGGAGATTCACGAGATAAAAGTTCCGCTTCAGTTTCCTGAGCACCTCGACAATCTTCGGATCGTTGTAGCCGTGCATCTCCATCGTGATCTGCGGAATCGACGCCAGCAGTTCGTCCGGGGTTGCGAGGAGCGAATCCCATTCCGCGCCCTCGATATCCATTTTGATGATCAGGCGCCGGCCGGTGTCGCCGTTCTTCCTGATCTGGTCCTCAAGCGTATCGAAGAAATGTGAACCCCTGTACCCGGTCCGATCTCCAACACATTCATTGTGAAATAGGAATTTGCCGCCCTTGCACATTGGCCGCGCAGGATCAAAACAATCGTACTCATGCACCGGGACGTGATACCGGCGGGACACCTCGCATCCCCAATCGTCGTTCCTGCCAACGCCGTACGAGTACGCTGCATCGAGCGGCTCAATTAGATTCTCGCACATCAGGTATCCACCGTCATTGGCGCTCCCGAAGCGTTTCAACGTACAATTCTTCAAGGCAATCGGCTGAAGCTCTGCAAGAATCGCCGCGCGCAGCCTGCGTGCCGCTGCGCGGTGCACGAAATCACCAATTGTGACCGCGACCGCCGCTGCGAGAGCGATGATGACAAACGCGATGCGGATGGACGTCCCCCGCTGCAGCCGCGAAGCCAGAAGGCAAGCCTGATTTACAAAAGGACTCAAAAAGGAAACGGAGGTGTGCTGATTATCCCGGCTGAGAGGTCGCGCCTTCGAGGACGACAGACGCCATCGCATGGTGCTCAGTATGACTGAGTGTGATAAGCGCGGAAGTGACGCCGCGCTCTGCAGCAAGCTCCTGCGCCGGTCCGGAAAAAACCAGAAACGGTTCGCCGCTGGGTTTTTTGCGAACGTCAATGTTGCGCCAACCCATCGCTTTGCCAATGCCTGTGCCGAACGCTTTAGAAACAGCTTCTTTTGCCGCGAAACGCGCGGCCAGGTGGCGGGCCGGAAATTTCATCGACATTGAATATTCAATCTCGCCGTCGGTGAAGACGCGATGCAGAAAATGATCTCCGAACCGATCAATCGACCGTTGAATGCGCGCGCACTCCACAAGATCAACGCCGATGCCAATAACGCTCATCTGGTTAGGCAAGCCGAGCGATCCACCATTGTAGGGCAGGCGCTCCGCCTGCCGACCTTGAGGTCGGCAACCGGAGCGGTTGCCCTACAGTTTTGCGGCAACGTGACGCACTCATCCGTCGTAGTTCGCCATCGCGGCGAGCATTTCCTTCACGGCAGCTTCCAGCCCAACCCACATCGCACGCGAGATGATCGAGTGACCAATGTTGAGCTCCGTCAAACCTGGAATCTCGCAGATGAGCGCGATGTTTTTGTAATTGATGCCGTGACCGGCATTGACTTGGAGATGAGATTCCGATGCCGCGCAAGCAGCCGCACGCAATTGTTCCAGTTCTTCTTTTTGGATCTTTTCCGTGAACGCGTTTGCCAGTTTGCCCGTATGCAGCTCGACCATTTCTACGCCTAGCTCAGCTGCCGCATCGACCTGCTCCAATGTAGGATCGATAAAGAGACTAACGCGAATCCCGGCGAGGTGGAGTCGCTTGATCGTTGGTTCCAGTTCTTTGCGTTGCGCAATGACGTCCAGCCCGCCTTCTGTCGTAACTTCTTCGCGCTTTTCCGGAACCAGACAAACTTCATCAGGCACGATGCGCAGCGCGATATCGATGATTTCCGCCGTATTGCCCATTTCCAAATTCAGTTTGGTCATGATGTTCTGTCGCAGGCGCTCAATATCCCGATCCTGAATATGGCGGCGGTCGGCGCGCAGATGGGCAACAATCCCGCCGGCGCCTGCTCGCTCGCATATGCGCGCTGCAATAAGTGAATCTGGCTCGGCGTTTTTGGATTCCGGCATCGTGGCGTAACGCGCCTGCCGCAGCGTTGCCACATGATCGATGTTTACTCCCAAGCGCAGACCACTCATCGCGCAAATAGGACTCACGCAACGAATCTGAGCAAGTCAGAACGAATCAAGCTCCGAACTAAACTGCGTTCAGCGCAAGAGGCCGGTTTGAAAAATATTGGCAATCAGCGACCGCTAGGGCTCGGCGTGGGTTTGTTGGCCTCCCGATTGGTCGATTGCTGCTTACTCGTCTCTGCCTCAGTCCGTCTGGATGAACTTTTCGATTTACGGTGCGTTGTCCTCGGAGTCTCACTCGTTTTCTCGCTTGTTCCTTCAACAGTTTCCTTGGTCTTCTTTCCAACGGTTTCAGCTGTTTCCTTGGTTTTCTCTCCGACCGTTTCTGCGGCCTGCTTGGTTTTCTTCCCGACTGTTTCAGCGGTCTCCTTGGTTTTCTCCGCTGCGGTCTCGACGCCTTCCTTAACTTTTTCTCCCGTCTTCTTCGCCCCGTGCTCTATGTCCTTGACTGTTTCTTCCTGCCCAAAAGCGACGAGCGTTGTCGCCGTGAGCAAAGCGATCAACAGGGTCACCTTTCTCATGATCATCTCCTCCTTCGTCTGTACAAAGAAACGGATCAGACTCTTCACACGCGCGTATGAGCGGTCGGCGAACGTCGGACTGATCGCTCGCGATGAATTACCGAGGGCGTCGGCAAACCGGCGGTTCGCGCCTGGCAGCATGCACGCTTGTAGATTGAAGCGAGCGCCGGCAGCGGCACGCCGAAGGCGTAGAGGCTTGCGATAAATCCATAAGCCAGGGTCAAATGGGCGCGTCCAATTGCCTCATAACGGCGGGGACTTACCAGAATTCGCTTATGACTATGGGCCACGCGACCGCGGCGAAGAAGCCGGCGAAAAAATTCCACATCCTCCATCAACGGAACTTCCGGAAAGCCGCCGATATCAGCGAATACGGTTCGCCGGCAGAAAATTCCGTGGTCGCCGCAGCGCATTCGCAACAGGAGTCCTGCGTAATGCGCAAAGCTGTCGGTCAATCGATAAACGAAGCCTGGCGGGAGCAGAATCCGGAAGTAGCCGCCCACGACTTTGGGATTATCCATTATGCGTGCAATTTCATCCAAACATCCTTCCGGAACTTGGGCATCCACATGCACAAACCAAAGCACGTTCCCGTGGGCAGTGCGCGCGCCTGCGTTCATTTGGACGGCCCGACTCCGGTCGCTTACGATCAGCTGATTGCAAAAATCCGTCGCCAGCTCGGCCGTGCCATCGGTGCTGCCGCCATCGACCACGATAATTTCGGCCCCAGGCGCCCGTCCGCGCAGATGGTGAAGAAACGGGCGGATCAACGGCGCCTCGTTGCAGACAGGAACAACGATCGAGAACTGCAACTGCACTCCAATATCTTTCTGCAATCGCTTTCGGGCGGCAAATCATGACTTCGCGGATTTGCTGGAAAATTTTGAGTTTACATGGAATAAAGCATTTCCATGATGCGTCTTAACAGGCAGCGCGTCTCGCGGTGGCTTGAGACGACACTAGACAATTATTAAGATATTCAACAAAACAAAGCAGACAAACTACAACGGAGGAATTCATATGATCACACGGCTAATAATCGCGGCGGCTCTTGCCCTATTCTTCAAACCAGCCCTGCCGGTCCGTGGCCAGGAACATCCGGAGCATCCGACGAAAGG
>QHQA01000176.1 GCA_003219695.1 Verrucomicrobiota bacterium
GTTGGCGCGGGTTGCCCGCGAAAGACCGCCGAGACCGCAAAATTATTCTCGAGCAATGGGAAATTTCGATAATGCACTTCCAGCTCATCGCGTGTTTTTGTGTGCGCCTCGCCCTTTGCATCGAGATAACGAACGCGCACGACTTTTTCAAACGTTTGCGCGCCCATCGCTCCAGCGTTCATGCGCAGGCCGCCGCCGACTACCCCCGGAATTCCCTCCATCCACTCCAGTCCACCGAGGCCGGCCGCCTTACCCGCATAGGCAACGTCTTTTAATTTCGCGCCGGCGCCCGCGGTGATTTCGCTGCCATTGATTTCGATCCTGTCAAAATCGCCGCCGCACGGATGGACCACGACACCACGAATGCCGCCATCGCGGACGAGCAAATTTGAGCCACGTCCGATGACGAAAAGCGGAAGACTTTCACGCCCGCAAAACCGAACCAATTCCGCAAACACATTCTCGTTGCGCGGCTCTACCCAAAATTGCGCCGGACCTCCCACGCGCAAAGTCGTGTGTTTCGAGAGCGGCTCGCAGAGCCGGACATCGCCTTCCTCACCAACGATCGCTTTTAATTTCTCGGCAATCACGAGATCGGCGGCCAACACGGACAATTGTTCGTGAATGTTGCCTGCGCCCAGACTTAAAATGAGATCGCCAGGGCCCAGCATGTTGCCGATGTCCCGATGAACCCATTCCAAACGCGGCTGATAACTGACACCGCGATGTCCGTTGGCCGCGATTTCATCCGCAATCGTTTGACCGCTTATTCCAAGAATCGGCGCTTCATTGGCGGGATAAATGTCGGTTACCACCACGCGGTCGGTATCATCGAAGGCGCGGCCAAATTCTTTGCGTAGTGCTTTCGTGCGTGAATAACGATGCGGTTGAAACATGGTCAGCACGCGTTTGCGACCGGTGGATCTGGCGGCTTTCAACGTCGCGCGGATCTCAGTAGGATGATGAGCGTAGTCATCAACAAGCAAGAAACCGTCGCTCTCGTACTTGATTTCGAACCGGCGGCGCGCGTGCTCGAACTTCCGCAGCGAAGCTACGATTCTTTCAAACGGAATTCCAAGCTCGGTGGCGAGGGCGATCACACCTAGCGCATTCTGGACGTTGTGCCGCCCGGGAACATTCAAAACCGCCTCCCCAAGTGGCTCGCCGCGCCGTTGGACGCAAAAGACAGAAGCAAAATCCCGCAGCTCGAGATCGGCGCTGCGATAATCGGCCCGTTCACAGAAGCCGAATGAGATGGCGCCCGTCCGTTTTGCACATAATCGCGCCGTGTTCGCGTCATCTGCGTTGTAAAAAACCGTTCCGCTAGTTTGCTGTATGAGCTGCGCAAAGACTTTTTCGATCGCGACAAGATCGACATAAAAATCGAGATGCTCTTCCTCAATATTTAGAATGAGGCAGTGCTCGGGACTAAAGCAACGGAGGGTTCCATCGCTTTCGTCTCCTTCCGCGACGAAATATTCGCCGCGCGGGTCCCAGTGCGCGTTAGTCCCAAGAATCGGAATCTCGGCGCCAACGTAATGCGAAGGATGCAACCCGCCTTCGCGCAAAACGTGCGCGGTCATCGCTGAGGTTGTCGTCTTGCCGTGCATGCCAACGACGACAATCCCGCGCTTGCCGCGCATAATCGCGGCGAGGGCTTCAGCGCGGCGCACAACCGGTTTTTCCAAATCGCGCGCACCCATCAGAATCGGATTATCGATCTTGATCGCAGACGAAAACACAATCAGCTCGGCGTCGCTGGCATCTTCGGGGCGATGCTGTGGAAAGAAACGCATACCCAGGCGTTGCAATCGCTCCGTCTCAAGCGTGCTCCCTTTGTCCGAGCCGCTGACATTGTGCCCAAGCTCGAGCAAAAGCGCAGCGATCCCGCTCATGCCGCTCCCAGCCACGCCGATGAGATGAATCCTATGTCGCTCACCCGTCAGCAATTTTGGCAGATCGACCTCAGAGACGAGCTTCATGAGTCGTATATTTTTCCATGGTCGTGACCACGCGTCCGGCCGCATCTGTCGGTGCGAGACGCGAACAATTCGCAGCCATTCGTTGAATTTGCTCGGGATTCTCGATTAACTCTCGAATCTTGCGTGCGAGCAGTTCACCGGAGAGCTCCGATTCCTTGAGCAGAATCGCTGCCTGAGCGTGAGCATAAATTTCTGCGTTGCGCGTTTGATGATCGTCGGTGGCATAGGGAAACGGAATCAAAATTCCCGGCAATGAAAAAGCGGCGAATTCGGCGAGACTCGCCGCGCCAGCCCGTGCAACCAGGAGATCTGCAGCGCTATAAACTTCCTCCATTCGATGATGAAAAGCGGCGACGTAAGCAGGGACATTTTCGCGGCGATAATTATCGGCAACGAGACGCTCATCTCGAGCGCCGGAAAGATGAATCACCTGCAGTGGGACACCCTGCAAAAATGGCAACGATTTAATCATCGCTTGGTTAATTCCGCTCGCGCCCTGGCTGCCTCCCATCACCAGCAACGTGGTAAGATCGTCACGTAGTCCTAGCTTTTGACGCGCAGCCCATCGATCCAGCGGTCTCAGGCCGGTTCGGATCGGCGTGCCGGTCACTTCCGTGCGG
>QHQA01000177.1 GCA_003219695.1 Verrucomicrobiota bacterium
CAGCTTCAACATGAGATTTTGAAAAAGAAGATCGGTCAAAATGTCCAGCTGACTATCTGGCGCAAAGGCCGCACCATAAAAGTCCCCATCAAGACTGGTGAATTGCCTAACGAGATTACGCGAGCGTCAAATACGTTGCCGGTCCCGTCGGCGCAACCGACACAGGAAGATGCCGGCAAATTCGGGTTGCAGGTGCAGGAATTAAGCAAGGACGTTGCCGACCGTCTGCATCTTCGCGTTCAGCAAGGCGTCATTGTGACAGATGTCGAGGACAACAGCATCGCCGCGGCCCAGGACATTCAGCGTGAAGACATCATCACCGAGGTGGACGGCAAGCCGGTGACCAACGTGCAAACATTCCGCGAAGCGCTCAATAAAGCGGACCCGAAACGCGGCGTCCTTCTCTACCTCGACCGTAAAGGCAGCAAAACTTTCGCCGTGCTGAAAGCAGGCAGCTAGCATCCCTGTAGCCACGGCCCTGCGGGCCGTCATGTATCGTGAGAAGAGCCCAGATGACCAGCCACAGGCCGGTGGCTACAGCTTTTTGAAATCATTCTAGCCTTTTCGACTTCCGACGATCACCAGCACAATCCCACCCACCAGACACACCCCGCCGAGCAAAGGCGGAAACGGGATGGTCTTCTGCCTTTCCGCTGTTGCCTGAATGGGGCCGAATTCCAGCACCTTCTCGCGTTTGGTGTAGGTGATCCCGCCATACACCAGCGAAATGATGCCGATAACGATAAGAATGATGCCGACAATGCCGGCTGGCTTCATTGGTGCGAGCTTACAATCGCCGGCGGCCTTGGATCAAATTGATAATCAGCACGATAATCGCCAAGACGAGCAGGATATGAATGAAGCCGCCCAGCGTGTAGGAGCTGACCAATCCAAGCAGCCAGAGGATCAGCAAAATGACAAAGATGGTCCAGAGCATAAGGTTGGTCCTTTCGGTTAAGTCATATCTTCCTTCGTGAAAACCGGTTCTGTTGCGCTTATGAGAAATCGGAATTTTCTACAAAAGATTTCATCCGGTGCGGCGGTAGCACTCCGGCCAATAGCGTCCCTTCATTCAAAGCATCAATTGATTATGCTTTGATGTATGAGAACGACCATCACGATCGATCACGACGTCGCAGTGGAGATCGAAAAGGTCATGGCCAAACGCAAAATCCGATTCAAGCAACTGATCAACGACGCGCTGCGATTGGGCCTGCGCCAATTGCTCTCCGGCTCTACCCGGCCGAAACAAAAATATCGCACACCGTCCAGCTCGCTGGGTCGCTGTTTCCTTCCCTCCCTCGATAACGTCGCAGAGATCCTCGCCACGGCCGAGGGCGAAGACTACAAATGATCCTTGTTGACGCTAACCTGCTCGTTTATGCGCGGGTATCGTCGCTGCCGCAACATCCTCGGGCGCGCGATTGGCTGGACGCGAGGTTGAATGAGCCGCGAAAAGTGGGCCTGCCTTGGGTGTCCCTGCTTGGCTTTGCGCGTCTCGCTACAAACCGCCGGATTTTTGAGCGACCACTTTCTATCCAGCAAGCCTGGCGCCAAATTGAATCATGGCTGAGCACGGCAAACGTCTGGATCCCAATTCCCACCGAGCGCCACAAGGAAATCTTGTCAACGCTGATCCAGCATATTCCTGAAGGCGCAGATCTCGTTCCCGACGCCGATCTGGCCGCGCTGGCAATTGAACACGGATTGATTCTCTGTTCGACCGACAGAGACTTTGCCAGATTTCCAGAGTTGCACTGGGAAAATCCGCTGTGAACAGCGCGGTCAACGACCACGGCTACAGATTTTCGGCCACAGCGCGCAAATTCCACGCGTTCGCTTCGAGCAGATTGCGCGCGGAATCATAATCGCACTGCGCCAGGTCGGCGACCACTCGCACTGCGCGATCGCGCAGCTTTGTACTGGCAGCGTTGAGATCGATCATCAGATTGCCGCGTACTTTGCCGAGCCCGACCATCGCGCCGGTGCTGATAATGTTGAGCGCAGCCTTTGTCGCCGTACCGGCTTTTAACCTGGTCGATCCAGTCAGGATTTCTGGCCCAACCGCGAGC
>QHQA01000034.1 GCA_003219695.1 Verrucomicrobiota bacterium
AATTGCACTTCGCTGAATCCGAGCCAGTGATCTGCATACAATTCGCGGGCGCGCTCGAACCGGTGACTCAAAAGATCGAGAATCACCAATCGACCGCCGCGTTTTAAAATCCGGTGCGCCGCAGCGATGGCTCGCTCTGGATGAATAGCGTGATGCAAAGCCTGGCTGAGGATCGCCAGATCGACGCTATTTTTCGCGATCGGTGGTTCTTCAATGTCGCCAAGCCGATACTCGAGATTCTTGAATCCATGTTTCTTCGCAAGCTGAGCGCCGAACTCGACCATTTTTGGCGAATTATCGATGGCGATCACTTTGCGCGCCTTTTTCGCCAGCAACTGCGAAAGTGTCCCCTCGCCTGCTCCGAGGTCGGCCACCGTCAGTGGAGGCAGAAGAGTAATGAGCGTATGTGCCAGCGCCTTCCACGAGCGGCCCGGCACGTAACTTCGCCCAAACTTGCCGGCCAGCTCGTCGAAGTATTTTCGCGCTTTGTCCTGCCGTTTGTGCAGGACGAGCTTGAGACTCGTGCGATCGCGCGACGTTTCCGGCAATTCGCGCGCGAGCAGGCGCGTTATTTCTGCCACGCGCTCTCGCTGCGAATTTCGGCCCTGGTGGTTTGCGCCATAATAGACATTTTTGCCGACCCGGCGATCGGAGACTACGCCGGCGCGTTTCAATTGCGCCAGATGACTGGAGATGCGCGACTGGCCCATGCCCAGAATTTGCTGCAACTCGGCGACGGAAAGCTCTTCCTGCTGGAGAAGAAGCAACAAACGCAGCCGGGTGGGATCTGCGAGTAAGCGGAGCAAATTAATGGTTGACGCCATTCTGTGAGCCAACGATATATCGACGCATCATGATTGGTCAATATGTCTATCGACACCGTTACCGCGTGGAAGCGTTGAATCGTTACAACGTTGACAACGCATGCGGCGGCCAACCGCTTTAACGCTTCAACCCTTCAACGTTCTTCAATCCATGTCCCGACGTTACATCTTCTCCTCCGAGTCAGTCACCGAAGGTCATCCCGATAAAGTCTGCGACACCATCAGCGACTCCATTCTCGACGCCTGCCTCGAACAGGACGCGTTGAGCCGCGTAGCTTGCGAGACGCTCGCCAAGGGCAACCTCGTGGTGCTCGCCGGCGAGATCACCTCGGAGTCCAAATTTGATTTTGATCAGCGCGTTCGCTCTGCAATCCGCGACATCGGGTACGTCAATGGCGATTGCAAGTTTCACGCCGACACCTGCCGGGTGATCTGGGAAATGACCGAACAATCGCGCGACATCAAACAAGGCGTGGACAGCGTTGCAGCGGAAGGAAAAAGCACGACGGAACAGGGTGCCGGCGATCAAGGTCTCATGTTTGGTTTTGCGTGCGACGAAACGCCGGAGCTAATGCCGGCCCCTATCGCATTCGCGCACAAACTTGGACGCGAGCTAACACGTTTGCGAAAGTCCGGTGAAATTCCCTGGCTCCGCCCAGATGCTAAAACGCAGGTCTCCATCGAGTACGATGGCTACAAACCGGTGCGGGCCGCTGCTGTAGTAGTTTCCACTCAGCACGCTGCTGATGTGAAACAAAAGGAAATTCGCGAAACGTTGATTGAACTCCTGATCAAGAAAGTGATGCCGCAGGAATGGCTCGATGAGAAAACAACTTATCTCATTAATCCCACTGGCCGATTTGTAATTGGCGGTCCTGAAGGCGATGCGGGCATAACCGGCCGCAAGATTATTTGTGATACGTACGGCGGAATGGGCAGGCACGGCGGCGGCGCGTTTTCCGGAAAAGACCCGAGCAAAGTCGATCGTAGCGCAGCTTACATGGGACGCTGGATCGCAAAAAATGTGGTAGCAGCCGGGTTGGCTGACCGATGTGAAGTACAGTTCGCCTATGCCATCGGTCACCCCGAGCCGGTAAGCGTGAGCGTCGATACGTTCTGCACCGGCAAAGTGGACGAGGAAAAACTGGAACGCGCGGTCTGGGAAGTTTTCAATTTCAAACCAGCCGAAATCATCAAGCAGCTCAACCTGCTTCGGCCAATCTATCGCAAGACGACCAACTACGGCCATTTCGGGCGAGTGGACGATCTCGATGCGCTCACGTGGGAAAGAACGGACAAAGCGGAAGCGCTACGCGCCGCGGTACGGTAGCCGCAGAGTTTTAAGTTTTAAGCTTTAAGTTTTAAGTTATGGCTTACCAATCGTTTGAAGACCTTGAAGTCTGGCAACGTGGTTGTCGCCTTTCGGTCGCGATTTTTGAAACATTTGAACGCTGCAGAAACTTCTCGCTGAAAGATCAGATTGAACGGGCAGCTCTTTCGATTCCTTGTAACATTGCTGAAGGATCAGAACGTGGTAGCACCAGAGATTTTGCCCATTTCCTCAATTTTTCCAAAGGCTCGTGCGGCGAGTTACGGACGCAACTATACATTGCACGAAAGTTAAAACTCTTACCAAAGAGTGACTTCGAAAATTTGATCGCTGAGACGAAAGAAATTTCCGCGATGCTGGAAGGCTTGCGCCGCTCGATTCTCGCGAAGAATCGTCCAAAGCAAGAGCGAGTCCGCCGAAGAATTCTTAAAGCTTAACACTTAAAACTTAAAACTATGTGTCAACTCGCCGAAGCACCAAAGCACACAGAAGATTGCAGAGTTGCCGATATTTCGCTGGCAGATTTCGGAAGGAAAGAAATTTCCATCGCGGAAAAGGAGATGCCTGGGCTGATGGCGATCCGGGAGAAATACGCGCCGCAGAGACCCCTCGCGGGCGTGCGCATTACTGGGTCGTTACACATGACGGTCCAAACGGCCGTGTTGATTGAAACACTCATCGATCTTGGCGCGAGTGTACGCTGGGCCAGCTGCAACATTTTCTCCACGCAAGATCATGCGGCCGCAGCGATCGCCAAGCGCGGCATCTCAGTGTTCGCGTGGAAAGGCGAATCGCTCGAAGATTATTGGTGGTGCACGTACCGGGCGATTTCACACCCGGAAGACAAAGGCCCGCAACTAGTGGTCGATGACGGCGGCGATGCGACTCTGCTCATTCACAAAGGCTACGAATTCGAAGAAGGAAGCAATTGGGCAAAAACAAAATCGGCGAACAAGGAAGAGCAGGTCATCAAAGATTTGCTGCTCGAAATTCATCGTGAGAATCCCTATCGCTGGCACGAGATCGTCAAGGATTGGCGGGGCGTTTCCGAGGAAACGACAACCGGCGTGCATCGGCTCTACAAGATGCATCATGAAAAGCGGCTGCTGGTTCCCGCGATCAACGTGAACGATTCGGTCACCAAATCGAAGTTCGATAATCTTTACGGCTGCCGGCATTCGCTGGTCGATGGATTGAATCGCGCGCTCGACGTAATGCTCGGCGGGAAAGTGGCTGTGGTATGCGGTTACGGCGACGTCGGCAAGGGCTGTGCGCAATCGCTGCGCGGCCAGGGCGCCCGTGTAGTGATCGCCGAGATCGATCCCATCAACGCGCTACAAGCCGCAATGGAAGGTTACGAAGTGACAACTGTCGAAGAAACGCTTGGCCGCGGCGATATTTACATCACCGCCAGCGGCAACATCGACGTGATCACGCTCGATCACATGCAGCGGATGAAAGATCAGGCGATCGTCGCGAACATCGGCCATTTCGACAACGAAATTCAGATCGATGCTCTGAATGCTGCCCAAGGCGTGAAGAAAACCAACATCAAGCCGCAGGTGGACAAATACACGTTCCCCGATGGTCATGAAATTTTCCTGCTGGCCGAAGGCCGCCTCGTAAACCTTGGTTGCGCCACCGGGCACCCGAGCTTCGTAATGTCCAATTCATTTTCCAATCAGGTCCTTGCACAGTTGGATCTCTGGAAGAACCGCGACACTTACAAAGTCGGCGTTTACGTTTT
>QHQA01000178.1 GCA_003219695.1 Verrucomicrobiota bacterium
CAAAGCCTAAATGAATTACTGGGAGATCATCGCTGACAATCTCAGCAAAGCCGGTTGGAGTTGGGCTGTGTATCGGCGATTGATTCCAACCGGCGAGCGATCTGGATTGCTGACGCGCATCGCGGATGATCTTTCCGATGTGAAAAACATAATCGATACGCCCAGATGGTGATGGATTCACGATTGAAGGAATTAAATGAAGAAAAGCGCTTTCCCAGCCACTCCGGTGCCGCGTCAACACCGTCCGAATGTCCTGCCGCTTAAAGGCGAAATCGATCTGCACGTTTCGCCTGCTGTCACACAGTCACTTAACGCAATGACCGAGAAAAAACCGGAACGGATAGTGATAGATCTTTCCCGCGCGACTTACATCGATAGCTCAGGCTTGGCAGCGCTTATTCTAGCCATGCAAAAGGTTGAAGCCTATGGTGGCAGGTTTTTCCTGACTGGTCTGCACGAAACCATGCGCTCGATTTTCGAAACTTCGCGGCTTGATCAAATATTTCAGATTTTTCCAGACGTAGATGCTGCGCTGGCCGCGAGCTGACCCAGACTTAACGTGGCCGGACGGCACGCATCGCCAATTTAATCCGCGTTTACGATGCCGCCGGAAACGTCATCGATTCGGCGTTGCCGGGGTCTATAGGCAAAGGAGGCGTCATCCTGGTGTTTGCGAACAGATCGGAGATTACAGCCCACTTGGACATACCGTCGTGCCAATACAACGTGTCCTTAGGAAGTTGGCCGCGGTTCCACATTTCTTCCAGTTGCGTCTTTTCGTAAGGCCCACGTCGTTGGCCCTGCATGTATACGTAAATGTCCACGGTTTTTCACTGCGGTCCGGGAGAAACCGAGAAACGATCAAAGGTTCGGTTCGGATTCAAAAGCCGGTTCGGTCGTCTCGATTCGCAAATTTGTGCACGAATCGTCGATCCGGCGTCCAGAGTGTCTGCCAATTCCGCCACGCCGGGGATTGGAATCGGAGCAAAAGGATACGGGATTCGCCGTAAGCTCAAATTGTCGTGCTGTCGAGTGCGCTGTCCTGAGCGCAGAAAGAGATCCGCTGGGGACAGCGGACGCTACAGTAGATCCAGAGGCTGCAAACTTCGTGGCGACCCGAAAATTTCACGTAAGATGATCGCGTCGCGCAAACCGGATTTCGATGCAAGCAAGGTCGCGATGTCTGTTTTCAATTCCGCCCCTTTTGCAATTGGGCGCGTGGCCGCTGCGTAAGCTTCCACTGGCGATTTGATAATCGGCGGCGGTTCGACGGGCAACGGTCCTTCG
>QHQA01000033.1 GCA_003219695.1 Verrucomicrobiota bacterium
GTCGTCGCGGCGATGGAAGACCCTAACCCGGTCAATTCCGGCCACGGATTCGAGCGCCTGCGAGCAGCGGGCATCGAAGTCTTCACTGGCGTCTGCGAAGAAGAGGCTCGCTGCCTCAACGAAGCCTTTGCCTGCTGGATTCGCACGAAGAGACCATTCGTCACGCTAAAATCCGCGCTGACGCTTGACGGTCAGCTCGCTCTTCCGCAATCCAAAAAGAAATCCGGCAAAAGCGGCAAACGCAGTGATGACGCGTGGATTACCTCGGAAGAATCGCGAGCCGAAGTTCACCGCATGCGCCACGCTTCGGACGCGCTGCTGACCGGCCTCGGCACGATTCTCGCCGATGATCCTCTATTAACTGATCGCAGCGGTCTCCCGCGCCGTAAGCCTCTTCTGCGCGTGGTTCTCGATTCGAAGCTGCGGCTATCACCACAATCCCGCATTGTAAAAACTTCGGATGACGATCTCCTGCTTTTCACCGCCGTTCCAGTGAATTCGACTAAGGCGCACAAGCTACAAGACGCAGGCGTCGAGTTGATTCGCGCAAAAACGAAAAATCGCCGCATGGACCTGCCTTCAGTGCTTGCGGAACTCGGCCGCCGCGAAATCTTGAGTGTGCTCTTGGAAGCGGGCCCGACGCTAAACGGCGCGGCGCTCGCTGCCGGCATCGTTCACAAACTCTTTCTCTTCTACGCGCCGAAGATTGCGGGCGACAATCGCGTCCCTTTTGCCATTGCTTCGAAGCTGAATCTTCCTCCGCTGCGCAACGTTCGCACGCAACAGTTCGGTCCTGACATCGCCATCGAAGCTCATCTGCAAGACGTTCACAAGAAATAGACACACTTACTCACCAATGCGAAGGACTGCAGCGCCGCGAATGGCGTCATTCTTGAGTGCGTTCAAGGCACCGTTCGCTTCAGACAATGGAAAAATCTGGACGCGCGTTCGAATCGGAATCTCGGCCGCCACGCACAAAAAGTCTTCGCCGTCCTTCCGCGTATTGTTCGCCACGCTGCGAATCACTCGCTCCTGATACAACAAGTCGTAGCTGAGCGATGGGATCGGGCTCAGATGAATTCCGCCAAGAACGAGCGCGCCGCCTTTCTTGAGGGCCTTCAACGCAGCAGGAACAATCTCACCTGCCGGCGCAAAGACGATTGCGGCGTCGAGTTTCTTTGGCGGTTCATCGAACGTTCCGCCCGCCCAAGCTGCACCTAGCTCCATCGCGAGTTTCTGATGATGCGCGTCGCGCGTGGAAGCAAAGACCTCCACGCCCCAGTGCCGCGCCACTTGAATTGCCACGTGCGCCGCAGCACCGAAGCCGTAAAAGCCCAAACGCGAGCCCCGTTTTACGCCCGAGAGCCGCAACGACCGGAACCCGATGATTCCCGCGCAGAGCAGAGGCGCGGCTTGTTCATCGGGAAAACCTTCGGGAATCGCGTAGACGAAGTCCTCGGGCGCGACAATGAATTCGGCATAACCGCCATCCACGCTGTAGCCCGTGAACATCGGATTGTCGCAGAGATTCTCCACGCCGGCACGGCAATATTCGCAGGTTCCGTCCGTTCTATGCAGCCAGGCGACGCCAACGCGCGCTCCGAGCGCGAATCGTTGCGCATCCTCGGCACGTTTCTCGATGACGCCGACCACCTGGTGCCCGGGGATCACCGGCGATTTGCGCGGGGGCAATTCTCCTTCGATTAGGTGCAAATCGGTCCGGCACACGCCGCAGGCTCGCACAAGTACGAGCACTTCCCCGCTCTTCGGCTGTGGCGTCGCAACTTCCGTGAATTCCAGCGGGTTCGTTTCAATCGCAGCCGGGGCGCGCAACACGCATGCTTTCATCGTGAAACCTCGGCGTAATCTCGGTCCATTCGATGCGCCCTAGTCTAGTGCTTTCTACCTTGGGCGCGAAATACGGTACACTCGAGTTCGAAAGCCATCGGAATCACCATGTTCACCGGAATCATCGAGCACACCGGCACGATCGAAGCGCTCGTCCTGAACGACGACGGCGGCCGCATCACGATCCACGCGCCGTCCGT
>QHQA01000035.1 GCA_003219695.1 Verrucomicrobiota bacterium
TTGATCGTTGGACGAAGGCGGTCAGCGCCAAAGACGCTGATCGCGTGATGGAGTTGTACACGGAGGACGTCGTCGCTTACGACGTTGTGCCGCCGTTACGGTACATCGGGAAGGCGGCCTATCGGGCGGACTATCAACAATTCTTCTCGCAATACGACAGCGATCTTCATGTCGAGACGCGCGATCTACACGTCGGAGCTAGCGGCGAGCTCGGTTACGCGAGCGGATTGCAAATGATCAGCGGCACGCTGAAGCATGGCCAAAAGTCCGGCATGTGGGTTCGGTTTACGTCACTTTACCGCAAGATAAACGGCAAATGGCTCGATTTTCACGATCACGTCTCGGTACCGGTTGAGATAGAATCGGGCAAAGCACTGCTGGACCTGAAGCCGTAGAAAACTCGACCAGACGACACCAGGCAAAGCCAGATCGCCTACGACTCATCTCACGCGGTGAACTCATCGCAGTGTTCATTCGGGGTTTGAAGTGCGCGAACAGAAAGAACCCAACTGGGTCTTCAATCGCGATCTCTACTTCCGTGTCGGCGAACAGTGGCACTGGATCGACAAACGACCGTGGACCGATGAGCAATGGAAAGAATACGCGGCCGCGCCTGAGCTCCGGACGTTTGCCGCGTACTACGACGACGCGCTGGCTGGCTATTACGAACTGCGCCGCGACGATGAAGGTGGAATCGAGATCGCGTACTTCGGTTTGTTACCGGAATTTATGGGACGCGGTTTAGGCGGCGCGTTGCTGACCAGCGCAATCGAGCAAGCCTGGTCCCGCCATGGCGGGGTCGCACCCAGGCGCGTGTGGGTGCATACCTGCAACCGTGATCATCCGCAGGCGCTCGCGAATTATCAGGCACGCGGCATGGTCGTTTACAAGGTCGAGGAAACTTCAGGCTAAACAAACGAAAATCATTGATGGAGCCGCCTCGCTCTGTCGAGGCGTTCGGCTGTAGCGGCGACTGTGTCAGCCGGCTTGCAATGCAAAGGACTGCAAGCAATCATCGTGTAAGAAAGGAAAATACAGATGAATAAGTGGAGGAGCTTCTGTCTCGGGTTCGCGATTTTGCTCATGAGGGCGCAGGAGCAGGCCGCGGTGAAGCCCAAGTTACTCCTGAGCGAGATCGTTCAAGGGATGCCCAAGGGCGAGAAGCAGGAAGTGCGCGTTCTCACGGCGAGCTTCAAACCTGGCGATACAACTATGCTCCATACGCACCGTTTCCCGGTTACTGTTTATGTCTTGGAAGGCGTATTCACGTTGGAAATGGAGGGACGCGAGCCAGTCACGGTGAAAGCTGGTCAGGCGACGACAATGCCGCCGCACGTAAAAATGACCGGTTACAACCGGAGCAGCATCGATCCATTACGGCTGGTGCTCTTTAACGTGAGCGATCCAGACACACCATACCTTGATCCGGTGCATTAGGGGTCGGTAAGGCAGCGAAATGTGGAGCGCACCACCTGCGCGCCATAGTGAACGCCCAACGCCCAACATCGAACCCCCAACGTCGAACGAAGAGCTGTAGCGGCCGCTGTCCAGCGGTAGTTCCGAGGAGCGTGCGCGCTTCGCGTGCTGACGATGGCGCTCTTGCATCGCGGATTACCCAATCGTGGCTATAAAATCGATATTGAGATCAAAATAGCCGCTGTGTTTCGAAAATTTCCCGAGGGCTACGCCGCGTTTGGGGAAGAATTGCCCGGTGCGAGCGCGCGAGGCGCCATATTGGAAAAAGCGCGTGAGATTCTCAAGCCGCGTTACTAGGCGCTGGTCTGTGCAGCGGATTGATTGCGGAGCAGGCAGATGCCGGACCACGGGCGGGAGCCTTGCTGGCCCTGCGAATCGGGCAAGAAAGAGAGAAGGCGCAACCAAAGAGTGAGACGTTTCAGTCGCGCGGCAGTCCTTAACGTTGAGCGAACGTCAACCACGTCCCATCCATACTTCGTGAAGAAATTCGGACCCTCCTCCGGCGCAAACTTGAACTCGGCCTTCCCTTCCTTGATCTGCTCGCCCATGCCCTTCTGCAGCATCTTCAGTAAACCAGGCGACGCAATATTGATGATCCAGTGATGGAAGGCGGGTACGGCCGCGAGGTCCTGCGCTAGAGACGCGACCTCGTCGCGCGAGAAGTAAATCAGCAATCCCTCCGTGATGATGAGGACGTTCTTCGCAGTACCGCCGAGCGCGGCGAAAAGCTGGCGGCGCGCAGCGACATCGGACAAATCGAGGCGCACGCGATCGAGAATGCAGGCCGGCTTCTCGCCACGAAGAATCTCCTCTTTGTAATCGAGGATTCCCGGCAGATCCACTTCGATCCAATGAAGCGATGCTGGCAAATTCATTCGATAGGGACGCGCGTCGAGGCCGGCAGCCAGGTTGACGGCCATATCCACGCCCTCCCTGACCTGCTGCTTGATGAATTCGTCGTACGCATAAGTCCGTGCGATCCAGGCCCACGTTGCGCGCTCGCTGAAAGGCATGGATTTCGCGATCTGGTCGCCGCGCTCGCCCGCGAGGCGTCGCGCGAACGAATCGCCGAAAACGGCATCGGGCCGTTCCGTTTCACGGGCGCGATAAATGGCCGCGAGGAGCGCAGTGTCGGAGATGTTTCGGACGAGGGGTTCGCGGGTGCTCATTCTGATAGCTTACCTCGATTTCGATCACTTTCCGACTCTGCGATTGGCCTTCATACCGGAATTCCCAGGTTCTCGAAGCGGTCAAAGGAATAATTTCTGGGGAATGCGCGTGCCCCGCGTGCTGGCGAGCGCATCCTCGCCATCGCGAACTTCTCGTGCTACAAATTGCGAGATCGCCAATTGATGAAAACCAACGTGGAACCGGAAATCGTCACGAAAAATGGTAAACCAGTCTCTGTGATTCTCCCGATAGAGGACTATCAGGAGATGTTGGAACGGCTCGAGGATGCCGAAGACGTAGCATGGCTTAAACGCGCGCGACGCAAGAAGCTTCACTTCCGCCCATTGGAGGACGTGCTTGCTGATCTGCCAAAGCGCTAGGCGATGTATCGCGTCGTCGTCGAGCGTGCTGCTGAAAAAGATTTGAGAAGACTCCCGCGCAATGCGCGATTCCGCGTCGCTCATGCGTTGCGCAATCTCGCAAACGACCCGCGTCCGGTTGGTTGCCGTAAACTCACTGGAACGAAACATGACTGGAGGATTCGCGTCGGCGACTATCGTGTCATCTATGAGATTGCCGATCGGTTAGAACTTGTACGCGTTTATCGCGTCCGGCATCGCAGAGAGGTGTATCGCTGAAGCTTTATGGGGTGTGCTTAGGCTCAAAGTTCCATTCGG
>QHQA01000036.1 GCA_003219695.1 Verrucomicrobiota bacterium
TTAACTGCTGCCATAGGTTGTTTTATTTACTCCTTTTGGTTTTATTTTCTTTGGGTTAAGCCGGCGACTGCTGATCTTTGCGATCAACAATCGCTGGCAAATTGTTTTCGTTAGTCAAAGTCGCGGCGCCGGTCCCGCTCGGGTAGCGCATGCGTCTCGCATGTTGGTTTCGGCGTTCCGCCGAAACGGGCTTTCCTTCATACGTTGCTCTAACGCGAAGGTCCATTCAACCGGGAAACTTCGCGATGGCGAGACACCGTCGCCAGCACTCGTGACGAGTGCGCTACCCAGAACCTTGCTGCAACGCGCTGTGTCCATTTATTTTTTCTTGTCTTCGTCCACGACTTCGAACTCCGCATCGACGACGTCGCCTTCGCCCCGCTTAGCGGGGCCCGCGGCTTCTTCAGCGCCGCCGCGCGGCTGTGCTTCAGGCCCGGGTTGCGGACCCGGGCGCGGACCGGCCTGCGCTGAGGCTTGTTTGTAAAGCTCGGCGCTAACTTCCTGGAACTTGTTCTGCAATTCGTCGTAAGTCCGTTTCATCGCGTCGGTATCGTTGCGATTGATCGCGTCGCGGACCGCTGCGATGGCGTCCTCGACTTGCTTTTTCTTGTCGCCGGAAATCTTGTCGCCCAACTCTTTCAACTGCTTCTCGCATTGATAGGCGAGCATGTCGGCGTTGTTCTTGATCTCGACCGCTTCCTTCGCCTTCTTGTCTTCCTCCGCGTGCGCTTCGGCTTCCCTCGTCATCCGCTCGACTTCATCCTTGTTCAAGCCGCTGGAACCGGTGATGGAGATTTTCTGCTCTCGACCGGTGCCGAGGTCTTCCGCGTTCACGTGCAGGATTCCGTTCGCATCGATGTCGAACGTGACCTCAATTTGCGGAACGCCACGCGGCGCAGGCGGGATTCCATCGAGATGGAAAACGCCCAACTGTTTGTTGTCGCGCGAGAGCGGCCGCTCGCCTTGCAGCACTTTGATCTCCACGCCTGGCTGATTATCGCTGTAAGTGGAAAAGATTTGCGACTTTCGTGTTGGGATCGTGGTATTGCGCGGGATCATTGAGGTCGCCACGCCGCCGGCCGTCTCAATCGCCAGCGTCAGCGGTGTCACGTCGAGCAAGAGCACATCTTTCACTTCACCCTTGAGCACGCCGCCCTGGATCGCTGCGCCGACTGCGACGACTTCATCCGGGTTCACGCCTTTGTGCGGCTCTTTGCCGATGAGGTTGCGCGCAGTTTCGACCACTTTCGGCATGCGTGTCATACCGCCCACGAGCACCAGCTCGTTCACATCGCGTTCCGAAATTTTCGCGTCCTTTAAGCAATCCTTGACTGGTTGCACGGTACGCTCGACGAGCGAATCAGTGAGCTGCTCGAGTTTTGCGCGGGTCAATTTTTTCTGAATGTGCTTCGGCCCGCTCGCGTCCGCCGTAATGAACGGTAGGTTGATCTCGTATTCCTGGGAGCTCGAAAGCGCAATCTTCGCTTTCTCAGCTTCCTCTTTGATTCGCTGGATCGCATCGGGCTGTTTGGTTAGATCGATGCCGGTGTCTTTTTTAAATTCGGCGACGATCCAATCCATGATCTTCGCATCCCAATCGTCGCCGCCAAGGTGCGTATCGCCATTGGTCGCTTTCACTTCGAAAACGCCATCGCCAATCTCGAGAACGGAGATATCAAATGTGCCGCCACCCAAATCGTAAACGGCAATCTCTTCGTCCTTTTTCTTGTCGAGGCCGTAAGCGAGCGATGCGGCAGTTGGTTCATTAATGATTCGCAACACTTCCAAGCCCGCGATTTTGCCCGCATCCTTGGTCGCGTTGCGCTGCGAGTCGTTGAAGTACGCCGGCACAGTAATGACGGCCTGCGTGATTTTTTCGCCGAGCTTCGCTTCGGCGTCGGCTTTCATCTTGGATAAGATCATTGCCGAGATCTCCGGTGGCGAAAAAGTCTTGCGCTGGCCATTCACTTCCACCTGCACATGCGCATCGCCATTTGCGGCCTTCACGATCTTGTACGGAACACGATGTTCTTCTTCATGGACCTCGTCGTACTTGCGGCCCATGAAACGCTTGATTGAGAAGACCGTATTTTGCGGATTGGTCACCGCCTGGCGTTTTGCGGCCTGGCCGACCAATCGCTCGCCGCTTTTTGTAAATGCGACGATCGATGGCGTCGTTCGCGCGCCTTCACTATTTTCCAATACTACTGGGTCGCCACCCTCCATCACGGCCATGCAGGAATTGGTGGTCCCCAAATCGATACCTAAAACTTTAGCCATAAATTAAAAATCCCTTTCTCGGTGAAGTCTCCCGATGGACTGCTTCGTCGTGGCGAGACTTTCAACCAAGAGATTCTTAGCAAGCATTGGGCCAAGAGCGACCCTTCAGCGCAAGTCGCGGCTCATGAAGCAATAATGCGGATTCGATGCCGAATTGGGTTTTGTGAGTCGAGACAATTCGGCTCGACATAACCTTCTCTAATCACCGCCCGTGTGCCAGCACGACACTTTCGCTTGGGGAGCGAAATCGCCAAACTCAGCAAGAAATTCTGTTTCGCGAACGCGCGCATCACGATAAAATTTTCGCGTGCGACAATACCACGATCTTCTTCGACTCGTCCTCGAGCAAGGTCAGCCGCGGGAAGATCGCACCGGAACAGGCACATTATCGATCTTCGGCGCGCAGGCGCGTTTCGATCTGCGCCGCGCAGGACCGGGATTTCCGCTGCTTACTACCAAAAAGCTGCACATCAAATCGATCATTTACGAATTGCTCTGGTTCTTGCGCGGCGACACAAACATTCGTTACCTGAACGAGCACGGCGTCACGATCTGGGATGAATGGGCTGATGAAACAGGCGACCTCGGTCGCGTTTACGGCGCGCAGTGGCGCGATTGGCGGGGCGAGAATGGAGCGCGAGTGGATCAAGTCGACAGCGTTGTCGCGCAGATCAAATCAAACCCGCAAAGCCGGCGGCTAATCGTGAGCGCATGGAACCCGGCTGAGATCGAGAAAATGGCGCTGCCGCCGTGTCACGTGCTCTTCCAGTTTTACGTGCAGGACGGCGAACTAAGTTGTCAGCTTTATCAACGCAGCGCCGATCTATTTCTCGGCGTCCCATTCAACATCGCGTCATACGCGCTGCTCACGATGATGATGGCCCAAGTCGTCGATCTTACGCCAGGCGATTTTGTTCATACCTTTGGCGATCTGCATCTTTACAAAAATCATCTTGAGCAGGCGCGCCAACAGCTTTCCCGCGATTTTCGGCCTTTGCCCCGGATGAAACTGAATCCGGCCGTCAAAAACATTCACGACTTCAAGTTCGAAGATTTCGAACTCGTCGGCTACGACCCGCATCCATCAATCAAAGCGCCCATCGCAGTATAAGTTTGAGACTTTGGCGACTCGCGCGGGTTAACACGGAATGTGAGGATCGCTGTTGCGTTACCGATCTTTTTCTGCGCGGCCATTTCGTTGCGCGCAGAACCTTCAATCGAGATCGATCTACAGGAACAAATGGCGTACCTTCTCCAAAACGGGCGCCCGGTTCTCGCTTCGCCGATTTCTAGCGGGCGCTACGGACACTTCACCAAGACCGGTTCATTCAAGACCCTCGAGAAGGAGCGCACGCATTATTCGAGCATGTATGGAAAAATTGTCGATGCGTACGGGGACGCGGTCGTAGCTGATGCCGATGCCGACATGCCCGTCCCGCGCGGCGGAAAATTTATTCCGGCTCCGATGCACTATTTCATGCGATTCAACGGCGCTGACGGAATGCACGCCGGGTATTTGCCCGGTTATCCGGCATCGCACGGTTGTGTTCGGATGCCGCAGGAATATGCGATAGCGTTTTTTAATGCCGTGAAGGTTGGGACGCCGGTGACTGTGTTTGGCCGGACGCCGGCGGGACGCTACCTGGGACAATCGCAATCCCCATTCATGCGAGGCGGCAATAGATTCGCAGACCCACGGTTCGGCCCCCGATTTGACCCGCGGTTCGGACCACCTCCGCCCCCGTGGTGGCCGTGAGCCCGCCCCGTCGCGGCTGATTGTAGCGTGCGCCGTCCTCAGCACAGCGGTGCTTACGCGCGGAGTTGCTCGATTTCCTCCGCTGAGACAGCGGACGCTACAGCACGACCGAAGTGATTGTTCAAACGCAGGGATTGGCTGTGCAGCCGCTCCGCTTTAATGATTCGCGCTGGCGGTCTTCGGGCCACGCGAAAAATCGACAAGATCGGTCAGAATATTAAGCGTCTCGTCGCGCTCGGGATCGATGGCCGGTTCTTTCGTATCGTCTGTGGGGTTGGCGCCCTCGATCAAATCTGAATCCGCATCGGAAGCAGCTTCAGGATCAACTTTCGGGGCAACGCCATTCTTCTTCGCCTCAGCCAATTTCCCCGGATACATGACCAATTGCAGATTCGGCTTATCAACGGTATCCAGTGTTAGCCGATAGATCTGGGGTTCCTCCCCGTTCCGCGCCAGACGCTCTTTCGAACGTGTTTCCTTGCGCAGTTTGTCGTCCTGAAGTTCCTTCTTTCGCCCATCCTCGTTCAGCGAAATTCGGTTTTCATCGATCTTATGGCGCAAACGATCCATGTCCTCCGCTACGTAGTGAAATTCAGGATCGTTTTTCACGCGCTCTTCCGAACGTCGCCGCAGTTGGTCAACAAACAGCGAGTGAGTATCGGACCACTTCGTGTATTTCGCCTTGGGCACTTCGTCATACGCGAGGGCGTTCTTTAGCGCGCTCTCACCGTACTCTGGGAGATCAGTCAAGCTCGGCAGGACGATGTCCGAAGACACGCCATGACGCTGCGTCGAGCCGCCCGCGACGCGATAAAATTTTTGAATCGTCAACTTCAACGCCCCGTCTTCATCGGAATGGCTGCCTAACAGCGAAGCGAATCGGCCGATAGGAAGAATGGTCTGCACAGTGCCTTTGCCGAACGTGTTCTTGTCGCCGACGATCACCGCGCGGCCATAATCCTGAAGGGCGGCTGCGAAAATTTCGCTGGCTGACGCGCTCTGCCGGCTGGTCAAAACGACGAGCGGCCCGGAGTAAGCGATGCCTGAATCTGGGTCGGAAGAAATCCTGATGGTCCCGTTATAATCCTTGGTCTGCACGATCGGACCAGATTTCAAAAACAACCCGGTGAGCGAGAGCGCTTCTTCTAGTGAGCCGCCACCATTTCGCCGCAGGTCCACCACGAGGCCGGCGATGTTTTCTTTCTTCAGCCGTTTGAGCAACTTCAGCACATCGCGCGTCGTGCTCTTCTGGTGTTTGTCCATGTCGGCATAAAAAGAAGGGAGCGTAAGCCATCCGAGTTTAATCGGATCGCCGTTCTCATCCTTTTTGATGATGATATCGGCGCGAGCTTCCTGATCTTTCAGCTTAATTTCATCCCGCACGAGCTCGACGCTTTTCCGGCGCGACGGGTCCGCGGCGTCCGAGGGAATCACCAGCAACCGCACACGGGTGCCTTTTTTCCCGCGGATCATCTCGACAACTTTGTCCAGTCGCATCTCGCGGACATCGACATAATCCGCCGGGCCTTGTGCCACGGCGGTAATCCGATCGCCTACTTTGAGTCTTCCATCGACTTGCGCAGGCCCGCCGGGCACCAAGCTTTCAATTTTCGCATAACCATCTTCCGAGCGGAGCATCGCGCCGATGCCCACAAGCGAGAGACCCATGTTGATGCTGAAATTTTTCATGTCGGCCTTGCTCAGATATTCCGAGTGCGGGTCGTATGCCTGGGCGAGCGCGTCCAAATAAAGTTTCATTTGCTCGTCCTTATCTTGCTCGTGGACGTTGCGGTCGAGACGATCGTAGCGCCGAGTAATCAGTTGCGGAGCGGGCTCAATCGGGTGTTCGCTCAGGTGCTCCTGCAACAGCTCGTTTGTGATACGACCGCGCCAGAGCTGGTCGGCTTCGGCCTCATCTTTTGGCCAGGGCGCCTTTTGTCGGCTCAACTCGACCGTCGCACTGCCCTTGAAATCGATCGGCTGCTTTAACAGCTCTTTTATTTTGGCGACCCGATCGTCAACGCGCTTCGTGTAGAGCGCGTAAATGTCGTAGGCTGGCTTGAGCGTGCCAAGAAGAACGTCTTCTGCCATCGAGCTGCCGTACTTGGCGTTCAACTCATCGACATCTTTTTGGGTAAAGAAAAGATGACTGAAGTCGAGCATCTCCAGATACGTTTGCAGGAATTTTCTTGAAACGTCCTCATTGAGTCTTTGTCGGGTGTAATGGCCTTCCTCCAAGAGCCGGCCAACGGACGTGGTAACCGTTTCTCTTGACGCCGCCGGTGCCGGCGGCGCAGCGATTGCGGCTGTAAAAAGAATGGCGCAAAACGCCACTGAGCGTCGCAAAGATGATTTCATCGGTAAGAAGTATGCTCGCAGATTTCTGTATAACGCGCAAGGCGGCGAGGCAGAATCCTCATTGTTGGGTAGGAATCAGACAACCGCCAAGGCGGAACATTCAATTATTCGTAAAAACTCCTGACTTCAGCCGTAGGCAAGCTTGGATACAATGAATTGCGATGATTTACGAGCGATTTTGCGGCGGGATTTTTGAAACCAATTGCTATCTGTTTAAAGCGCCGGAGGGATACATTCTTTTCGACGCGCCAGAGGGCGCCTGCGAATGGGCGCGTTCGCTTGATGTCGCTCTCAAACTTTTGCTTCTGACGCACGGACACATCGATCACGTCCAAGATGTTGCCAGGATCAAACGCCAGTTTGATTGCCAAATCGGTTGTCACCCGCTCACCGCGCCGATGATTTCCGACCGGGAATTTTTTCGCAATTTTGGATTCGAACTCGAAATCGAACCGGTGGCACCTGATTTCCTCATCGAAGAAACGCCTGATCGAAAGTTTCTTGGCGCCGATTTCCAGGTTCTGGACGTTCCCGGCCATTGCCCCGGCAGTCTTTGTTTCTTTTCGCATAAGAATAAATTGCTCATCGGCGGCGACGTTCTTTTCGCGGGCAGCATCGGCCGCGGCGATTTGCCAGGCGGCGACATCGATCTGCTCATCGCCGGCATTCGGCAAAAATTATTTCCGCTCGGCGACGACGTCACTGTTCTCCCCGGCCACGGCCCGCCGACGACGATCGGGACGGAACGGAAAACCAATCCGTTTCTTGTTTAAATGATCCAACTGACCCCCCCAATCGCGGCCGATAAAATCTCCGATACAGCGCCGGCACCCGGATGACCCTTGGGCTAGCGCTGGCCAAGACCGGCAATCTTTATCCCTTCTTCGGGACGCTGCTTGGCTGGCTCGGCGTGGCGCTCACCGGTTCGGACACGGCCTCGAATGTCCTCTTCGGCGGCCTGCAAAAAATCACTGCCGGTCAACTCGGCCTCAGCCCGACGCTCATGGCCGCGGCAAATAGCTCAGGCGGCGTGATGGGCAAAATGGTGGACGCGCAGAGCATCGTGGTCGCTAGCACAGCTACCAACTGGTATGGGCATGAGGGAAACATTTTGCGTTACGTTTCTTTCACAGCGTCGCGCTGGCGGCGCTGGTGGGCATTCTGGTTTCGCTCCAGGCCTATGTGTTTCCGTTCAGCGAAATCGTGGTGAAATGATCTTACACTGATTGCTGCGTCAGTTCGCTCAGAGCTTTCTCCAGTTCAGTCTGTCGATCAATATTCGCGACGATGGAATGCAACGATCTCACAGCGGCAGGCACGTGGTTGAGGAAATGTTTATGGCCCTTCACCAGGCCGAGAAAACCGTAAGCCCCCAGCGCCTGCATGAGGCGTTGCATCGCGCAAAGGCGCAATTTCAAATCGAAATCGCCGTCAATCGCGATTCCGTTTTCGAGCTGCCGCGCGCGATAGTAGGCGATCAGTTCGGCGCGCTCGGCTGCCGCTAGATCCACATACGGATCGTAGAGCAACGACGCCAGATCGTATTCCGCCAGGCCCGGTCTCATTCCCTGGAAATCGATCAGGTAGGCCTGCCCATTCCGGATGATGATGTTTTGCGATTGAAAATCGCGGTGCACCAAAACCCTTGGGAACGACGCCAGGCGCTCCGCGATTTCCTTTAGCGCCGGCAACGCGTTCAGCGACCCGAGCTTTGTCTTGTCGATCTTGAAATAGCGGCCCAGGCAATTCTTGAAAAAATAGTTCTGCTCCCACAGGTAAAGCTCAGTATTGAACTCCGCGGGCAAATGCTCCTTCATTTCCATGCAGACCGACTCGGGCAACGCGTGCAGCGTGGCGATTTGATCCAGCGCCGATTCGTAAAACACGCGGCGCACCAGCCAGCTTTCCTGCCGATAACTGTAGAGGTCGCGCTCGCCCAAGTCTTCCAGCCAGATCAGGCCTTCGTCCGGATCGTGAAAATAAATCTCCGGTACGCGAATTCCGTGCTCGCCGAGAAAGTTCGCGATGGGCACGTAATGCCGGTTTTCTTCCCGCCCCAGATTGTATTTTACCAGGATCAACGCCTGCTCTGCTGAGCAACGGATCCGATAAAATTTGCGGTCTGACCCACCTTTGTGGATCGGGCTGATTTTTATCTCGGCGACATCCAAACGCGGGAAATGCATTCGTGTTTGCCGGAGTAGAAGGTCGGTCCTCATAAATTAGATGTCGCTGTTGCGATGGATGCCGCTGACTTTTTTTCGGGAGCGGACAATACAAGCCTCCAACCGGCTTTGGGAAGCAATTTCTGCGTCCGGCCACAAAATTGTGTCTTCGAGGATGGCCTCCGCGCCGACGCGACAGTTTCGTCCAACAACGGTGCAGCCGCGTAATTCGGCGCTGGGATCAACAATTGCGCTGCTGGCTATGCGCTCGGGCCATTCGCGCATCTTGACGAAATGCGGTCTCCAATTTTCTCGCAAGATCGTGCGGTGCACACCGAGATATCCTGTGCGCGAACCAATATTGAACCATTTTCCGTCGTTCATTACTAGGCCGCCGATCTTGCCGCCCTGGCCTATCCAATCTGCAATAATCGAAATGAAGGAGATTTTTTTCTGCGGCGGAATTTTTTGGAAAATCGCTGAATTCCAAACAGCGATGTTGGCGAAATCGAGACTTCCGGGAATCCCGTGGCGATTCGCGATGTCCATGATGCGGTGATCACGCAATGCCATCTGCGACGCCAAACCGGTTTGGCGCAATGCGAGGGTGACGTCATTTCCACAGCGGAAATGCTCGTCAATCAACGGTTGCAGATTAACGTCCGTCAGGATATCGCCGCTGTAAGTGATAAATGGATCGCTGGCCAGAATGCGCTCCACATTCTTAATGCCGCCGCCGGTCTCCAGCAGCTCCGGCTCGTGCACGAGCGCAATTGGGCAGTTGGCGTAGCGGTTCTCGCCAAAAAAATTTCGAAATAATTCGGGAAGCCTGTGCGTGTTAATGACGAACTTGCTCACTCCCGCGCCAATCAAATGATCCAGGGCGAAGGTGATGAGCGGCTTTTGAAAAACCGGAATCAGCGGCTTGGGCAGGTCGTCTGTTAAGGGTCGCAATCGCTTGCCCATACCCGCGGCTAAAACGAATGCCTGTGTAATCTCCTTCATCAGAAAAAGTCAGAGATTCCTCGACTTCGCTCGGAATGACAACAGGAACAGATGAAGTTACAGCGCTGCAGGCGACTTCATTCGGAATGACGAGGGAAGCAGTTGCGCCCGGTCGCTAGCGCAAATAGAGAGTGCGCGTGCCGAAGTCGATGATGCCGTGGTGCCGTCTCAGCGTTTCCGCGCCGAGCAAACCCGCGACAGGCGGCGAGCCGTCCAGTAACCCGTCGTGAATCAGTCCTTCCAGGTCAATGACGCCGACTTCCTTGCCGATGATGTCCACCGAGCCGACCGATAGCTTGCGAATACGCGCCACGCGTACGCCGCGGTCTTTCAGATTCACAGCCGACGAACTGTATTGTGTCTCCCGAGTCGCAATTCGCATTCGCCGAATGAAAGAGTGGTGCAACAGCGTGGTGAACGAACCGGTATCGACCATGAGCCGGGCGGGTTTTCCGTTTACGGAACCATTGACGTACAGATTGAAACCATCGCTGACCTGGATCGGAACAGCTCGCAATCCGCGCCGGTCGAAGCCAGGGACACTTCCCAAGACGTCCGGATCGGTCTTGAGGATGAGCAACTGCCGTTCGCAATCCAGCACCGCTTTTGTGGGGAAAAGGATGTCCGCTCCGATAATCCCGTCGATTTCTTGTTCATGAGGGCGGCGCGCGGCACGAACGGAGCCGCCAAGATCGATAGTAACCACCGGTTCATCGACCAGAGTTAGCCCTCCGATCCGCAGCTCACGCGCGATCGCCACCTTGTTGAACGCGCCGTTAATTTGGACGCGTGCGGGCAACTTTGATTCTGCCGTGGCTGGCTTCAGCCGAAAATATTGGGAGCGGTTCAAGGCGATAGCGCTTACGGGCGCACCGCTATCGACCGTCAGCCACGCCGCCTTGCCGTTGATAAAGGCGCGTACCAGCAAATGATTTTGAACCGAACGCGCCAGCGGTAGCGCTTCAAACTGGGTGGTTGCTCGCGCGTAAGCAAAGCGCGGCGCAGCGGCCAATTCGAGAAGCAGCGCCGCGACAGCGGCCGAAATCGCGAGGAACTTTCGCACGAAGTGATTCGAGATCGTCACGCTGGGCGGGAGATTACACGGTTCTTTTTCAGACGTAAAACAATTTTAATTGCTCGACCTTAGCCCGAGGCCGATGCGGCAATTTTTTCGCATTGCGTCGCACAGCTTCCTGATGATTAACTCTCCGCCAGGTTCAACTGGCTCAAATGACAACTGCAATAACGGAAGCACCTCCAGCCGAACAGAAATTCGTCAGGGGACTGGGCCTGCTTGATTCAACGATGCTGGTCGCCGGCTCGATGATCGGCTCCGGAATTTTCATCGTCTCGGCCGATATCGCGCGGCTCGTTGGGTCCGCCGGCTGGCTGCTTGTCGTTTGGGTCGTCACCGGCGTGCTCACGATCGTTGCCGCGCTCAGTTACGGCGAGCTCGCCGCAATGATGCCACGTGCCGGCGGGCAATACGTCTATCTGCGCGAGGCGTACAGTCCCCTGTGGGGATTTCTATACGGCTGGACGCTGTTCCTGGTGATCCAGACCGGAACAATCGCCGCTGTGGCCGTGGCATTCGCGCGCTTTCTCGGTGTGTTCACCGATGCTGTTTCGCCGACGCAATGGATTGTTCCCCCGATCACGCTCTCGCGGGGCTACGCGATCAGCCTTTCCACGCAGCAGCTCGTTGCAATTGTAATCATCATTCTCTTGACGTTCGTAAACACGCGCGGCCTTTCGTTAGGCAAGCTCATCCAAAACGTGTTCACGTCGGCGAAAACGCTTTCCCTCTTCGCACTCGTCGTGCTTGGTATTTTCGTCGGGCGCAACGCCGGCGCGCTTCACGCGAATTTCGCGAATTTCTGGACGCCGACCACGGTTTCGCCAATCACATCGGATCTCGGGTTTATCGGAGCGGTCACTGCCACGGGCGGTGCGCTGGGGATGTTAATCGCAATTTGCGTTGGACAGGTCGGTTCGCTCTTCTCCGCAGATGCTTGGAACAACATCACGTTTACCGCCGGTGAAGTGCGCGAACCGCGCCGGAATATTCCGCTCTCGCTGTTGTTCGGCACCGGGCTCGTGATCACGCTCTACATCCTGGCGAATGTCGCTTACCTGTTTGTGCTGCCGTTGGACAAAATTCAGCACGCCCCAGACGATCGAGTCGGCACCGCGGCGATGCAGGTGATGTTCGGTGGCGCGGGCGCCGGCATCATGGCGGTCGCGATCATGATCTCCACGTTCGGTTGTTGCAACGGGCTGATTCTCGCCGGGGCGCGCGTGTATTACGCGATGGCGCAGGATGGGTTGTTTTTCCAAGCGACAGCGCGGCTGAATTCGAAACATGTGCCGGCAATTGCGCTGGTGCTCCAGGGAATCTGGACAGCTTTGCTGGTGCTGCCGCGCACGCGAAACGTTTCAGCCAGTGGCGCCGTCACCTATGGCAATCTTTACAGCAACCTGCTGGATTATATCATTTTCGCCGCGCTGATTTTCTACGTGTTGACTATTGCCGGCGTGTTCGTGCTTCGTCGGAAGCGACCAGACGCAGAACGTCCGTACCGCGCTTTGGGTTACCCGATTCTACCCGCCCTCTACATCGTGGGCGCCATGGTCATCATGCTTGTCCTGCTCGCTTACAGAGTGCAAACAACCTGGCCAGGCCTGGTGATCGTGCTGACCGGTGTGCCAATTTATTTTCTCTGGAAATTTTTCGGGAAAAAACCACTGCCAGCTTGACTTGGCAAGGCCACTCCGATTAGCACAGCGCAAAACGATTTCGCTCAATGAATCTACTTCGACGAAAAAGTGTCACGCAGCTTCAAGCCGATGCGCTGACGGACTTTCGGCTACATCGGGCGCTCGGGCCTACGAACCTCACCGCGCTCGGAATCGGCGCGATCATCGGGACGGGCATTTTCGTGCTGACTGGCACCGTCGCGGCGCAGAACGCCGGGCCTGCGGTTGTTTTATCGTTCGTGCTCGCGGGCGTAGCCTCGATTTTCGCTGCTCTCTGCTACAGCGAGTTTGCGTCGCTGGTGCCCATGGCTGGCAGCGCTTATACCTACGGCTATGCCACGCTCGGCGAGTTGTTCGCGTGGATCATCGGTTGGGATTTGATTTTGGAATATGCGCTCGGGGCGGTCACGGTTTCCATCGGTTGGTCGGGCTACGTCGTCTCGTTTTTGCATGACATCGGTATTCACATCCCGGCGCAGTTGTCGGCGGCGCGCGGGACGCTGATTACACTGGCGGACGGAACCCAGGTGACGGCGATCTTTAATCTCCCGGCCGTCATCATTATCGCCATCATCACGTTCCTGCTGGTAATCGGCATTCGCGAATCGGCGACGGTGAACAACATCATTGTGTTCGTGAAAGTCGCAGTTGTGCTGCTGTTCATCTTCGGCGCGGCTCACGCGGTGAATCCCGCCAACTGGCATCCATTCATTCCGCCAAGCACCGGCGCGCGCGGCCAGTTCGGCTGGAGCGGCGTGATGCAAGGCGCGGGGATCGTGTTTTTCGCCTACATCGGTTTCGACGCAGTCAGCACAGCGGCGCAGGAAGCAAAAAATCCGCAGCGCGACATGCCTATCGGCATCATCGGCTCGCTGTTAATTTGCACAGTGCTCTACATCGCGGTATCGGCGTTGGCAACGGGCATCGTGCCTTACCTGCAACTGGATGTACCGGATCCGATTGCCGTAGCGGCGGACCATGCGGGACTGGGCTGGATGTCGGCGCTTATTAAGCTAGGCGCAATCGCCGGGCTTAGCTCGGTCATTCTCGTGATGCTGCTGGGGCAGTCGCGTATTTTTTGGACAATGGCCGACGACGGCCTGCTGCCACCGTTTGTCAGTAGAGTTCATCCAAAATTCCGCACCCCGTGGATCACGACGATAGTGACCGGCGTTGTGGTTGCCATTTTCGCTGCGCTGTTCACCGTGCGCGAAGCGGGCAGCCTCGTTTCCATCGGCACGTTGCTGGCGTTTGTGATCGTCTCAATCGGCGTGCTCGTGTTGCGTATTCGCGAGCCGGAGTTACCGCGCACATTTAAAACACCGGCCGTGTGGATCGTCGCGCCGCTGGGCGCGCTGTCAGCGCTTTATCTGATGATCTCGCTCCCATGGCGCACATGGGAACGCCTCATCGTCTGGTTCATCATCGGGATGATCGTTTACTTCCTCTATGGCGTCCACCGCAGTAAACTCGCTAAATCGAGGGCGGACACAGCCGCTACCAGCGAAAACGTTCCTTAGACCTATTGTCGCAGCGTTGGTACTAGCGAGTGAGTTCGCAGATCCAGTTTGTTTCCCACGTTTTGCCGCCATCGGGCGAGAAGGACTGTTCCATCCGCGCCGATTTCGGTGAGATATTCAACCAGGCGTAGCGTACCAGGATCGCGCGACCCTTGTATTGTTCCTGATCGTAGAACTCGCCGCGATTACCGGCAAACTGACCAACCACTGGCGG
Source organism: Verrucomicrobiota bacterium (assembly GCA_003219695.1). GTDB lineage: Bacteria > Verrucomicrobiota > Verrucomicrobiia > Chthoniobacterales > UBA10450 > Udaeobacter. The sequence continues at coordinate 14,056 of QHQA01000036.1, forward strand.
CAGGTTGAGAATGCCTTTGTCCAAGTCTAGCGTGTAGATACTCCACTGGCGCGAGTCCGGATTGTATAACCTGAGCGTTTGACCTTTGATGTGCAGGTGCTTCTCAGGATTATCGACTTCGAACTCTTCGAAATTCGCATTGGTGTCGAGCAGCTTCTTGTGATTTGAGATGCCGTCGTACTCGGTCCAACTGGTCGAACCGACGAGACGATCCGGCAACCGTCGAACATGAGCCTTCCAATTACCGATTAAGAAATCAAAGTCGTGGGCGCCATCGCGAAGCGGTGCAGCTGGCGCCGATGCTGCTGGCGGCCGCGAAGGCTGCAGTTGTGACGCGGAAACGCCAAGAGCGGTTGGGTCTTGTGCTGCCAACGAAAACAAACTCAGTTGGAGTGTAGCAAGCAAACAAATCAAACGCAGTTTCATACGTCCAACGAGAACAAGCTCAGCGATCGCAGGTGACGGCGAGCTTTGCTTCACTCTCAACTACTTGTCGCGCCATAGCAATCCGAAGGCGGATCATCTATTAACCCTCAACTTTCTTAGAACAACGCCCAGCGGGCCTGCTCAGTTTACCCGCCGTGGAGAGCGAACGCCTTCGGAGTTGGCTGGATCGTCTCGTTAGGCCCGATTGAAATCTGCCCTCAAGCTTACATCTTTTCTATCGCGCAAATCGCGCGTGAGCGCCCACGAGCCTCCCCAAAGCGCTGCGACAATGAACACGTCCGACCACTTGTCGGGGTCTTGAGGTGCGCCGGGGGTACGCAAGAGGTTGAGAACAGCCGGTACGTGAATTGTTGCAGTCCAGAGCGCGAACATCAGTCCCACACCTAAAGCCGCCCACCGCTGCAGGAATCCAGTGGCGAAGCTTACGCCCGCGGCGATGAAGGCTACGCCGAAGAACACAGTCCAGAACCGGTGCCAGGGAATCCAGCCGGGCACGAGGCTGGCAACGAAGGTGAGAACCTGAAAGTGGGCGATGCCAAAGACGATAAACGCAAATGCAAGAAGATAGCAGCTCGTCCTTTGAAGCCATCTCGGAATGCCGCCCAAGCCAGGCGCGAGCCATGCTAGGCTGCCAATGGCGATTGGTTCGAGCACATTGGTGCGCCACTCGGCGCTCATGAGATTGGGACGTCGCGGCACGTCAAACGCGAGTCCACAGAGTAACATCAGTACACCGAGTATGATGGAAGACTCCGCCACGTTTCGTTGAAAAAGCAGGCCTGCCCCGGAGAGGATAAAGATTGCTCCGACGAGGTAGGCCAAACTCGGAATAGCCGGTAGCCACGGAATCACTGGCACAACCTTATAGTGTGGGCCAAGCGAATGACTGGAAACGTACGAGCAGATCAATGTCTCTACGCCCATTCCAATTATTGCCAACGAAAAGAGTAGGCGACCAAATCGTCCCAGCATAATCAACCACACTACCGTGCTTTCCCGCCGAGCGCGCAGGCGATTTCAAAGAGCCGTAAGCGCGATCATGTTTTTCGACGTCGAGCGAACCAAAAAGTCACCACGCCGTAAAACGTGACGGCTCATTGTGAAATGCTGCTCTTGTTAGGCTTTGCTGATTTGTTGGCGGCTTAGTTGCGGTGCAGGTTTGTCCACTTCTAGGTACGCTTACAAGCCTTCCACGAGGAAGCCGTGTATCACGTTGCCTCCGTCAATAGCCTCTCCCGTGATTGCTCCCGGGTCGTTGTTGTCCACAGGGATGGTGCCCTGGCCTGCGCCTGTGCCTGTGCCCGGAACATCGAACGTGCTGAAGCTGCCCTGATTAGACCGCCCGAAGGCGTGATTCACGAAGTTTCCGTCGATGAACTGTCCCGTGATCGCCCCCTGGGTGTTGTTGCTTTCAGGGAGGGTGCCCTGGCCTGCCCCTGTCCCCGCGCCCGGGACATCGTACGTGGTGAAGGTGCCATCGGTAGCGCGCACGAAGCCGTGAAGCACACCGTTTACGTCGACGTCGACTCCTTCGATCTCCCCGTTCGGAGTGAGGCCTACGCCGAATGTGCCGTTGAAGCTGCCCGGGGTATGGTCGGCGCCCGGGGCATCGAACGACGTGATGGTGCCGTTGGGAGCGCGCAGAAAGCCGTGACCCACGAAGTTTGCATCAAAGTAGAATCCCGCGATCGCGCCCACAGCGTTGATGGCGTTGGGGTCGGTGAATATGGAGCCAGTGGGATCGAATTCGGTGATGATGCCGTTAGGAGCGCGCACGAAGCCGTGCTGTACTGAGCTCGCGTCCACGTAGAATCCGATGATCGCGCCTGCCGGGTTAATGCCCATTGGAGTGATGTTTGATGGGAAGGTCCCCTGTGGAAACGGTCCTGTGCCCGCGTCCGGAGCATCGATCTGGGTGAACGTGCCGTTAGCAGCACGCACGTAGCCGTGACAGTGGGCGCTGTTGTCGGTGTAAGATCCCACGATTTGCCCAGATGGGTTGATGGCGTAAGCACGCGTGCCCTGGCCGTTCCCGATGGTTCCACAGGATGCTGAACAAGTGCCCGCGGCCGGATCGTCGATGATGGTAAAGGTCCCGTCGGGAGCGCGCAGAAAGCCGTGCCGGGCATTATTGGCGTCTCGGGTGAATCCCGCGATCGCCCCTGACGGGTTGAGGCTGAAGGCGATTGTGCCCTGGCCTGCCGCTGTTCCCGCGCCCGGTGCATCGAACGTGGTGATGTTCGTCGTCGTTCCGCCGGCATTCACGGAAAGGCCCAGCCCCAAGGTGCAAAGGACCAAGCAAAGCGAGACTCGTATACGCGGGTAAACGTTGGATGGGCAAACAGATTTAAAGATTTTGGCGGTAGTGTTAGACAAGGTATTTTTCATAATTCGTTTTTATTA
>QHQA01000037.1 GCA_003219695.1 Verrucomicrobiota bacterium
GGGTTTGTTCGGGCCCATCTCCCAGACAAATAAGCAGTTTGCCGGGAGAAGCGGAACAAGTTTCTCAAAATCAACATCACCGGTAAAAGGCACTTCATGATCTTTTGCGGGCCAAATGCAATCCTGCACGTGACACCCAAACGCACGCGATCCCATCGTGCGCAGCCATTCGGCGTGATCAATGAACCCCAGGTTTTCTTTGATTTGTGAGTGACCGAAGTCGTGCCAGTAACCCACGCGCGCGCATCCAATCCCTTCAAGCAACGCTGTTAACTCACGCTCGGTTGGAATTTCTTCGTAACCGCGCCGGCTTTCCAAAGCGATCCTGACATTCTTCGAATCGGCGTGATCAATGATGCGGAGCAGGCAATCCCTTATCCGCTTCAAATAAACAGGCGCCAGCCGCTCGCGCGTTTGCACCGCCTTTAACTTCGCTCGTACATATCTTCTCGAGAATTGCTCACCGGCTTGCGCCAGCTTGATCAACGAATCGGTGATTGGCCGCATCTTCACATGGCCCAAATGCAGGACGACGAACGGTGCGCCCAGCCGCTCGGCGAAATCAATTGTCTGAAATGTTTGTCTAACGGCGCGCTCACGTTCCGCTGAAGGAACTGCGGAAAATTCATAACAGTCCGGCGAAGCCATCATCACTTCCACCGGCAACGGACAAAAATTATGCAAACTGGTGAAACGGACTTGCCCCGTATCAAATATTTCTTGAATTCCCGGCATCAGCGACATGCGGATCCCGTGTCCCAACTCGATTAAATCAAAGCCGAGTTCGCTTTTGATTTCGCGCAGCATCGCGTCTCCGGCGGTGTGCCGTCCGGAGTTCCAGCAGGTGGAAAACGCGATCACGCTAAACGGCAGCGGCGATCGGTGGAGCGGGTCTTTCGGCGCTGGGCGTTTCTGCGACTCCGGGTTGCGAGCATTCGCGTCGCACGCGGGCGAGCACGATCAGCGCAATCGCGGCGTAGCAGACTGCCGCGATAGCTAGCGCCGTGCGCATTCCGATTAGATCAGACAGTCCGGTAATCCCCAAGCCAGCTACCGGCATAAGACCAACGAAGCTTAACATGAACACCGCCGAGACGCGCCCGCGCAGATAATCGGGTGCCCGTTCCTGCACAATCGTGTTCGCCAATCCAAAGTTCATCGACAGGCCGAGTGAATTAAAAATGAGCAGCGCGGTCGCGAGGTAAAAGCTTGGGGCGCGCGACAAACTAAAAATCGCGACTCCGACGATCCCCACATTCACCATCATGATCGGCACGCGCTTCCGCCGTGGAATGCTGATTAGAAAAATTGCGCCCACCACTGAGCCGACAGCCGAAGCGCCCATCAAAAATCCGAGCCGATCGGCGCCGAGCCCAAGTACCAGTCTTACATACAACGGCATCATCACGGTGATAATCGGGAAAATGAAAACCGTGGTCGCTGCGATGAGGCCGATCATCGCCAGACTCGGCTTGTCTTTCGCGACGTAACGAAAACCGTCCTTGATTCCACTGGCGCGTTTATGTTCCTCCTCGGCGGTGCCGCGCAGTCGCGGCGGGATCGTTAACAGGGCGATGATGAGCGCTACGAACGAAATTGCATTCAGAAAAAATGCCGAAGCTGCGCCCCACACGCTGATGAAAATTCCAGCGAGCGAGGGACCGACCACGCGTGAGCCGTGAAACACGGCGCGATCAATGGCAATTGCGCTTTGAATTTCGTCGCGTTTCACCAACTCGGGCACCAACGCGTTGAGCGTCGGCATTTCAAATGAGTTCGAAATGCCGAGCACGACCGCAAACGCCAGGATGTGCCAAATCTGGATTTTGCCGCTCATGATCAAGAGCCCGATGGAAATTGCGAGCGCGATCTGGAGATATTGAGTCACGAGAAGAATTTTGCGTTTGTCGAAACGATCCGCCGCCGAACCGCCAGCCATGGTCAAGAGGAGCATCGGCAGACCAGCAGCGAGATTGGCCATTCCGAGCATGATCGCCTTGTTCGTGAGGGTGCTCATCACGTAACCTTGGGCCATTACCTGCATCCACGTTCCCGTGTCGGAGATCGAACTGCCGACGATGTAACGGCGAAACGAACCGGGCCGTAAAACACGCAACGCGTGCCGAGTCGATAGTTTCACCTCCGCGCTCATTCCAAACACTCACCGTTGTAGCGGCGTTTGTGTCAAACGCCTGCCTTGCATTGGTAGGGTCGGCGCGCTGCGCCGACCGGACGCCGCAGCGCGGCGTCCCTACCTTACGGCCAATTGCCTGTGTGAGTTACGTTCACTATCTTGAAGTATGCGCATCGACAGATACACACAGAAGATGCAGGAGGCGCTGCAAGCGGCGCATGACGTCGCTTCGCAATCCAATCATCCGGAGGTCACAAACGAACATTTTCTCTCGGCTCTTCTGGATCAAAGTGACGGCATAACCCGGCCGCTCCTCGAAAAGATTGGAGCGAATGTAGATCAGTTACGCGAACGACTGCGTTCAGATTTGGAGCATCGCCCGAAGATTCACGGCGCCGCCGCTGATTTGCGGCTATCAAATGAACTCCGCACGGTGCTGGACAATGCAGAGAAGGAAATGTCGAAGCTGAAGGATGAGTTCACCAGCGCCGAGCATTATTTGCTGGCGTTGACTGGTAGTAACGTTCCTGCGGCAAAATTACTGAAGGATTTCGGAGTCACGCGCGACAAGCTCATGCAGGGACTTCAGCAGGTCCGCGGCTCGCAACGCGTCACCGATCAAAATCCCGAGGCCAAATTTCAGGCGCTGGAGAAATATGGACGCGACCTCACTCAGCTCGCGCGCCGAGGCAAACTTGACCCCGTTATCGGTCGTGATAACGAGATTCGGCGCGTCATGCAGGTATTGTCGCGCCGAACAAAAAACAATCCAGTGCTCATCGGCGATCCGGGCGTTGGCAAAACGGCAATCGTCGAAGGCCTGGCGCGTCGCATCGTCAGCGGCGACGTCCCGGATTCGCTGAAAAACAAGCGCATCATTGCGATGGACATCGGCGCGATGGTCGCTGGCGCAAAGTTCCGCGGCGAATTCGAAGACCGTCTTAAAGCGTTCCTTAAAGAAGTGACCGACGCCGAAGGCCAAATCATACTGTTCATCGATGAGTTGCACACCATCGTGGGCGCCGGTGCGGCGGAAGGCGCGGTCGATGCTTCGAACATGCTCAAGCCGATGCTGGCGCGCGGCGAATTGCACACCATCGGCGCGACGACGATTGATGAATATCGCAAGTACATCGAGAAAGACGCAGCCTTAGAGCGGCGTTTCCAACCTGTGCTGGTGGACGAACCAAGTGTGGAAGACACGATCGCGATTCTCCGCGGACTGAAAGAACGCTATGAGGTGCACCACGGCGTTCGCATCACCGATGGCGCAATCGTTGCAGCCGCGATGCTCTCGCATCGTTACATCACCGATCGCTTCCTCCCGGACAAGGCGATCGATCTTATCGACGAAGCGGCGTCGCGCCTGAAGATTGAGCTGGATTCCATGCCGACGGAAATTGACGTGATCGAGCGCGAGATCATGCAGCACGAAATGGAACGGCAGGCGCTCAAGAAAGAAAAAGATCCTGCGAGCAAGGAACGCTTGAAGAAGCTCGAGAGAGAATTGGCAGAGTTAAAGGAAAAATCGAATACGCTCAAAGCCGAATGGCAAAAAGAAAAAGCAGTTCTCGGAGAACAGCGGAAATGGAAGGAAGAGCTCGATAAACTCCGCACTGAGCTCGAACGCGCGCAGCGTCGCGGCGATCTCGCCAGGGCGAGCGAAATTCAATACGGCAGAATCCCAGAGTTGGAAAAGAAATTGGCTGACGCGACAACAAAAAGTGCAAAGGCCAAGAAATCGCTGCTGCGCGAAGAAGTGACGGAGGACGACATCGCTGAAGTTGTTTCGAGTTGGACGCACATTCCCGTTTCGCGATTGCAGGAAGGCGAGCGCGAAAAGCTGGTGAAACTGGAGGAGCATTTGCATTTGCGCGTGGTGGGACAGGACGAAGCCATCAAGGCGGTTGCCAACGCCGTGCGCCGCGCGCGCGCAGGCTTGCAGGACCCGAATCGCCCTCTCGGTTCATTTATTTTTCTCGGACCCACCGGCGTTGGTAAAACGGAGTTGGCCCGCGCGCTTGCGGAATTTTTGTTCGACGACGAGAACGCCATGATTCGTATCGATATGAGCGAATACATGGAGAAACACACGGTTGCGCGTTTGATCGGTGCGCCGCCGGGATACGTCGGCTACGAGGAAGGCGGCCAACTTTCCCTAGCCGTGCGGCGCAAACCCTACTCGGTGGTGCTTTTCGACGAAATCGAAAAAGCGCATCCCGATGTGTTCAACGTGTTGCTGCAAGTGCTCGATGACGGCCGGATTACGGACGGGCAGGGGAGAACGGTCGATTTCAAGAACACCGTTGTCATCATGACCTCCAACATCGGTTCGCAATACATCAGCGAAGAAGAATCACGCGAAGCACGCCGCCGTCTGGTCACCGACGCGTTGCGCGCGCATTTCCGGCCTGAGTTTCTCAATCGGGTGGACGAAATTATCATTTTCGACCGGCTCAGTGAAGATGATCTCAAGAAAATCGTCGAGATTCAGCTTCGCCGCTTGTCGAAGCGTCTCGAGCAGCAAAAGATCACGCTCAAACTCTCCGATTCAGCCAAGGAACTTCTTGCGCGCGAAGGCTACGATCCTGTTTACGGCGCACGCCCGCTCCGGCGCACCATTCAAAAAGAAATCCTCGACCCGCTCAGCATCGACATCCTTGAAGGCAAAATCCGAGAAGGCCAGACCATCGACGTCGATGCGCGAAACGGCCAGTTGTCGTTTCGAGTGTAGTATTTGCCATGACCGCCGAAGCAGCGCTCCAAAAGCAGATCGAGAAATATCGTGCGATGACTGGTGAAGAGAGACTAAAACTTTCGTTTGATTTGCATGAGCTTGCGTGTGCGATCACGCGCGAAGGCATTCGGCATCAGCATCCGAACGCAAGCAGTGAAGAAGTGGAGCGGCTCTTGCGCGAGCGAATCATGCTCGCCCATCGTTTGTGACAGAGCAGGAGTTAGCCATCGACGCGGTCCGCCGCCTGAATCGCGCGGACGTCAAATATTTGCTTACCGGTGCGATGGCAAGCAACTACTGGGGTATTCCACGCACAACCCACGACCTCGATTTCGTGGCGCAGCTTGCCGATGACTCAATCCCGAGACTATTCAGCGAATTCGCGGCCGATTTCTATGTGGACGAATCAGCGGCGCGGGCAGTGTTTAGCCCACCGTATCAACGCCATCGACCGGCGGTCGGCCCTGAAAATCGATTTCTGGTTATTGCGTTCCGAGCGGCCATTCGAAATATCCATGTTCCAGCGCAGAGTCGAGATCGACCTGTTTGGCGAACGAACATGGATCGCCACCGCCGAAGATGTGATCTTGCATAAGCTCTATTGGGACTCGGTTACGCCCTCCGAACGGCAAATCGGCGATGCTGCGGGTGTGGTTGCAATTCAATCAACTTCACTTGATCGCGGGTACGTGCAAAAATGGGCCAGCGATCTGGGCGTCGCAGAAAAGTTAAACAAACTGCTGACAGGCGAGATAAGGCCGAAAAGCACATGAAAGCGGAATATCCGTCGATCAAGCAACGTGCGGATACTGGAGCAAACCCGCACGGAAACTCGTCCGTTTCAGTTTAGCGGCCGCATTCGAAGTTTTCGGCATGCGATCACTGGAATTGTTCGAATGATCTGTTGTCAGCATAATGCGTGGATTCATGCGATCGCGAGTGTCGCCGTTATCGCCGCGGGATGTTTCTATCCCTTGATCGCGGTCGGCCCCGAGGTTGTATATGACATATATCTTTTCAGAAATTTTTCGGCACGGTTTTTCCTGGATTAAAATCTCCTTTGCGTGATTCCGCTTGTTTCGGATTCTTCTCCAGGTGAGGGGTAGATTAGATGGGAAAATTTCATTTATATCTCGTTAGGTCTATGCGCCTGTGCATCATTTTTCTCTCCCTTGCTATTATGGTACTGCGGTGTTTCGCCGCTGATCCGAAGCCGATGCTAGTGAAGGAGGCCCTGCAGAGGCATTTGCTCCTTTATGCGATACGACCGGAATATCCCTTCGATAAGTGGCATCACGTAGTTACCGGCACAGGTATATTCGAGTTGCGGTTCGATTATGAGACGGGTCATCTGCGCGAGATTCACATCGTGAAGAGCACCGGCTCACCCATGCTCGACCGCGCTACGATCGATTCCCTCAAACACTGGAAGGCCAAGCCACGCGCTCTCAACGCCGTTTTGGTCCCGGTAGAATTCACGGGAATGCGCGCTTGGTCCCGGGTAGAATTCACGGCAACGCGAGCACCCAGCACATGAAAGCGTCCTAGCTATCTCGACTATGGTGGACAAGCGCTGAATACCGCTTTCGAATTCCTGGCTGACGCTGCGTCGCCGAATTTTCATCCAATTGTGCGCGAGGCAAAAGATGTCGGGGCGGAAGCGGTGCTCATTACAGCAATCGCCGCGACGATAATCGGTGCAATTATTTTCTGGCCACACATCCGGCCGATGATTTGGCAATAACTAAGTCCGCGAAGACCAGACCGTGCGAGTTGACGCAAAAGACGGCGCGCTAGAATTTCGCGAAAAATAGTTGTGAAAATGCGGGATTCGAGTTTTGATTCTCGCGTTTTTTGTGGACACGAGACCCAAAACGAAGATCCAGTTCAACGGCCGCGAGCACGCGAGTGCTCATGAGACGCCACTAAGTTTCGGGGAGAGGTATGATCCAGCGGTGGACGATCCGCCCGCGCTTCATTCCGGCGCGCGACTGGCTGCAAAACTGAAGGCGAAGATCATCGTGAACGACATCGAGTTTAATCACGCCGGCGAAATGTCGGTAGATCACCGACACTTGTATCACGAAGCGCTCGAGGCCCTGTTCCCGCCAGGCATCGCGTTATCTATCAGTGAGCAGCCACGGAAAACCGAGAACAAGAAACTGTTGCTGATTGTAACCGTCGCCAGCGTTCTTGTCGGCGCTGTTTACCTCTGCCTGCGCGCCTTGTTCTCCTAAAAAGAGCAAGGCCACGCACGCGCTTGGCGCGATGAGCGTCTATTCGTCAATCTGGTTCGGCGGTTGATTTTTCCGCGCGTCAGGTCATGACCGCGTTGAACGCTGCCAGAAAAGTTTCCATCTCGGATTTTTTACCAATCGTCAGACGCATGTGATTCGATAACGCGGGGAATAGTCGGCCGACTTGGATGCCGCGTTCTTTCATGGCCTTAATGAGTGGCACAACGGGACGCTTGCAATCGATCATGATGAAATTGGCCTGGGACGGAATTGTTTTGTAGCCCATTTTATCAAGCTGGCCGACCGTGAATTCTTTGACCTCCTTGTTCAAGCGCTGGCCGTTGGGAACCTGATCGGGATCGTCGAGGCTCGCGCTCGCTGCGGCGAGAGCCATGATGTTGACGCTGTCCCACATCTGATATGGGCGCATCCGCTCAATCGTTTCCTTTTGCGCCACGCAGTAACCGCAGCGTAATCCAGCCATGCCATAAACTTTCGAGAAAGTGCGCGCGACAATCAGGTTCGAATTGTCCTTCACTAGCGGGATCACGCTCTCGTAGTCGGGACTGTCGGCGTAGTGAAAGTATGCTTCGTCCACGAGAATCATGGTTGCGCGCGGAGTCTTTGTGATGAAATCGCGCAGTTGATCATTCGGTGTGATGCTTGCGGTGGGATTGTTCGGGTTACAGACGTAAATTAAACCTCGCTGTGCGGCGGCGCCCATTTTGGGGAGATCATGAGCAAAGCTCGAGGTCAACGGAACCTTCACCACTTCGGCGCCGTTGGCGCTGGCCTGCTCCAGAATCGCTTCGAAGGTGGGATCAGCCGCGACAAGTGTCCCGCGCTCCTTGCCGGTGAATGTCTCCGCGCAGAGTTTCAAAATCTCGCTGGAACCGTCGCCGAGTAAGATTTGATCGTGAGAAACGGCATTCAGTTTCGCTAGTTTGTCTATCAGGATGCTGTTGTGCTCGTCCGGATAACGACATGCGAGGCCGAACGAATCTGTTATCGCCTGCAATGCTTTCGGTGAAGGTCCGTAAGGGTTTTCATTTGCGCTTAATCGAACCACGCCAGCAGTTGCAGCGACATGCTCTGGTTGTTTTGCGAATGAAAACTCAGGCCTAACGAGAGTCGCTGCCGCAGCCGCACCCAACAGTTGCGCAAAATTACGCCGGGAAATTGAGATCGTGTTCATAGCTTCATTCTTAGACGAATCGCCGTTGAATGCGAGATCGAATTGTGGCAAGCAACGCGCGGCGCCGGGGTCTCCGTGGCGCGCCGTAGCATTTGCGAAGGCGGCCAGTCCGCCGTTTCGAAAAGGGCGGATTGCGAAATCGCGCTTCCTTCTCCTACGCGTGGTGTTTAAATTATACCGTGATCTTTGAGTTGCTGAAGCAGCGAAGGCGGCGCCGCCTGCGAGCGCGACCGTTTCCGAAAGAATGGCTGACGTTAGTTCAGCGTCACGTTGTATTTTTTCGCAAACTGCCCGCGAGCGACCGCGCGGAACTACTTGGTCACATTCAAGTATTCCTCGCTGAGAAACGTTTCGAGGGATGTGGCGGTTTCGCGATCACGGATGAGGTCTGCGTGACTATCGCGGCACAAGCTTGTCTTCTGTTATTGCACCGCGAGACGGGCTATTTCCCCGGTCTGCTCACGATTCTTGTTTATCCACTGACATACATGGTGCAGGAAGACCACCAGGTTGACCAGCATGTTTGGGAAGAAGGGACTGTGAGTCGTCTTGGGGAAACCGGCCGTAGAATGGGTTCGTTGGTCCTCTCGTGGGGCGGCGTCAAACATGGCGCGGCTGATCCCTCCGATGGTAAGAACGTTGTCCTTCACGAATTTGCTCATCAACTCGACTTTGAGAATCATGCAGCTGATGGCATGCCGGGACTGGCGACCCGCGAGCAGCAATTGGCCTGGAGCGAAGTTATGGGAACCGAGTTTGCGTCGCTGCGGGCTGCAGACGAGACCGGAATACCGACCTTGCTTGATACTTACGGAGCGACTGATCCCGCTGAATTTTTTGCCGTATCGGTCGAGGCATTCTTTGAGCAGCCGCGTGCATTACGCGCTCGTCATCCAAAGCTATACGCTGAATTGCAAAAGTATTTTCGTCAGGATCCCGTGGAATATTCCGCTGAACACGCGGAGTGGTAGGGATGGCGCGTTGCGTCAGCCCTAGCAATATTCCTCGTGCCGCGTTTGGCACAAACGCCCTACAATTACTGCGGCTGCGGGACGATCCGAATATACGGCTTTGGCGCTTTCCAGCCTCGCGGATAACGCCGCTTGGCCTCCTCGTCGGACACCGAGCCGGAGATGATCACGTCCTCGCCGGGTTTCCAATTCACCGGAGTAGCGACCTGATGTTTTGCGGTCAGTTGTAGGGAATCAATCACTCGCAGCACTTCGTCGAAGTTCCGGCCTGTTGTCATTGGATAGACCAGGATGAGCTTGATCTTTTTGTCCGGCCCGACGACGTACACGTTGCGCACGGTGGCATTGTCCGCGGGCGTGCGCTTCTTCGGGTCGCCCTCTACGTCCGCGGGAAGCATGCCGTAAAGCTTTGAGATCTTGAAATCCGCGTCTCCGATGATCGGGTAGTTAGGCGCGTGTCCTTGAGTCTCTTCAATGTCTTTCGCCCATCCTTGATGGTCGCCGGTTGAATCGACCGACAACCCCATGATCTTCACGTTCCTGCGATCGAACTCAGGCTTGATCTTGGCCATGTAGCCGAGTTCGGTCGTGCAGACCGGCGTGAAGTCTTTCGGGTGCGAAAACAGGATGGCCCACGAATTGCCGATCCAATCATGGAAACGGATCTGGCCCTCGCTGGTTTGTGCCTCGAAATCGGGTGCTGTGTCTCCAATCTTCATTTGTAATTCCTCCTTTTTAGTTTTGGTGGGACAAGTCTATTTCAAATCGCCAAGAAAAAGTCAACCTGCTTGTGCGCGAGAAAAACTTCGAGCAGCAGCTTCAGGACGCGATCAGCTCGCAGAACTTCTGCAGGTCGATATTTCCACCTGATACAATGGCCACGATTGGCCCTTTGCCAGCGTTTCCGCTTAGCGCCGCGGCAACTGGCAGCGCGCCTGCGCCTTCAGAGATAATCCGCGCTTTTTCCGCCAGGAGCCGCATAGCATCTTTCGTTTCCTCGAGAGTCACGACGAAATAACCGTCCACGATCGGCTGCATACGTTCCCACATCCGCGGGAACATGCTCTGCCCGCCGGCGCCATCTACGAATGACGCTTCCCATTTTGGAAACACCTGCGGCGAACCTTTCTCGAACGAAAGCGCAGCGGGCGCCGCCGTTTCCGGCTCGACTCCGAAGACCTTCACTTCCGGTTTCAGCGCCTTGATTGCGCTGCCTATGCCTGTGATCAATCCGCCGCCGCCGATGCTGGCGATGACCGCAGCTGCGTCTGGCGCATCTTCAAGAATTTCCAGCCCCATCGTGCCGTGGCCGGCGATAAAGTTGTGATCGTCGAACGGGTGAATGAATGTGCCTTCGGCCCCGGGAAATGAACGCTCCTGAAGAGCTTGCCAGGCGACCTCATACGGGACTGGAAGGAGTTTTGCCCGGAGCGCTTTCATCCGCTCCAGTTTCGACTGCGGCGCTGTCTCGACCACTACGACGGTGCACGGCACGCCTGCCGCCCTTGCCGCGTAGGCAACGCCTTGCCCAGCGTTCCCCGCGCTGATCGTCCACACACCGCGCTTGCGTTCGGATTCAGGGAGCAGCGCCATGGCATTTGCCGCGCCGCGCAATTTGTAGGCGTTAATCGGCTGTAGATTTTCCAGCTTGAGGCGGATATCAGGGAATCTTGACCCGAGCTCGAGGCGAATTAGTGGAGTGCGAACGATCGTTTTCGCGATTCGTTCGCGCGCTTGCTGAATTTCGGATAACTGGATGGCCCGAACAGGCTCGAGAATCATCGCGTCACTGTAGAGGCAGCCGTGCCAGCCGCAATCCCATGCAATTGCCTGGCATGGCCCGCTAATGTAAAAAAAGTTTGAACGCTTTTGCCAGCGCGGCTATCTGAGCATTCACCATGATAAAAATTACCACCATCGCTTTAGTTACCGCTGCGATGCTCACGGCATCCAGCGCATTTGCAGGAGACAAGGCTTGTTGCGCCAAAGGCGCGGCGAACTCGCACTCAATGGCGTGCGTTAATCTGGCCACGCTGAATCTCACGCCCGATCAAAAGACGAAGATCGAAACGTGGCAGGCCGATTGCATGAAGGCCGGCTGCACCAAGGAAAGCACGAAGACTTTCCTGCAACGGGCCAAAGGGATTCTTTCCGCTGAGCAGTTCGCGCAGCTGAAAGCGCAATGCAAGAAATCAGCGAGCGCGAAAAAGACTGAAGCCTGAGCTGATCCGAGTTTTTAAGGAAAAATCGCGCCGGGAAAACCCGGCGCGATTTTGTCTTTCCATCACGACGTGGACGGCCATCAACGCATTGGAGTTGGTTTACAAAATTTCTTGTAGCAACTCGGCGAGACGCCAGCCAGCTTTGTGCAATTCATCGCGGACAATATTTGCTGCCCATTTGCGGTAAGTGAGGTGGTCCGGTTGCGGTTTCTCCCTCGCTTCGCCTCCAGCAACGATGCGGCCTTCTTGCTCTTCGAATTGCACGTTGCTGAATTGCAACCGCTCGTATGCACTGCCTGCAATAGGCAAAATTTCGTCGGCCTAAGCTTCGGCATAATTCTCAACCAAAAGGTTGGATGACATTCGCCAGTTCTTCGGCTCTTGCATCGCCATATCGTGGACCAGTTCCTTTTTGAGCGGTTCAATGAGGGCCTGTAGCTCGCTTTTCCGTAGTCGAATCGGTAGCTGGGAAAAAATCGCATTAACTGCATCGTAATCCCAGAAGCCGTGGAGCTTTTTCTTGTGAACACCCCGGCGCCGCGGCGGCTCATCACTGAGCTCAAGTGTAAAACTATTTCCGCCTTCATCGCCAACCGCGGAGGAATCCCTGTCCGGGTCGGCAACATGGCCGTCTGGGGTAAAGTATTCCGCGCCTACATGCAACGGCTGGTGAATATCGCCTACGTAATGCGCCAGTAAGATTAGCGCCACAGGCTTGGTGATTTTGCGATCATTCTGTTCGGCGATCAGTCCTTGCAGCACTCGAATGCAGTAGGGAATCATGTGCACGATGTCCGATTGGCTGCGGCCGGCGCGGCCATCGCCATACCGTTGCGGAGGTATCACCGGCACATCCGTGTAATGGAACCAATGGTGAGAAGGCGCGGCGGAATTTGCGTCGTGAGTCGGCTGGTTCGCCCGCCAGAAATCGTGCAGTTCCGCATCGAGTTTCCGGTGCGCTGAGTAGTGGAATGATCGTGGGTTGTCCACGCCCTTTTTGTCCCAGCCTTTAATCTCATCGGCGATCACTGACGCTTTTTCCAGCGTAAGGCTGTCGAGCAGTGCGCTGACTTTTGCCCCAGTGGGCGTATTCGCCAATCGTTCGTCTGCAATCGCACCAACAATTTCATAGCCCAGCGGACCGTAAGCTTCGAGCGAAGTCCAAATCCCGGTGCCGAGGAAAATGGTCGCACCGAGGAAAAGCTTGCGACAGGTGAATCTCATCTTTGGGCGGGCGATAATACGATTTAATTGCAACTTTCCCAGAGGGGCTTGTAGCACTCGCGCGCTCAGCCTTGAGAATTCGCGCGAAGTTGCTCGAGTCGTCTCTGGAGCTTTGAGAAGTGCGAACCCGCCCAGTAAATCTGGCCGCAACCGGTGCAACGGCGGAATTCCTCATAATAGATTTTGGTAAGCGGCTCGAGCTTTTCGATTACGTCAGCCTTTGCGACCTTTTGCAGCGGCGCATTGCACCGGAGGCAACGCGTAAATGGAGCGATTGAATCGAAAAGCTCAAAACGACGAATCACCTCGATTGTTTGTTCGTCAGCGTCTTGCGAACGCGGGCAGTAGCCATGTCGAACTATCGAATGCATCAGGAGCCGCCGGTCTCGTGTAAGCAATGCGCGATTTTCGCTCGCCATGATGTGGAGCAACTGCCGATCTTGCGCTTGGCGATCGTAAGCGACATCGAACCCGAGCAAACGCAGATCGCGCGTCAGTTTCCCAAGGTGACCGTCAGCGATAAATCGCTTAAAGTTGCGCCTTTGTAGTCGATTTTCCTTAAACTGAGGAGACTTTTTCTGGACAGAGAATACCTCAATCTCTGCGCTGCATTCGAGTCCGTGCTCGAAGCTGACGGGGCGTCCGTTGACCAGGATCAAATCGACTTCTGGATGAGGAACGCCGCACGATTCGATCACGTCTTTCACCGAGGTTTTTTCGGTCAGA
>QHQA01000179.1 GCA_003219695.1 Verrucomicrobiota bacterium
CCAAACATTGCGCAGCCTCGAGCGCGACGGCCTGGTGCAACGCACTGTTCATCCGGTCGTGCCGCCCAAAGTGGAATATTCACTGACAAGATTGGGCCGGACTCTGATTGAGCCATTGCACGCGCTTTGCCGTTGGTCGGAGAAACACCTGACTGAACTTCAGGCGAATCGTGCGCTGGCAAAAGCCAAAGCTGTAGCCGCCGTCGCTGGCTCCAGCGCACACTGATTTATTGTCCGGCCGCACCGATCTCTCCGGCTACAGTGTCAGGCAATCCAGATCAAACCACACGAAGAGATCGAAATAATCCGCCACCTGCCAGAAAAGACAGACTATTGAAAAGCCATATCGTGCCGGCCAATTCTTTGCAGCTCCGCCCAGTTGCGAGGCGCAGGCTTTTAGTTCCTGTTCAAAAAACTGAGCCATACGAGCGCGCACTTTAGCAGTGAGCCGAAGTTTGTTCCTACCGGTGTCATTGTTCGCATCCGGCTTTAATCTGCCGCTTGGCTTATCTGGGTCGCCGCCCAAGAAAAACAGAATCGAGCGTCGCAGTTCAGCGGGATCCTTCTGCAGATCATCAAAGAAATAAACGCGGAAGTATTGCGGACGAACATAGCGCTTCCAGCGCGCGATGGCCTTACTGGGATGCGAGCGGGTCAGCACCCCCGGATTAAGCAAATTCCGAATCACTTCCTCGGCATCCGTCGCGTCAAACCGGCTGATCATTCCGAGACGCACGCCCATGGATAATTGCGACCAAGCTCTCTCGACGGGATCACGAGCCAGAAAGATCACCTTCAAGTTGGGAAAATAATTGACCACTAGCTCAATGACTTCATCGTTCAGGGTCGAATAGGCTGGCGAAATGTCACCTGACAGAAGCGCTCCCTTGTGTCGGAACAATTCGCCGTAATTCTGCAGGTCGATGTACGATTGGGCACTCAGGTTCTTCATGCTCTCCAAGAAGCAAACATCGCACCCATCTTTGGAGCGCGGAGCATAAAATCGTTTCGTCCTATTCAAAGTATCCAGATAATGCAGTTCCTTTACCGGAGGCATCCAGAAATCGGGATGTGGCTCCAGTTGCCGATAAAGCCAAGAAGTTCCAGCTTTCTGCGCGCCCACGCACAAGAAGTCCGGGCAGGCGTCGCCGGTGGAACAATGATGCTCTTCTCCGTTGAGATCGTCGTCGATTCGAGATTTGAATGGCCAGGCCAAACGCACGTCGCATTATTTTCTCATGCGCCGTTAAAAAGCAAGCCGGGAGCCCGGCTTGCGGCGATTGCCGGGGAAGTTGAGAATTGAATCGAATGAAGAATAAGACTCGGTGTCGCATCTTTCTTCTCTCACCGGCTTACGCGGGAGGTCAGCGAGCGCGAATGATTCTGAGTGATCGTGCAGAATTCGAACTCGCTCGAAAACTGCGTGGCAAAAACGGCGCGCCAATCGCCGAGGTGTTCACGTTTCTGAGCGGCCTCTACTTCCGCGGAAAAATTGCGTACGCAACCGCATTTGCGCGTCCTGCACGTGGAAGTTCGGGTGTCTTTGTCATTACGCCCACGCGCGGGCTTGTCGATGCAAGAACGCGAATTCATCTCGATGACTTGCGTGAATTTGCCACGGTTGATATTCACGATGGCGATTCGCGTTATCGCGTGCCGATCGAGCGCGACGCGCAACTTCTGGCACAGAAGCTACCTGTCGAAAGCGAAGTCATTCTTCTGGGCAGCATTGCCACGGGCAAGTACGTGGATGTTTTACTGGCAACTTTTCGCGACCGTTTGCGATTTCCGTCGGAGTTCATTGGGCGCGGCGATATGAGCCGCGGCGGATTGATGTTGCGCTGTGCAGTGGATCGCCAGGAGCTTTCCTACGTCGCAGTTGCCGGCGCGATTGTTAATGGAAAACGCCCGCCGAAACTCGCTCCCTGGCGATATGCTGGCAAGGAGCGACGGCTTGGGCAGCCGTCGATTTAACGATGACGGCTGACGCCTTCGCCAAGGCTACGGCAAGCCAAGGGGAAGCCGTCACTCCTTGTTTATTTGTTTTGCGCCACAGCCTGATTTTGGCCTATTCTACAAGGAGTCGAGGCACTGAGATCAAACTCTTATGGACGTGAGTGGTACCATCCGGTCGATCTTGAATCAGAAAAGCGAGGACATTTTCTCGATTTCACCCGAAGCAACAGTTCTCAAAGCGGTCGAAATGATGGACGCGAAAAACGTCGGCGCACTACTGGTTATGGATCAGGAGCGGCTGGTGGGAATCATTTCCGAAAGGGATTACACGCGCAAAGTGATG
>QHQA01000180.1 GCA_003219695.1 Verrucomicrobiota bacterium
CGGTGCCTGCGCAAACGCGTTCGATGCTACAATGAATGAAAATCCGGCGCTCGCCACGAGTGCGATACGCACGAATCCGAACTTATTTAGCACGTTTTTAATCATTAGTTTCTCCATTGGTTTGGTTAGGTTTAAGGTGGCGTTTATTAAACTTTTTGGAGCCTGACAAGCTTTTTTTTAAATTTTTTTTGAACGCTTGGAAGGCCTGTAAGTCTCGCCAGCTTCCCCTCTAGCTGAAGCGCCAGGGCAGTGGCAAGCTTTTTTTTAAATTTTTTTAGATTTTTTTGAGCGGCCAGACGCGCGCATTTCCTGGACGTTCTTGCCCCAACCATGGGGTCGTATTCTGTAAAGCGGCCTCCGGATGACCGTTATTTTTTCTCGAACACTTCCACGGCCTCCCATGCTTCGTCGGGCGGCGCCTGCTCATATTCGAGCGCGCGCCCCAGGTACATTTTGGCCAGCAAATCGTCGGGATAAAATTCCAGGAATCGTGAAAAGAGGATTTTCGCCTCTGTAAAATCGCGGGCCCGAAATTTCTCCAGCGCCTCTTCGTACGTTTCCAGCCATTTGAGAAATTCCAGATCGACGCCCTGGCCCCGGGCACCAACCAGGGTAAGAATGTCAACGGGTTTGGTTTTGCCTTTCACTTGCGCCCGCGCAACTGAGCGCAAATGAAATTCGTCCCGCACCAGTTCGGCAGCCGAAGCGCCAACGAGAATATCGACGCCGTAAACTCGAGTAAGACCTTCCAGGCGCGACGCCAGATTTACTGCATCCCCGATAACGGTCGGATCCATCCGTTCGTGGGAACCAATATTGCCGACGATGACTTCGCCGTGATTGATCCCGATACCCATACCCAGCCCCATGCGCCCCTCACCGTGCCATTTTGCATTGAGCTGCTGCAGCGCACTTCGCATCCCCACTGCCGCGCGCGCGCAACTTTTCGCGTCCTGCGCCGTGCCAAGGCTGCGCACGTTGCCCCACACAGCCATGATCGCGTCTCCAATAAATTTATCGAGTGTGCCGCCATTCCTGAAAATGACCGAAGTCATCTGGGTGAGATATTCATTGAGCTGCGCCACCAGGGCCTCTGAGTCGGCTTTTTCCGATAACGTGGTGAAGCCAATCAAGTCGGAGAACAGGATTGCCACCGGCACGCGTATTCCACGCAGCGAGCTGTAATAGCTGTCGGGATTCTCGAGAATTTCTTTGACCAAATTTTTCGAGACGTAGCGTTCGAGCGTCCGCCGGGTGCGCAATTTCTCCAAGCGCTCCAGGAAGTATTCGAACCCGAGCGAAAAAAACCCGCTGAGAACCAGCGCAGAGAGGACGGGAACTGTAAGCAACAGCAGACCCGTCTTGTCGTAGAAAAATCGGGCCACGCCGAGATATGCAGCGGTAACCGCAACCAACGCCCCAAGGCAAAGCAACGGTTTGCGCACGAACGCGACCAACGACCACGCGATAAGCCCCGCCAACCCAACAAGGGCGAATCGAACCTTCGGCGGCGTTGCGTGTAAGAATTCGTGGTCAATCGCCGCAGCCATCGCCTGCAAATGCAGTCCCGCGCCCGATGTCACCGGGCTCATCGGGGTATCGAAAACATCGTGCGCCACCTGCGCCGATGCTCCGACAATCACCACCTTGTCCTTGAAAAACGCGCCATCCGCGTAATTGGCGTGCCAAAGTTTTGGATCGAAAACTTCGTAGAGCGGGTGCGGCGGGAACGCATCCGGCTCAGTGAAGCGAATCATGTGCCCGCGAAAATCGCCGGGCACATCGTTCCCATGACCGATTTTCTCCAGTCCGCGTGCGGAAAGAGATTCGTAAATTTCCTCGCTCGGATGCGGCGGCAAATTCGCCAGCTGGCGATCCGTCACCCGATAATTCACAGCTCGAATTTTCTCATCGATCGGGTCTGCCCAGAAATTCACGAAACCGACCCGGTCATCGTGCAGTTGCGGCGGCGGTATCAAGGCATCGTTTGGCGTAACCGCCTGCGCGGCATTTTGCACATCGAAATTGGCACCGAGGACGACTTTGTCGCGGTAGCGATCGAGAGCGGCGTGAAATGCTGCATCACCATCCTTCGCCTGATCGAAGATCATGTCGAACATCACCAGGCGCGCACCTGCTCCGAACACTCGATCAAGCAAAAGCGCCCAAACTTCTCGTGACCACGGGAACGGCTGCGCGGTCATCAATTGAAACGCGCGGTTGCCAGCGATTTCTTCCGCCGTCAGCGGGGGCAATTCCAATGTGCTTTGATCAAGTCCGAGGAAAAGAAAATCGCGCGGCGGGGCGGCCTTGCGCCCTTCGCGCCGAAGCAAATCTTCAAAGCTTTGTTCGCCGCGCCACGGCGCCGACAGAAACGGGACACCCGGCAAAAAATGGCAGAGCAAAATCAGCCCGGTCCAAAAAACGCAAATCAACGTCAGGACCAATAGCCGGGCGCGACTAGACCAGTGCATGCGCGACTATACCAGAACAACGCCGAATCACAGGTGATAGTGACAGATGAGAAGTGAGAGCGTGCGGAATTTGCTTTTCACTAATCACTGATCACTTCTCACTAATCACTTCTCACTACTTCTACTCAAATGGCCAGCGACGCCCCGCTCATATGTCCACGCTGCAAGGTGCCTTTGAAAGAGGTGCGCACTT
This sequence comes from Verrucomicrobiota bacterium, assembly GCA_003219695.1. Taxonomy (GTDB): domain Bacteria; phylum Verrucomicrobiota; class Verrucomicrobiia; order Chthoniobacterales; family UBA10450; genus Udaeobacter. The sequence goes on from QHQA01000180.1 coordinate 2,668, forward strand.
CAGACGGAGTTTTCTGGGCGTGCGACAACTGCGGTGGTCGCGCGGTCACAGTGGAGCTGTTGCGCAATCGTTTCACGCCCGAATCGATCAACCCGCTGTGGCT
>QHQA01000181.1 GCA_003219695.1 Verrucomicrobiota bacterium
TATTTCGGCGACATGACCCGCACCGTTTTGCGCGGGCGCGCCAGCGACGCCCAGCGCAACCTTTGGGAAACGGTGAAAGCTGGGCAGGCGCTTGCGTTGAAGAAAATCAAGGCGGGCGTGGATGGGATGACGATCCACAAGGCGATCCAGGAATTTTTTGCCAATCGCGGTTTCCCCACCGAAGTCCGCAAAGGCCGGCGCGTAGGATTTTTTCACGGCACTGGTCATGGTCTTGGGTTGGAGATTCACGAGCATCCACGTTTGCAAAAAGTGACTCTGAAAGATCGACAGGTGCTGACTGTTGAGCCCGGCTTGTATTATCCCAGCCTCGGCGGAGTGCGGATCGAAGACGTAGTCTTGGTTATGAAAGAAGGTTGCAAAATCCTGTCGCGGTTTCCAAAGCAGTTGGAGATTTGATCAATTTTGGTAGGGTCGGCGCGCCGCGCCGACCGGACATCGCAGCGCGATGTCCCTACCACCAAATGAACGCGCAACACGGTCTCGGGTCTAATTTCCCACCGGCGAAGTGACAAGTCGCTTTGTCGCGTTAAATTAAGATCGAAATGTATTACCCGCTCGGTTTTGGCCTCGGCTCGCACTGGCTGCTTTATATCGGCGTCCCACTGATCATCGGAATTTGGGCGCAAATTCGTGTGAGCAGCGCGTTCAGCAAGTGGAGTAAGGTGCGCGACAACGCAAATATCACCGGAGCGGAATGCGCGCGCGAAATCCTTCAGGCGGCGCAGATTCACGATGTCGATGTGGTGGAGACGAATGATTTTCTGGGCGACCATTACGATCCGACGAACAAGAAACTGCATCTTTCCAGCAATGTTTATCACACGCCTTCGGTCGCGGCCGTTGGTATCGCTGCGCACGAGACCGGTCACGCCATTCAGCACGCGAAAGCGTATGCGCCGCTAAAGGCGCGCATGGCGATTGTGCCGGTGACGATGATTGCGTCGCGAATGCTGCCGTTCGTGATTCTGGGCGGTTTATTTTTTGGCATTACCGGCCTGATCACGCTCGGAATCTATTGCTACCTGATTCTGCTGGTTTTCCAGCTGATCACGTTACCGGTGGAATTCGATGCTTCCCGCCGGGCGAAAATCATCTTGCGCGAAATGGGGATCGTGCAGCCGGGACGCGAAGTTGCCGGAGTAAACAACGTCTTGAACGCGGCTGCGCTCACTTATGTGGCGGCATTTATCGCTGCGTTGGGGAACTTGCTCTGGTTAATGTCGCTCCGCGATCGGCGGTGATCGACGCATCATTGCGAAAAATGGATTCCGTTCTCGCCTTACCTGCTCGTCGAATTTCCGATTTGTTATCGTCGGGTCTCGACGGGCGTGCTAAAGCTAAGCGACAGGCGATGGACCAGCCCAGAGTCGATCCAGATCAGGAATTGGTGAAGCGCACCCAATCGGGCGACGCGGGCGCATTCGACGAATTAGTCATCAAATACACGCCGCGTCTTTATGGTCTCGTCTATAACATGACCTCCAACCATGAGGACACGAACGATCTCTTGCAGGACATTTTTGCTAAAGCCTACCGCGCCATTCGCGGGTTCCGCGGCAAATCCTCCTTTTACACCTGGATTCATTCCATCGCGGTCAACATGACGCTCAACTTTCTCAAGAAACGCGGACGGCGTTTCCAATTGAGCCTGGATGACGTCGATTCCTCCATCCAAAACGACAAGGAATTCCTGGAGTCCACTGCGACCAGCAGCCCAGTGCGGGAAGCGGACCTCTCCGAGCTGCAGCGAAGATTGAACGAGGCCATGATGAAATTGTCTGATGATCACAGAGCCGTGGTCACCATGTTCCATATCCAGGGAATGCCCCACGCGGAGATCAGTAAAATCTTGCGTGTCTCGGAAGGAACAGTACGTTCCAGGCTCTTCTACGCGAACCGGCAGTTGCAAAGTTATCTGGACGAATTTCGAAAAAACCCCGTTTCATAACGCGCGCTGAAAATGGATGAATTCAACGACAACGAAATCGCGAGGCTGCTTCGGTTGAAGCGCTACGAGCAACCGCCGCCTGGCTATTTCGAGAATTTCGTGCACGAATTTCATCGCCGGCAGCGCGATGAATTGCTGCGCCAGCCGCTGTGGCGCATTGGCGTGGAGCGCGCTCACGCCTTCATGTTGGGGCTGGATGTTCGTTCGCTTGCTTCGTATCCTACCGCCGTCGCAGCCGTGCTGGTCTGTGCCGCGGTAATTTCACTAAAGATTTCTCAACCACCCGAGACGGCTCGCGTCGCTCTCCAGAGTCCGCCGGTCTTATCGGCGCCGGCAAATGCCGAAGAAGAATGGAACCTTGCATCTCCGGTCGCCACGCACTTCCTCAGGACGCAGCCGGTTCGCAGTTTTGATGAAAGCGCCCAGACTCACCGAGCCGCCCCGCCGCGATACGTGCTCGATAGCGTCCCCGTGAGTTATGAGCCCACTTTCCGGTTCTAAGCGCAGCGTCGTCGCACTCGCGCTGATTTTCTGCTCAGGCGGGAGCTTGCTCTTTGCGCAGGAGCAATCCGCCACGGAAATCAGTCATCAGGTGAGAGACCTTTTTGAGCACGCAGCCAAGGCGGTGGTCAAGATTCATGGCATCGACGAACACAGCGAGATTTGCGGCACTGGATTTTTCGTCGATCCCACCGGCACACTATACACCGCGTACACCGTGGGCGGTGAAGCGGGAAATTTCACAATTGAATTCAACGGTAAGAAATATCCAGCGCGCCAACTTTTGGCAGACATTCGCAGCGGCACGGCCATGTTAAAGGTGGACGAGACTACGCCGGCGCTGCCGATCGGTAAATCCGAGGAGCTGAAAGTCGCGACTCCTGTGGTGGCGATCGGTTACCCGTTGGATTTGCGTGAAACGCCCAGCTTCGGGATGATCGCAGGCTTCGATCAGAAATGTCTGGGCCGCTATTTTTCCACGACGCATTTGCGCGTCAATCTCCCTACACAGCGCGGCGAGGCTGGGGCTCCGCTGTTGAACATGAAAGGCGAGGTCGTTGGCATCGTGGTCAGCAGTCTGGAGAACAACTCGGCGTGTTACGCGGTGCCAATCGAAGCTGCGGAAAAAATCCGCACCGATTTTGTTCGGTTCGGCGAGGCCAGACACGGTTGGGTCGGGATCAATGTTTCGGAGGCCGCTCAACCGGTGGAAGGTTCGCGCGCGGAAATGAAGCAGATCATAGAGGACACGCCGGCTGCCCGTTCCGGAATCAAACCCGGCGATATTCTCTTACAGGTAGGCCGGAAAAAAATAACTCAACCGGAGGACGTGCTGGATGCTTCCTTCTTCATCACCGCGGGTGATGTCGTGCCGATCACGGTGATGCGTGGCAATCAAAAACTGACTTTCAATGTGCGGGCGTCTCTTCACCCCGCCAGCCAGAATGTTCCAATGCTCCCAGACGGCACGCAGCTTCCCGCTGCCGCCGCGGCGCTCCGATCTAATCAGGCGATTCCGCTCAAGCTCAGCTCCGAGTCACAGCATACGCCGTAGGTTTGCCCGTGTGCGGCGATGCAAGCGGCGGTTGTGTCACCCCTCGACAAGCGCCCTGGCATAAATCCGCCTTCTACGTCCATTTCAACGCGTCGCACTGCGACGCGGCTACAACATTTTCCTAAAATCGGCTTCGTCGATGATTTTTACGCCGAGTTCTTTCGCCTTGTCGAATTTGCTACCCGGCTGCGCGCCCGCTAGGACGTAATCGGTTTTCTTGCTCACGCTGCCGGTGACGTGCCCGCCGAGCGCTTCGATTTTCTCCGTTGCTTCTTCTCGGGTCATCGAAGGCAACGTTCCAGTCAGCACGAATGTTTTCCCAGCCAACGGCAGTTCAGCTGCTTTCTTTGCAGAAACTTTTTCGCTCTTTGGCTCGATTCCCAATTCATTCAGCTGACGCAGAATTTTTTTGCCGGCAGCCGAGGCGAAGAAATCGAGGAGGCTTTGCGCGACCACTGGCCCAACTTCAGTGACGATGCTATGCTTACCTGCTTTGCTCTTGGACGGCTTGGCAAAGCCAGCCCGGATCAATTGTTCGGCGATTTCTTTGGCAGGTTCACCTCGCTCTCGCTTCTCGTGATAGTCTAACACGCCGCGCAGCAATTCTGAACGCGCGACATCGTCGATGCTGTCGTGAAAACGGGCGAGTTCCATTGCGGTGGTTTTTCCCACATCGGGAATGGCCAGAGCGTAAAGCCAGCGGGATAGCGGCAAGGTTCTCGCGCGCTCGATTGCGTTGATCGCTTTGGTCGCATTCTTCTCGCCAAAAACACGCGGCGCTTCCTCGGTGCCGAGATTCAGTTTGGCGAGCTGCTCCGTTTCCAATTCAAAAAGATCGAGGGGCTCGCGCACTAGGCCGCTTTCGACCAGTTTGTCTGCCACGATTCCGCCCACGCTTTCGATGTCGAGCGCGCCGCGCGCGGCAAGGAATTCCACGCGCCGCGTGGTCTGCGCTGGGCAATGCAGATTTTCGCAGCGCCAGGCGACAAATTCCGGGTCGCGCCGGATGGGACCGCCGCAGACGGGACATTTGCCGTGAATGTGTTTTGCAAAATCGAACGGCTTGGAATCGCGTGGCCGCTTCGATTTCACAACGGCGACCACGGCGGGAATGACTTCGCCTGCCTTCTCGATCACCACCGTGTCGCCGATGCGAATGTCTTTGCGTTTGATTTCGTCTTCGTTGTGCAACGTTGCGCGGCCAACAGTGCTTCCGCTAACGAATACCGGCTCCAGTATCGCTACCGGCGTGAGAATTCCAGTGCGGCCGACCTGAATCACGATGTCGTTCAGGCGCGTCTCCACGCGTTCGGCCTCGTATTTGTAAGCGATGGCCCACCGCGGCGATTTGGCGGTGAACCCTAGACGCTCCCGTTGCGCAAAGGAATCCACTTTTACGACCGCGCCGTCGGTTTGATAAGCGAACTTGTGACGGATGCCGTCCAGCTCATGAATCGCATCCAGAATCTCTTCGACCGAGCCCGCTACCCACCAACGCTCCGTGACCGGCAAACCCAGCTTCTTCAGCAGCGGAAAAATTTCCGAGTGAACATCGACATCTACTCCTTCGGTCGCACCAGTTCCGTACAAGACCACACCCAGCGGACGTTTCGCCACGATCGCCGGGTCAAGTTGCTTGAGTGAACCGGCGGCGGCGTTGCGGGGGTTGGCAAACAGCGGCAAGCCGGCTTTTCGCCGTTCGTCGTTCAATTTTTCGAACCCGTGTTTATCCATGTAAACTTCGCCGCGCACTTCCAGAAGTTTCGGCGCAGATCCGCGCAGGCGCTCCGGCACCGAGCGGATCGTCCGGATGTTTTGGGTGATATTGTCGCCCACGTTTCCGTCTCCGCGCGTCGCCGCCTGGCGCAGTTTGCCGTTCTCGTAAAT
>QHQA01000182.1 GCA_003219695.1 Verrucomicrobiota bacterium
CTAATGCTCCACTTATCCTCGGCGTAGCGAAAAGTCTCGTGTTCGGGGATGACGTGATCCAGGAGCAAATCCAGCGCGTCAATTTGTGAACGCAGCGCCGGCAGGATGTCATCCTCAGTCACACGCGCTACGTATTCTTGATAGTACGGTGAGTATTCGGACACAAGCGGACGATACATTTTTTGGTTAAGCTCCATGTTTTCTGTGTTGAATTGATTCGGAAGGTGAATGATATTGCGAGTTTATAAGTCTTGCAACGGAAATAATCTGGCGAGTACTACCTGCGTGAGCGGGTGGCTGTACCTGTCACAAAAGCGAATGTATCGCACCCCTCTTGCCCTGTTGATTCTCTTGTTCTTGTGCGCTGTGGCGCACGGCCAGTCATTAGCCCGCCTGGAACTATCAACACTGAACTTCGCGAGCAAGAGCGAATCCGCCAAGCAACAAGATGCAGCGCTGCGGGCGATTGCCTCATTGAAACGTTTGCACGCCAATACGATTGTTTATCGATACCTTCAAATCCGATCTGGATGAAGTCAGCGCTGAAGTTGAGGTTATTCTTGTTTCGATGTCCAATCCTCAATTGAAGAATCAAATCCGCAACGCGCTCGCCTCCTACCAGGACGGCGCGTACTGGTGGCAGAAGGTCTATCAACCAAGAGTTATCAACGTTTCCTCGTTGACCGGCGAAACGAATCGCACCTCAGCCGACGCGTTTCTCATGACAAGCGCGCCTTACACAGTTGCCATTCACTGGCGCCAGGCCAGTACATATTTGCAACGTGCCGAACGGCAAGTCGCGACCTTGTCGCGATAGTCACACCGATATCAGCTCAAACAATTCCACTCAAGTTTGCAGTAGTGAAGCTCTCGTCCTAGAATCTTTCCGACAGCTTGAAAACCAAATAGCGTTTCGGGGGAGTCCCGACAGGTCGGGACTGAGAGTCACTTCGCGTGAGACCCCTTGAACCTGATACGGTTAACACCGTCGAAGGGAGAAACAGTTAATCGTGACCGTTCCGTCCTTTTTTGATGGAGCGGTTTTTTTCTTCTCCGTGTACTCCGTGTCTCCGTGGTGCCATTTGGCGTTACGTTAGACTCACCACTGAGACACGGAGTACACGGAGATCGGAGAACATCATGAGTGCCGCCATCAAACCAATTCTGTCAGAACCCGGAGCGGTAGCGACGGGATCAAAAGCACAACCTAATCTCAAAGACAATCAATTTCCCAACTCACGCCGCATTTACAGCGAAGGCCAACAACCCAGCGTGCGCGTGCCGTTTCGCGAAATCGATCAGAATCCGACCCGCAATTTCAAAAATGAGCTGGAAGAAAATCCGCCCGTGCGCGTCTATGACACCAGCGGGCCGTACGGTGATCCATTGATCGCTACGGGTGTGCGCGACGGTCTGCCAGCGCTGCGTCGCGATTGGATCGTTTCGCGTGGCGACGTTGAAGAATATGAAGGCCGTGCTATCCAACCAATTGACGATGGTTATCTGACGTTCGATGCGGCACAGAACGCAAGACAAAAAGAGAAAGGCCGCCTGGAAGATTTTCCGGCGCTGCGCCGTACGCCCCTGCGCGCAAAGAAGGGTTCATGCGTGACGCAGATGCATTACGCGCGTCGCGGAATAGTCTCGCCGGAAATGGAATTCATCGCGATTCGCGAGAACCTGGGCCGGCTACGCAGGCCTCCGGCCTGCTCTGCTGGTGACGAAGCTTCTGCGAGCAAATACAGCACGCCGGAGGCGTGCGTACCCAGGGATTCACTCGATCACCAACATCGCGGTCAATCCTTCGGCGCCTCAATTCCAGAGTT
>QHQA01000038.1 GCA_003219695.1 Verrucomicrobiota bacterium
GCATTTTTGCGAGAATGACATTCTCATCAGCCTCCCTGCGGAATATCCGCCCTCTATATAAATATTCGTTTCCCAAGGCCGATTGGCTGCCAGCCGATCGCCCCGGAAGCCTGATTCGCACAAGCGTGTGGATGAGAGCGAAGCTGATCACGATCGCCGGAGGGAGGAAGAAGACAGCGTAAAACTGATGGTGGGCGCTTGTTTCGAGTGGTCGCCGCAGTGGTCAAGCCTGCAACAAAAGGCACACTTCTGGTGGGTATAGCAGTCGAACCCAATAGAGCCCGTCAGCGAATATGTTCCGGGGCCAAAGCATTTATGATTTTTTCGAATTGCGGATAGCCGCGGAGCGGGCTCCAGGGTGGGTGTAATTTCAAGCGGCCGTAATTGGTGTAGCCGGGCATCGTGATGAGTTTCTGCAATAACTCAATGGCGCGATCGCGCTCGCCGCTCCACGTGTAAACCTGGGCGAGACCTTCCAGGACCAATGCCCCATCGTAAATATCTTTCGAAATCGGCATCAGATCGATCGCATGTTGCGCTTCGCGGATGGCCAAATCCTTCTGACCCAATCCCGCATCGACTTGAGCGAGCACCGCAATCGTTCGGGCGTGTTCCGGTTTAACGATTAATCGCTGCGCCAGAATTTCTCGACATTCGCGAAACGCAGCCGTTGCACGCGCTGAATCGCCCTTCGCGCGCGCGATCATCGCTTGGTACCAACTCTTCGGAAAATAAAAACTGAAGTCGATGTCTTGAAAGTCCTGGCGAGGCGAAGCCGCGAGGACTCGTTCCGCTTCGGCGTAGTTGCCATCAAGCATCGCCATCCAGGCACGCACCGGTGTCTGGCCACCGGCAAATTCCATGTCCGGAAATTTTGCAAGAATATCACGGAGCGGTCCAGAGTCGCCGGTACCCCAAAGCGTGCATGAGGCGCGCCGGAACCGGACGATTGGAACGTCCTCTCCGGCAGCAAGCACTTTGTCATAGACGTGGATCGCTTCAGGAAACCGGCGTTGCAGCACGTAGGTGTCGGCCAGAAGATTGTAAGCATTCGGATTTCGCGGATCGAGTGCGAACGCGGTGGAGAAATCGCGTTCGGCGTCGGGGAAATGGTTGCGGCGGCGATTGATGTAGCCGGAGAGAATAAAGAACGGCGTGCTGTTCGGCAGCCCCGGTCGCGCGATTGCAAGTTCTTCCTGGGCGCGATCATAGTCGCGGAGACACCGGAAGTAGTAATCCCCTCGGGCGAAATGCGCTTCCGCTGAATCGGGCCGAAGCCTGAGCGCTGCCTTGACTGCAGCGTCAGCGAGAGAAATGCGCTCCGGAGTTGGATCGAGATCGAAAAAGAAAAGAAGATCGTTCGCGCGCGCGATGTAGCAATAAGCGGAGACAAAGTTCGGATCGCGCTGGATCGCTTCATCGAGCGACTTCAGCGCCTGTAGCAACGCCGCTCGCACGTCGATCGCATTAACATAGCTGTCGATGGATGGCTTGGCCTGAAGGTAAAGCTCGAACGCGTCCAGGTCTTGAGTCGGCCGCTCTTCGATTTCCGCCTTCTGCTGCGGCGAAAGTTTCGCCTTCAGTTGGGTGACAATCGATTGGGCCAGCTCACTCTGGATCGCAAATAAATCGGCCGCGGTTCGATCGTAAGTTTCGGCCCAGATGTGAGTGTCAGTGCGGGCGTCGATCAATTGCGCGTTGATGCGAAGGTGATCACGAGCGCGTTGGACCGAGCCTTCCATGATGTAAGCGACGCCGAGCTGCCGGCCGATCTCGCGCATGTTGCGTTCGGCACCGGTCTTGTATTGGCGCACGCTGGTGTGGCTGATCACTTTCAAATCGGAGACCTTAGCAAGGTTGGTCAGGATCTGGTCCTGAACGCCATCGGCGAAGTAGGCGTCATTTTTGTCGTCGCTCAAACTAGCGAACGGCAGGACCGCGATGGATTTGTTGTTATCACGGGACGCTATTCTGGTTCCGGCAGTGTAACGGCCGAGAAAAAACAATGAAAGTGAGATTGCGGCGCCGACCACAACAATGTAAATCCACCCGCGACTCTTCGGTCGCGCCGATGCTGGTTTGGCGTCGGCGTCTTCGGCGCGTTTGACTCCTTCCGGCGTGATCTCAAATGCCCACGCAAAAATCAGCGTGATCGGAAAACCGACAATAATTAAGACAACGATCAGTCGTACGATCCAGTTAGGAACGTCGAAGACTGGCAAAACCTGCGCGATCCCCTGGGCGAGCGCCCAGCCAGCTACAATGTAAGCGATCGCGACCTTGTAAACACTGCGCCGCTTCAGTTCACCGAAGAAGTTCTTCGGATTCATCCTATCGCTTCTGCCACACGCCTGAGGCGCGGGCAAGAAGGAGATAAACATCGCGGCATTCCGTAGGCGATCGCAACATCGTTCCGCTAAGAAATGTTCGCCACAGCGAATTCGTCCACGGGCGAATTTGATGTTTGCTTTGCGGTGTTTGATGTAAGCAGTGAATTGACCACCGAATCCAAAATGAAATCGCACTACGATGTCGTAATCCTGGGAGCCGGACACAATGGGCTCGTGGCGGCGAGTTATCTCGGGCGCGCCGGGTTCAGCGTGTTGTTACTGGAAAAAAACGATTACATTGGCGGAGCGACCACTTCGCAACAAGTGTTCCCGGATTATGACGCGCGGCTGTCGCGCTATGCGTATCTGGTCAGTTTGTTGCCGCAGAAAATCATCCATGACCTCGGCTGGGATCTTGAATTGCGTAGGCGCGCGACTGCCTCATTCACGCCATACTCGCCGCGGCGAGGATACCATGGCGGTTTGCTTTTGAGCAATCTCGACCAAGAGGTGAGCCGCAAATCGATGGTCGATCTGACCGGGAGCGAGGCTGAGTTTGAGCGGCTGAAAAAATTTTATAATCTGCCGCGCGTGTTTGCCGAGCAGGTGTGGGACTCGATGCTGGAGCCGCTCGTCGCGAAAGAGGAAATGGCGCGCCGATTTCATGCGGATGAGCTTTCGCGCGAAGCCTGGCGCAGTCTAGTCGAGGAACCGCTGGGAAACGCGATCGAGCGTTATCTGCAAAACGATCTGGTGCGCGGTCTTGTCTTCACCGACGCAAAGGTCGGCGTGTTTACCCATCCGCATGACTCCTCGCTCGTGCAGAATCGGTGTTTTCTTTACCACCTCATCGGAAACAAGAACGGCGAATGGAAGGTGCCGGTAGGCGGGATGGGCGCGGTGGCGTCCCAGCTAGAACGGGCGGCGCGCAAAGCTGGCGCGGAAATTCTGACGAATGTCGTTATTCAGTCCTTGAACGTGAGTGGCAAGACGCGCGCCGTGGAATTTGCCGTTGATGGCAAACGCGAGACCGTCGAGGCGCGATTTCTCCTGGTAAACTTTGGCCGGAACGTGCTGGCGAAATTCATGGGCCGGTTGTTCCAGCCCGATCGCGCGGACGAAGGTTCCGTGTTCAAGATCAATATGCTCCTGTGCCGGCTGCCGAAATTGAAGGCCCAAAAATATCCGGCGACCGAGGCGTTCTGCGGGACGTTTCACAGCGATGAAGGATACGAGCAAATGAATGCCAGTTTCGACCAGGCATCAGGAGGCCGATTACCGGAGAAAACGCCGTGCGAGATGTATTGCCACACGTTAACCGACGACAGCATTCTCGCGCCGGAGCTGCGACAACAGGGCTTTCACACAATGACGTTGTTCGGACTCGATGCGCCCTTTAGCTTGTTTGTGCGAGATAACGAGACGATGCGGCGGCAGGCCGAGAAGAAATTCCTGGCGAGCATTAATCAGTGGCTGGAAGAGCCGATCGAAGATTGTCTCGCCATTGCGCGTGACGGCAGACCGTGCATCGAAAGCAAAAGTCCGGTCGATATTGAGGACGCGCTGGGAATGTACCATGGAAACATCTTTCACAACGCGCCAACCTTTCCCTTCGCCGAGCGCAAAGAGCAAGTTGGCACCTGGGGCGTAGAAACGGAATATGAAAACGTGTTTTTCTGCGGATCAAGCGCTCTACGCGGCGGCGCCGTTAGCGGGATTCCCGGGCATAATGCCGCGATGAAAGTGCTGGAAGTTATGACAGGTAGTCAGTGATGAGTAACTCAACGGCTGTGCGATGGAAACGCACTGACGTCCTTCGCAAATCTGTCGAGAAGGATTGTGGTGGATTCGGGCGCATAGCGGAGAGCAATGTAGATATTAGAGATTTCTCGAATGCGCTCGGCTTCATCAGGCAATGATTGAGCGGCCCGCCTCGAGAAATCTGATGGGCCCTCCCAAGGATCGCGCCGCACACCAAGGCGAGCGATCTTACGACAGAAGCGATCATACAACCCTCTAGCCCGGTCCCTGCGTGAGCGTGTCCGGAGTTGCATCCAGCCGGTATAAGCCAACAGCAACGCAACAGCGACAATCACGATCTCGACGACGAGGAAGAATGGCCCGCGGTTGGCGATGCCGATGGAGTCCAGAAATACTTCCTGCACGTCGGCATCAAAACCAAGGAGGCGTGTGTCCCACTCGTAACTAAGCGTTTCCCAGGCGAGCCGAACATTGGTGAATATTGCCGACCGGAACAACTGTGCGACGAAGGCATTTTGGCGCGTGTTCAGTTCTCCGGTAGCCGCGTTCCTTGCCAGGAACGAATCGAGATCGAGACTCGCGCGTCCGGGCGCAACTACAGTGGTTGGATCCACGCGGGTCCATCCGCTATCCGCCAGCCAGACTTCGCACCAGGCATGCGCGTCCGACTGTCGCACCAGAACGAATCCGCCCAGATCATTGTACTCGCCGCCCAGATAGCCAACCACGACCCGCGCTGGAACTCCCGCCAGGCGCATCAGGGTAGCGAAACTGGCGGCGTAATGCTCGCAAAAGCCAACTCGACGATGAAAGAGAAATGCCTCCAAATCGTTTTTCCCGTATTCGCCGGGCGACAACGAATAGCGAAACCCTTGGGCCCGGAAAAACTGGAGCGCGCTGTTTACTATGGCGCGGGGATTGGAGTTTTGGGCGCTCCATGATTGAGCTAGCTCCCGCACGGCGGGAGAGATTGATGCCGGCACGTCGAGCGCTTCCCTGCGGTCAAGCGGCTCGAGCTCCCTTTCGGTGACTTGAGGAGACGAAGTGACCTCATATCGGCGAGCTTTTCGAATCGGCTGGGCGCTCCAGAGGTAATTGCCACGCGCAAGCATTGCACGGGGAGGGACTTCAAACGGTCGATCAAGCGCAAACATCCAGCGCGCGTCGTGCGGCGCGATGTTAATACGCTGTCGAATCGCGCGGCCGCTGGTCGATTCAGCGGGTAGGGCGCGACCCAGTTCCCCCGCCGTGTGCGGGCCGGGCGCGCTGGGCTTGAGGGAGCCGGGAGAGATTGCGACCGGCGCATATGGCGCTCGCCATTCCATACCTTCACAATGCCACATGACTATCCCGCGCCAATACATGGGCCCGCGCGGTCGCGTTCGGTCGTCGGGAAACTCCGCGCGGAAAGCGACAGTCGAAGAGTCTGTAAGAGATGTGATACTGCCCGGAGACAATCGGTCGGAAAAGCCGAGACTCGCAGAACGCAGGTCGCGAATCTGAAATCCAAAGCTGCTATTTATTCTGGGAAACAAGACGAACAACAAGGCGGCGAGCGGCGCAGCCTGAGCAAGGAGTTTGCCCGTCGTGCCCAGCGGAGGCCAGAAAGCGCCCGGTGACGATCCGCGATGAAACTGGACCAATGCCACAAGCAGCAACGCAAACCCGATCAGGAGGCAAAGCGCGATCGCGAAGTCTTGAGAAAGGAAAAATCCGCAAAGGCAAAGCACCCACCCGATCATTACCATCACTTGAAACTCGCGCGCGGTGTGCGCTTCGAGAATCTTGAGAGACATCAGAACGACAAGGAGCGATACGCCCTGTTCGACGCCGTGCAGAGAACCATAACTGGCGAAGATGGCAAAGAGCGCCACAGCGGCGAGCACCAGTTTCAAGGCGGCAAACCGAAGCCGGTAACCCCTCGGCTCCATCCAGAATTTTAGTGCGAGCGCGAGTAGAAAAAGGCATGGAACCCAGGTCGCGAGGGAGGCGAACATCGGAGGCAGTGTAAAGAGCAACGCGGCTGCCAGCCAAAGCAACGGTCGCCGCGGAATCCTCCTGTCCCTGTTACTCCTGCTCGTGCTCCTGCTCATACTCTTGCTCTCATCCCTGGAACAAACTCAGTGCGCGCAGGCACTGGTGAAAATGCGATTGCCCAACAGCGGGCGGAATCTCGGTACTTGGAAGCCAAAGACCGTAGGGCTGCCCCGCGCGTTCGGCTTCAATCACCCAAAGCGCGAGCTGCGACAGTTTCTCTTCCACAGTAGCGAGACCGACAGCAGAAAAATCCAGATCCGCGACGCCTTCCGTTTCAGCCGCAAACTGTTTTGTCATGAGCGGCTGCCCGCGCGCCACCGCTTTCCAATCAATGTGGCGCTGGGACTCGCCTGGCACATAGTCGCGGACTCCGGCAAAGTCATCGCCTTCTCCGAAGTCCGCCCGGGAGCGGCTATGCGGGGAGGGCGCGCGACTTAGCGGAAGCGGAAGATCGCCCGCAGGCTTTGGATAAACAATGTAGGTTTGAGAGGACGCGAATTTCTTCAAAAAGCGAATGAAACCGAGCGGATAAACGCTCGTTAGGCGCAACGCTGCTACTCTGTGTTCGCCCCGCTGCCGGGCGGGAAATCGAAGCGTCACCCGGGCTGCTTTACCGCCTGGAATGCAGTCGATGCGTTTGCGCTCCCTGCTCGATCCTGACAGAGCAAGCTCAATTCCATGGCGCGTCGCACGGGAGCCGTTTGTAACCTCGACTGGCAACGACACCTCCTGGCCTGCGAACGCCGGCTTCACGGATTCGAGCGCTATGGTCACGCCTGCGAGATTGATTAGCGTGTGCGGAATCGAAACTAGAAACACTGCCGTTAGCGTGAACAAGAGCAGGTAAACCGCGGGGCTATTTTGACTCGAGGCCGCGTACCACATCGCGGCCAGCACAAACAGCAGCCCGGCAAAACTTGCAGACGGATAAACGAGCGGAAATTTTCGTGCTTTCACGGGACCGGCACGCTGTGCAGCAGATTATCAGCGAGTGTGCGTCCGCTCTTCCCCGGTTGCTCGATATCGTGTCCAAGCCGATGCGCCATCACAGGGATTCCCACCGCTTGAATATCTTCGGGAAGCACCATGTCGCGTCCGTTCATCAGGGCCCAGGCTTGGGACGCGTGCAGCAAGGCCAGACCCGCGCGCGGGGACAAGCCGGTGCTGTGACGTTGACGCGACGCATCGAGCAAATCCTGAAGGTAATCGAGTAACGCGGGCGAAGCGTGCACCTTTCGGACGTTATCTTGAATCTCGACCAACGTTCGCGGGCTAATCACCGGCTTCAATTCCTTTAGCATTTCGCGGCGATCCATCCCCAGAAGCATGGCGCGTTCGCTGGCGCGGTCTGGCACGCCGAGTTCGATCCGCATCAGAAAACGGTCGAGCTGCGATTCGGGCAGGGGAAAGGTGCCGACCTGATGTTGCGGATTCTGCGTGGCGATCACAAAAAACGGCTCGAGCAATTCATGCGTTACCCCATCGATCGAGATGTGGTGTTCCTCCATCGCTTCCAGCAAAGCGCTTTGCGTCTTGGCGGTGGCACGATTGACCTCGTCGATCAGCACCACTTGCGAAAAGAGCGGGCCACGATGAAACACGAAGCGTTGCTCGTCCCGGTCGAAGATGGAATTGCCGAGAATATCGGCGGGCAGCAGGTCGCTAGTAAACTGGATACGTTGAAAGGCGAGCGCGAGCGAGCGCGCCAGCGCCTGGGAGAGCGTTGTCTTGCCCACGCCCGGGATGTCTTCAATCAAAAGATGGCCGCGCGCGAGCAGACACGCGACTGCGAGCTTTACCGCCTGATTCTTGCCTACGATAACTTCGCAAATCTGCTTTACGAACGCGTCAACGTGATCCGTCACCGCGCAATAATCTGCGGGAATAGCCCAGTTCGCAAATAGGGATGCGTGGAAAAGCGACAGATACACATTGAGTCATTGTTGCTTGCTTTTGTGATTGTGCATGGCCAAGAAGTAGCCGATGCGCATTTTTGTTCCAAAGGAAATGACGCCGGGCGAAAAGCGCGCGCCGGTTGTGCCGGAAACAGCAAAGAAATTGGTGGCGCTTGGCGCTGAAGTGGTCGTCGAAAAAGGACTGGGCGCCTTTATTCATCGCAGTGACCCGCAGTACGAAGAGGCCGGCGCGCGCGTCATTGCCGATCGCATAGCCGGGTTAACTGAGGCGGACGCCGTTCTGCGTTTGCAGAAACCGCCGACGGATGAGATTGCGCAATTGCGCGCGAATTCTGTTCACATCAGTTTTCTCGATCCGTTTAACGAGCGCGATCTCGTCGAGCGATTGGCCGCGGCGAAAGTAAGCTCGATCTGCATGGAAATGATTCCGCGAACGACGATCGCGCAGAAGATGGACGCGCTCAGTTCGCAGTCGAGTCTCACTGGTTACCACGCGGTCATCTTGGCGGCGGAGGAGCTGTATCGGATTTTCCCGATGATGATGACGCCCGCCGGCACCATCCAGCCAGCGCGCGTGTTTGTCATCGGCGTGGGCGTGGCGGGTCTGCAGGCAATCGCGACTGCGAAACGGCTCGGCGCGCGCGTAGAAGCGTTCGATACCCGCCCGGTCGTGGAAGAACAAGTGCGTTCACTTGGCGCGCGATTCGTGAAAATCGATTTGGGCGCGACGGGCCAGACCGAGCAGGGCTATGCGAAAGCATTAACGGCCGAACAACTCGCGTTGCAACGCGAAACGATGGCAAAACATTGCGCCATGGCGGACGTCGTAATTACCGCCGCGCAGGTGTTCGGAAAGAAAGCCCCCATCATCGTTACAACCGAAATGGTGCGGCACATGAAGCCGGGCAGCGTCGTTATCGATCTTGCCGTCGAGACCGGTGGCAACGTGGAATGCATGGAGCCCGGCAAAGTTGTTGATGTAAATGGCGTCCGCGTCTTTGGCTATACGAACATGCCGTCGCGCGCAGCGGGCCCGGCCAGCGAGATGTATTCGAACAACATCGGCGCTCTGGTGGAACATCTCTGGAACGAAGAACGTCAGGGTATCGCGATCGATCCGGCAGATGAGTTGATTCGCGGCTGCCTGATCACGCATGAAGGCCGTATCGTCAACGAAGCTATCAAAACGCATTACAAGTTATGATTTCCGTTCTCGTTTTTATTTTTATTATCTCCGCATTTCTCGGGTTCGAACTGATCTCGAAGGTCCCTTCGCAGTTGCACACGCCGTTGATGTCGGGATCCAACGCGATTTCTGGGATCACTATCGTCGGGGCGATTGTAGCGGCCGGCGTTGCCCACGGTGAGTTTGCTACGGCGCTTGGATTTCTCGCCGTGATCTTCGCGATGATCAACGTGGTTGGCGGTTATCTGGTGACCGACCGGATGCTGGCGATGTTTCGCCACAAAAAGAAAAAGTAACGCGGGATGGAGTGGCTCTACATTATCGCGGCAGTGCTTTTTGTGCTCGGGCTGAAGATGCTCAGCTCACCCGATAGCGCTCGCCGCGGCAACGTGGTTTCGGCAGTGGGAATGTTGCTCGCGATGGTCGCAACCCTGTTGAAAGGTGGCATTAGTTTTACCTGGATCGCCGCGGGAATCGTAATCGGCTCAGTGATCGGAGCGCTCTGGGCTTATAGAGTGAAGATGACCCAGATGCCGGAAATGGTGGCGATCTTCAACGGCTTCGGTGGCCTGGCCAGTATGCTAGTCGGCTGGGCGGAATATCACATGCATCGCGACGCGCCGACGTCCACGATCGTCTCGATTTATCTCACGGTCCTGATCGGTGGAGTCACGTTTACCGGAAGCGTATTGGCATTCGCGAAGCTCGCAGAGATCGGGGTCTCCGGAAAACCGTTCATGTTTCGCGGCCAACACATTGTTAACGGCCTGCTGCTGGCCGGCGCCGTTTTGTTCGGCGTCATTTTCACGCTCGCGCCAGAGTCGAGTTATGCGATTTTGATCCTCGGAGTCGTCCTCGCACTCGTCATTGGCGTTTTCGCGGTCCTGCCGATCGGCGGCGCGGACATGCCGGTGGTCATTTGTTTGCTGAACAGCTACTCCGGGCTCGCTGCTGCTGCCGCCGGGTTTGTCTTGGCCAACAACATGTTGATCGTGGCCGGATCGCTCGTGGGCGCGAGCGGGATCATCCTTACAGAAATCATGTGCAAGGCGATGAACCGCTCGCTGGCGAATGTCCTTTTCAGCGGCTTCGGCGCGGCGGCGGGCACGCTCTCGCGGGCGCGCGCAAAAGGCGAAGCGAAATCGATCTCGCCGCATGATGCATATTTTGCGCTCGAAGCGGCGCGCTCGATTGTATTTGTGCCGGGATACGGAATGGCCGTGGCCCAGGCACAGCACGTGGTCAAGGAGCTGGCTGATCATCTCGAAGCAAACAGCACCGAGGTGAAATACGCCATCCATCCGGTAGCCGGCCGAATGCCCGGGCACATGAACGTGTTGCTCGCCGAAGCCGATGTTCCTTACGATCAACTCGTGGAGATGAATGCAATTAATCCGCTGATGCCGACCATCGATGTCGCGCTTGTCATTGGCGCAAACGATGTGGTGAATCCGGCCGCGCGCGAAGATAAATCCAGCCCCATCTACGGCATGCCGATCATCAATGTCGATCACGCGCACACCGTTTTTGTTCTTAAGCGCTCGATGGCGTCCGGTTTTGCCGGAATCGAGAACCCGCTTTTTTTCAAGGACAACGCCACCATGATCTTTGGCGACGCGAAGAAAACATTGCAGGAGATCGTGAGCGAATTTAAGGCGGCGTAGCTTATAAATGGTAGGGATGGACCGCCGGGCCGTCAGTCCCATTCCGCGCGCCCAGCGGTCGCGCCCTACCGAATATTTTTTTCGCCGGCGCCGGAGAATGCGGCGACTGGGCGTCGCGATAGCATTTTGTGACCAGACCGAGCATGAATGCTGCAAGCACGAAGACGGCTACTCGTTTTTCTGTATAGGTGAGCCGAAATTTTTCTCGCAATTCTTTGAATTTAAAATGCGGACGTCCTTTCAATGTCGCGGAACTTTTGAGATTCAGTTCTCGGTTTGCTTCTTATCTCGCGGTCGAATGACAACGGACCAGTAATGCCGCCTGATGTTGGTGTCATAGAAGCGCGTCTTTGATTCAGCCGACATCAGATCGCGATGCACCGGCGGAGGCACATCGAGATAACGATAGACAGCGCCGTTCAGAAATTCGATTTCGAGAATGTGTCGGGGTTTGCTATAGCCAATCTTTGCGATTGCAGTCGATTGAACTGGCTGCCGCGGAATGTGAGAGATGACCGGGATTGAACTGCGCGATTCTGAAGGGTCCGCGCATACTACCGAGGCTGCCACAATCGGTATCGCGAAGCAAAAAACCAGACGGATGCGTAACACAGTAGCAATCTCTTATAGATTTCGATTGCCATGCCGTCGAGAAAAGACGATGCGCGGTTGGCTTGTGAGGTAGGGACATCGCGCTGCGATGTGTCGCCGCGGCGACCGCGGCGCGCCGTCCCTACCATTCATTGTCCGAGTGGCGTGCTCACTTCGGTGCCCGGCGGCGGTTTAAACTCGAAAGTGGACGGAGGGACCGGCGCGCGCGTCTGGTTCGAATAGATAGTTATGATTCGATCGCCGTTCGGCAGCAGCATATCGGTGCGTTCCACACGCAAGTTGTCGTTGATCAGCAGATCAAGCTTTTGAAACACTCGTTTCATCGCCGCAGTGCGCGGCAGCAATGCCAGCTCGTAGCCTTTGTCGCTCTTCGTCGCGGTGATGTTGAAAGTGTTCTCAACGTTCTCCAGATTCAACGCCGAATTGATCGCTGCGACTGTGGAATCGAGCGGCGATCCTTTGCCCAGCGGATAACGTTCCGCTGATTTAAAGTTCGGATAGTAAATCCAGAGCTGACGTCCGTCGCTCACCGTGACACTGGGCGAATTGCCTTTCACTTCACGCCGGAACTTGTTCGCCGGTTGGAACCAGATCGTTCCCGAGCTCACGACGGGCTTCTTCATCAGCCGAAGCACTCGTTCATCCTGAAAATCCGCCTGTGTGCTCCGGTTCTGTCGGACGCCTCCGAGCAGATTCCTGAGATCAGCCTCGGAAAGCGGGGCCGTCTTCGCGATGGATGTCAGCGCCAGCGAGGACAGCATCGCAAACACGTATGCGCGCATGCGCTGACGTTATGCCGTCAAATCAAATTCTCAAAGCGTTGGAAGATTTGTGTTCGCTTGAACGGCGAGCGCACGCCCTTGCCGGGACAACTCCGCGTAAACGGCAGACAAGGATGCGTGCGCTCCCAAAGGTCGCGTCCCGCTAATTTTAGTCCTCAGTGATGATGCCGAAAAGACCGTGTTCTTCGTCGGCGATCCCGGCGGTGAAGAAAACTCCTCCAGCCTGCGCAGGGAGCATATCCCACAAGCCATCGAATTGGAGGGGGGTGCCATCGGCGCGCATCAGCGTTTCGATGAAAGCGCCGGTGGTCGGATCATAAACGTTGATCTTGCCGTCGCCGAAATTGCCGACCCAAAGTTCGTCTTCCACCTCAGTGAGTCCCCAAGGTGCGTTGAGATTCCCGCGTTGGGTCAGCCGCCGAAGGAAGTTACCGCTGGTATCAAACACATTGATGAGCCCGCAGCCGGGACAGGCAACGTCATCTTCCTTATCTGGATCTTGCTTCGCGTAGGTCACAAAAATTTCGCCATTGAAATTTCGGATGCCAAACGGGCCGTACCCAACGGGAAGATTCGGGTCAACGAACCCATTGGGATTCACCTGCTGAAAATTTTCGTCATAAGTCTCGACTTTGCTGGTATGAAAGTCTGTGACGTAGAGAAAATTGTGACCGTTTGCGACGCCGAGGGTTGCGCCTTTGTAAATAGCGAAGGTGCCGTTATCGACGGCTTTGATCGCGCGCGTCTCACTCAGCGTCGAGTTCCAGCCTGAGATGGAACCGTCTTCACTGACAAAAATGAAAATGGCAGGGGCCGAGGTTCCATTCCTTCTGACTTGGAAGAACTCCGTGTCGTTAAACACGATGCCGGTGGGATTGGCGCCTTCAGTGTTGCCCACGGCGGTTGGGATTCTAACCACCAGCGGAACGGCTGTGCCATCCTGATTGTACAGTGTTGAGACGCCGGTGCCGTTGTCGCTGACCCAAATCGTGCCGGTTGACCCCGCGGCCATGCCCCAGGGATTGACAAGCTTTGGATCGGTGTGCTGCGCCACACCGGGAATGTCGGATTGGAAGTTTGTCCACGAATAGGTGTCTGCGCGCCCAGACGTGGCCGTTAGAATTGCTGCTGCCAACAGGGGCAGAGCAATTATTTTTATGTAAGCATTAGTTGTTTTCATAGGTTTGATGGTTGTTTCTATTCCGGGAATCGCGGCGATCAGTCCAAGCTGGCGCATCGGAAAAGTAACGAAGTTGTTACCTTTCAGGGGCCCTTTGCGCACTTTGTGTCGTGAAAGTGACTCCGCTCGGGGTAAGTTGGGTCAAATCTAAACATTGCACATTAGCAGTCGGCGCTGCAAGACAGCAGGCAATGGCCCGGCCGCTGCGCGTAGAGTTTGAAGATGCCATTTACGATGTGTGCGCGCGGGGTAATGCACGGCAGTTTTTCATGGCGAGGGTGATCGCCTTCGCTTCCTGGAACTGCTCAGGGAATCAGCGCAGCGTTTTGAAGCGATGGCTCTGTACGCAAGGAGTGTGGCCATGTGGATGATTTGGGAGAGCGGCACCAAATCGCTGCGCAAGATTGGCGAACTTTTTGGCGGGCTCGACTATGCGGCGGTCGCGCAGCGGATTCGCCGAATCCGGTTGAGTCACGACGCGAACGCTGCACGAAAGCTGAAAGCCAAAATGTTAAATGTTTAGATTTGACCCCATTTGGTCCATCCCCATTTGGTCCATCTAGTGCACCGCCGGGACCTGGCCAGGTGATGCGGCGGATACCACAATCGTCCCCACCATTCCCTGGGCAAAATGGAAGTTGCACTGATATTGGTAGGTTCCCGCTACCTGTAAATGATATCGAAACTGCGTATGGGTCGAATCGATCGGCGCATTCCACGTCTGCGCGCCGGCCGGGACACTCGTCGAGGTAGTGGTATGCATTCCATTGACCCACCGCCAGATGATCACGTCGCCTACATGGGCGCTAATCATAGCTGGCTGGAAGCTGAAATCCATGACTCTAACCCGAATCCTGGCCGCCGACGCCGCTGATACACTGCATATTGCTAATGCGACCGTAAGAAGAACGATTTTTTTCATAATGGTTTGGCTTTGAATTACTATAGTTTGAACCAATTTTTGTGAAGCGAAAGCGCATACATCTGAGAGGAGAAGGGGTCAGATGTAAACATTTGACACTGTAGCAATCGGCTCACGCGGGCGAACTTCGCAGTGCGCTCAGCGTTCGCCGGGACGGCGAGCGCACGCCCTTGCCGGGACAACTCCGCGTAAACGGCAGACAAGATGCGTGCGCTCCCGAGATTCATTTTCTCTTATTGATCCTCAGTGATGATGCCGAAAAGACCGTGCTCTTCGTCGGCGATCCCAGCGGTGAAGAAAACTCCTCCAGCCTGCGCAGGGAGCATATCCCACAAGCCATCAATTTGTAGCGGCGTGCCATCGGCGCGCATGAGCGTCTCGATGAAATTGCCGGTGACCGGATCGTAAACGTTAATGAACCCGTCACCGAAATTGCCGACCCAAAGTTCGTCTTCCACTTCAGTGAGTCCCCATGGAGCATTGAGATTCCCGTTGGAGACCAAGCGTCTGAGGAAGTTGCCGCTGGTGTCGAACACATTGACGAAGCCACAACCAGCGCAAGCAACGTCGTCCTCCCTTTGATGATCCTGCTTGGCGTAGGTCACAAAAATTTCGCCATTGAAATTTCGGATGCCGAACGGGCCGTACCCAGCGGGAAGATTTGGGTCAACGAACCCATTGGGAGTCACCTGATGAAAATTCTCATCATAGGTTTCAACCTTGCCCGTATGAAAATCTGTCACATACAGGAAATTGTGATCGTTGGCGACGCCGAGCGTTGCGCCTTTGTAAATAGCACGGTTAACGCCGTGGTTCGTGCCGTTATCGACAGCGATGATCGCATGGGTCTGATCCAGCGTCGGGCTCCAACCTGAGATGGAACCGTCTTCACTGACAAAGATGAAAATGGCAGGGGCCGAGGTTCCATTTTTTGTTACTTGGAAGAACTCCGTGTCGTTAAACACGACGCCGGTGGGATTGGCACCGTCTCTATTCCGCGCAGCGGTCGGGATCTCAACGACCAGCGAGACGGCTGTGCCATCCTGATTGTAGAGTGTCGAGACTCCGGTGCCGTTGTCGCTGACCCAAATCGTGCCGGTCGATGAGGCTGCCATGCCCCAGGGATTGACAAGGTTTGGATCGGTGTGCTGCGCGACGCCGGGAATGTCGGATTGGAAGTTTGTTGAAGAATAGGTATCCGCGCGCCCAGACGTGGCCGTTAGAATTGCTGCTGCCAACAGGGGCAGAGCAATTCTTATGTAAGCATTAGTTGTTTTCATAGGTTTAATGGTTGTTTTTGCAGGGAGAATCGCACCGATCAATGCGCCCTGGCGCATCGGAAAAGTAACAAAGTTGTTACTTTTCCGAGCGGGTGCTGTCTTCGCGGCTGCGGTCGGAGGCGCTTTCAACCGTTAGCGTCTTCACGTTCGATCACGCAATCTTCACTTGGAAGATTTCAAGAACTCGACGATGGCGCGCTGTTCCCGGCCGGTGATATTGGCGCGGATACGCATGTGATGAACGATCACATCCCATTGCGCGTCGCCATACATCGTGGGCGGCCGAATATTGTGGCAGCGCAGACAATTATTAGACCAAAGCTCTTCGCCGCTAAGCTCCGTACTGGAGTCCCTCGATGTTGCACCGCCCGACTCAGCGGCCGTCTTTTGGCCCGGGTTCGGTCCGCCAAACACAGCCCAGCTGGCGCTTGCGAGAATGAGGAGAAGCAGAACGGCGAGGCGGCTGCGATGCATTTTGGGACTCATATGATTCTTTCCGCTCAGAAACCCATAGCCGTTTGAAAAAACAGAGCGTTTTTATTGCGCTGGCCGTTTGGCTTATCCCATTCATAAGCGGCTTTGATGACAGTGCTGGGGCTGAGCCAATAATCCAGGCCAAGCGTCCAACGGGTTTCCGAAGGATCGCCGAGCCCACTGGGATCGCCACTTAGGTGGTCCCAGCGGAAAATCATTTCGAGGTTCCTTAGGAAATCGACGTCCAGTTTGGTAGGCCGATACGCGAGCTCCGCGTAACCGCCATCGCGTTTGGCCGTCAAAGGAAGCGGGCCAAACCCCAATGACCCATCCGGGTCATAGACGGCATGATCGACTTTGCTCCACGCGTACTGGGCGAACAGATTGATGCGGCCTTTCAGCAGATCGGAATCGCGAGTAATCTCCAGATCAACGGACTGAACTAAAGCACGAAGATCAGCGAAGGTGGTTCCTTGGAAGCCCGGCTTCGATGTTTCAAAGCCATAACCGACCTCGACTCCTGGGATTGGCAAAAAACCAACTCTGCCGCCAATTGCCTTGTCGTCGTTGTTATCCGTGTAGCTGTTAAAATCGAGCGTGCCCGCCGTACGAGCATCGAAGGTGTCGAGCGTAGGACCGTTGGAAACGTACAAAGCATAATCCACGCGGGTCGGGCCAATCGGAAATCCACCGCGCACCTGGGCGCCGACTGATATGTTTGGCAGGACGCCATGGTAAACGCCAAGCGGACGGTCAGGGAGTCTGTTGATCCATTGCGGCTCGAAGCGTTCGACGAAAACATTACTCGGACTGAAGAATTCTCCGGCGCCTAGCGTCATGTAATCGTTGAGAAGATACGAGATCTGAGCATTCACAAGATTCACATTGGTGCCGCCTCCGCTGGGCTCGATCTCCAAGCGGCCATCGAATAAAATTTTCGGTGTCAACTCCCAGAGGAAGAGGGGGTTTAAAGAAGCCGAAAATGTGGACGCCTGGCCGTTGCGCTGCTCGTACATAGCTTCGGCCCAGCCTGCGAGGAGGAATTTGGTCGTCCCGAGCAATGATGCTGCCGATTCGACGACTGGCGGTGTGGGGGAGGGAGCGACCTCCTTGTGCGTATCGGCCACGGCTTGACTCTGGGAGCTCGCTTGCTCTGGAGCCACTGCTCTTTCCTTTTTAAAAGCGTCCAGTTCTTTCTTCATCGCCAGCATCTGTGCTTTAAGCTCCTCATATTCTTTCCTTGTGACGTATCCGTCTGTTGTCGTCTCCTGAGCGCGAACGACCGGAGATGCGATTATTATGAGAGCGGTTTGAACAGTCGCTGCCAAAATACAATAACGGGCCTTCATTTTTTGGTTACCTCCTTGGCGAGTGTTCGGAGATAGTTGATCACATTCCAGCGATCGGTCGGCGATAGTCGCGTGCCATAACCCGGCATTGGCTTTTTGCCGACGGTGATTTTCCAGAAGAGCTCACCATCTGTTTCTTCTCGCATCGTTGGATCAGAGAATTTGGCCGGATGAATGCCGAGATCCGCTGCGTCAGGTCCATCACCGTTTCCTGCGTTTCCATGACATGCCGCGCAACGTTTCAGATAGATTTTTTGTCCTGCTGCGAGGGAACTCTGCAATGGCGCGATCGGATTCTTTTTCGCCGCGCTTGAGGCGGGACTAACCCACTTCCCAGACATTGAATCTGCTCCTGCTGCGCCGCCACCCCAGTAGGCGAATGCTAGGAGCCCCAAAACAGCAACCGTTAAGATAAACATCCTCAAAGTTCTCATCAATGTTCTTCGACTTAACATTGAGATTCTCTAGTGCAGGAACATGACTACGACGAGAGCAGAAAGTTTACGCCTTTGTTACCTTGAAGACCGAAGATTAAGCGCATCGCACCCTTCTGCTGTCGTGAACGCTCTCTCAACCAATAGCTTTAAGGTTTGTTCACAACAACTTTGGCCGGCGGCTTACTCATTTCGAGTTTGGCGTTCGCTTTTTGGATCTGAGCGGCGTTCTCTTTCACTTGGGTTGTGAGTATGTCTATTTGGTGCTGTTGCTCCGTGACAGTTGCCTGCAAGTTTTGAACTTTGC
>QHQA01000183.1 GCA_003219695.1 Verrucomicrobiota bacterium
CCGCGCCATTCACGGAATCCTGGTGCAATCGCCGCCGCCTAGGCAGATCGACGAAGCGGCAATCCTGCGCGCGCTCGATCCGCGTAAAGACGTGGACGGTTTTCACCCGGACAACGTCGCGAAACTGGTAATCGCCGATCACAGCGGATTTGTCCCGTGCACGCCACTTGGCGTGCAGTGTTTACTGATCGAAAGCAAGATCGCCATCGCCGGCGCGCACATCGTGATCCTTGGCCGGAGCATGATCGTGGGCAAACCGCTTGCCCTGCTTCTCATGCAGAAAAACAAAGATGGGAACGCGACCGTCACCGTCGTACATTCGCACAGCCGCGACCTCGAAAAGATTACTCGGTCAGCGGATATTCTTATTGCGGCGATCGGTCAACCGAACTTTGTAAAAGTGGACCACGTCCGCGACGGCGCAGTCGTTATCGATGTCGGCATCAATCGTGTGGAGGACGCGGCAACCGAACGCGGTTATCGACTCGTGGGTGATGTGGCCTTTGACCAAGTGTCAAAAAAGGCGAGCGCCATTACACCAGTGCCAGGCGGCGTCGGGCCGATGACAATCGCAATGTTAATGTCCAACCCGGTAAAAGCGGCGCGACAATCGATAGATAGGGGCGGTTCACTCGAACCGCCCGCGGGCGATTGAGGTCAATCGCCCCTGCCTGCGTTTGTAATTTTCGCAGTGAGTAACCGCAGAAGCCCCGGTCGAATCCGGGCGAGATGCACCAAGAGCGACGAAAGTCGTGGAGCCAATACCGCCGCGCGGGACATCCGGTTTACCCACAACCGGCCGCGATACATGGCAGCGTGCGCTTTCGCGTACTCACTCGCTGGATCGGCATCGTAATTTCCACGAATGATTTTCACGATGGCCTGCGCCGCCAGTTCTCCTGATCGAAGCGCGTAATAAATTCCTTCACCTGTAAACGGCTCCACTACGCGCGCCGCGTCGCCGACCAGAAACAATTTGTCTTGCGCGGGCGCCAGAGCCGCGCGGGTGAGCGGAGTAATTGTACGCCAGGAATGATCTCGTTTCAGATCGAACCGTTCTTCGGCCCAACGGCGGAGTGCAGAGATGTTGGAAGGCTTGCTCACTAGGCACAAATTCAATTCATCGCGATTTACCGGAGCCTGGCCGGAATAGCCTTCGGGCAGAAATTGCAGGACGACACGAGCACCAAAGCCCGCCGGCAGCGGAATGTGCGCCTGCAGCGCGACGCGTTCGCGCGCAGGCCGTGGAAGCAGATTGCAAAGACGGGCGACCGTTGAGTTGCGACCATCGGCGCCCACCAGCGTTCGCGCGGCGAAGACCAGTCCTCGGTCTGTTTGAATCTTCCAATGCGAACCGTTCGCCGCCGGGGTCAGTGCGGTTACCGATGTTTCTTCGTGGATTTGTCCGCCGAGTTCGCGCGCGCGTGATAACACGAGGGCGTCAAGCAAGCTGCGTTTGATTGCTATCTCGCCCTCTCCACCCGACGGAAGATCGACCGCAACTTTTCGTCCGCCCACCGCGATGAACTCGACAGTACTAAGAATTGCATGCGGCAGCCGGCGGACACGCTCCGCGATTCCGAGTCGTTGCAGGACCGGCCAGGCCGCTGGATTCAAACAATCGCCGCAAACTTTTTCCCGGGGAAATTTTTCTCGTTCAAGAACGAGCGGTCGCAAACCGGCGAGCGCGCAAAATGCCGCGCACGCCGATCCAGCCGGACCGGCGCCGACAATGGCGACATCGAAGATTTCCATTTCTCTTTCAGTGTCGGGGAAAAACAAACAGAACGAAACAGTGTTAGCGAAGGTTTTCCCTCAGGAACGCAAAACGATCGTCGTTTCTTGATTCTCCTTTGTCGCACTCTTCTGTGACCAACGGCCTCGATAGCGCTGGCGCGCGATCTAATACCAGAGCAGATTAATTGTCATGGGCTGGTCTCTTCCAATCTTCCGCATCGCTGGCATTCAATTGCGGATTCACGTTACATTTTTGCTACTGATCGCCTGGCTCGCTTTCGGTTACTATGCAGAAGGTGGATCGGCGGTGGCGGCGAGCCGGGTGTTATTCATTTTGCTGCTTTTCCTCTGCGTGGTGCTGCACGAATTCGGACACGCGTTCGCAGCGAAGGCTTTCGGAATCAACACGCCGGACATCACCTTGCTCCCAATC
>QHQA01000184.1:0-1691 GCA_003219695.1 Verrucomicrobiota bacterium
TACGTGCCGGCGCGGCTGGACCGGATGCCCTGGAGCTCGTGGCACTGGCTGATCGTGGTTTCACTCGGTGCGACCTGGATTCTCGATGGTTTGGAGGTCACTTTGGCTGGAGCGGTAGGCGGAATTCTAACGCGACATGAGACGCTTGGATTGACCGATACGCAGGTAGGCGCGACCGCCACCTGTTACCTCGCCGGCGCCGTGCTCGGTGCGCTGCTTTTCGGTTACGGAACCGATCGGTTTGGTCGCAAGAAATTCTTCTTCATTACAGTTGCGGTTTATCTCATCGGAACGGGGCTGTCCGCTTTTTCCTGGAACTTCTGGAGCTACGCATTCTTTCGTGCAATCACAGGCGCGGGCATTGGCGGCGAATATGCGGCCATCAATTCCGCAATTGATGAACTAATCCCGGCGCGTGTGCGCGGGCGCGTGGATTTAATCATCAACGGCTCATACTGGATCGGAGCTGCGATGGGCGCAGCGGCAACGCTCATTCTGCTCGATCCCCATTATTTCCCGACGTGGCTCGGGTGGCGATTCGCATTTGGAATCGGCGCCACCCTGGGGCTCATCGTGATTTTCTTCCGGCGCTGGATTCCGGAGAGTCCACGCTGGCTGATGATTCATGGCCGCAATGATGAAGCGGAAGAAATTGTCGCCCTAGTGGAACGAAAGATTAGCGGAGCAAAGATGGCCGGCATCACCGATGCCGGCTACAACGAAGCTTTGCCGACACGCATTCGCACGCGCACGCATACGCCGTGGCAGGAAATTTGGGACGCGATCGTACACGAATATCGCCGGCGCTCAGTTCTCGGTTTCGTGCTCATGTCCACGCAGGCGTTTTTTTATAACGCGATCTTTTTCACCTACGCACTGGTCCTGATGCGGTTCTACAGCGTGCCTGAGCAAAATGTGGGCGGCTATCTCCTCCCGTTTGCGCTTGGAAATGTGCTCGGCCCATTACTTCTCGGACATCTCTTCGACACAATTGGACGCAAACAAATGATTACTCTTACCTATGGGCTCGCAGGGATTTTACTCGCGCTGACCGGCTGGCTTTTTCACGCGGACGTGCTGACAGCACAAACGCAGACGATTGCGTGGACGATTATTTTTTTCATCGCGTCGGCTGCGGCAAGTTCGGCATACCTGACGGTGAGCGAAATTTTTCCGTTGGAAATCCGCGCGCTGGCAATCGCGATCTTCTACGCGGTCGGGACGCTGGCTGGCGGAGTCGGCGCACCAATCCTATTCGGATGGATTATTGGCACGGGCTCAAGCACGGCATTGTTCGCGGGATATTTGGTAGCGGCAGTGTTGATGATTTTCGGAGCGATCGTTGAAGCGTGGATTGGCGTACCCGCCGAGCGACGTTCGCTTGAGCACGTGGCCGCGCCGCTCTCTAGTAAGGGATTGTAGGGCGTCCGCCGCGGCGGACGCCAGCGTCTCACAGAGACGCCATACAATCGGTTCGTTCGGCGGTCAGCAGCCTTCGCTAAAGCTACGGCGTGCCAGGCAGACCGCGGCTACAGCGGACGCTCAACTCGCGCGTATGAATTGGCCCCGCGGGAGTCAGGTCGCTGGAATAAAGATGAAATGCGTCGACGCGAATCAGTCCTGCATCGAGATCCGCATTCGCCTTTAAGAAACTTCGAAGCGATTGCGGCGCGACATCGCGGCAGCGCGCA
>QHQA01000184.1:1869-2566 GCA_003219695.1 Verrucomicrobiota bacterium
AGCTCGATGTCGTCCTCAACATCGCCGAAGAAAGTTAGCGTTAGGTGCATTTGAGTTGGTTCAATCCAGCGCACGCCGCGAATCTGAGGATCAACGCTTGCGAGCAGTTGGCGCGTTGACTCCGGAAGGTCGATCGCGACGAAGAGGCGCTTGGTCATTTGCAAGCAAACTTCCAACTCTCAATCCGCCTTCGCAAACTACGGCCCGACAGGCATCCAACGTCCAACGCTGAACTAAATCCGGCCGCGATCAGCGACCGCGACTACAACGATTTGCTTTTTGTTTCGTTGTTGCGCGCGCTCGCTTTGTCAGCCGCTCGCGTTAGCCAATCAGGGATCAAACGGCGCACTTCGGAACCGGCGCGCGACCGGTCTCCTTCAGTACCCTGCGACTCCGGCAAGAACCGGTTCACCAGCTGCATGGCGTAACCGATGAGATTCGGAAACAAGGCGTTGGCAACGATTTGAAGCCGCGCAGCAAATGTAAGCGTGAGCGATGGTTGACCGCGACGGCAGGCAGCGAGAATTTTTCTCGCAGCGCGATCAGCGTCCATGGAGAGGAGTGGCGCTCCGGCCGAAGCGGCAAACCAAGCGAACTCGATGTCGTGCCTGCCTTTGAACTTTGCGTTTACATGCGAGCCGGTGCGCATCATTCCCGGCGCGACCGTTGTCACATAAATGTTGTCGCGCGCGAGCTC
>QHQA01000185.1 GCA_003219695.1 Verrucomicrobiota bacterium
GGAAAGAAAACCCGCAAGCGCACCTTGGCCAATCTCTCCGATTGGCCCAAAGAAAAAATCGAAAACTTCCGTCGCGTCCTGCGCGACGAGCGCCTGGTCTCTCCGGAGGAACTGTTCGCCACACAGAAGACTCTCCCGCACGGCCACGTCCAAGCCGTGCTGGAAATGATCGGCAGGCTGGAGCTGGATCGCCTGATCTCGGCGCAGCGCTGTCGCGAACGAGACTTGGTCGTGGCCATGATTGTGCAACGGCTGATCGATCCCTGCTCAAAACTAGCGACCACGCGCGCGTGGCACACCACCACGCTGGCCGAGGAATTGGGAGTGGCCGAAGCCACCGAGGATGATCTCTATGAAACCATGGACTGGCTTTTGGACCGCCAGGAGCGCATCGAGAAGAAGCTCGCCGCTCGTCATCTGAGCGAGGGTGGGTTGGTGCTGTATGACGTGTCGAGCAGTTTCTATGAGGGACGCACTTGCCCGCTAGCGCAATTTGGTCACGATCGCGATGGGAAGAACGGTCTGCCCATCATCGTTTATGGGGTGATGACGAATGGCGAAGGGTGTCCGGTGGCGGTGAGCGTCTATGCCGGGAACACGGGAGATCCGACCACGGTAGCGGACCAAATCGAGAAGCTGCGCAAGCGGTTCGGATTGCAGCGGGTGGTCATGGTGGGAGATCGCGGGATGCTGACGCAGCCACAGATCAACAAGCTGAAGCAGCTTCCCGGTTGGGGATGGATCACCGCGCTGACGAGCACGGCGATTCAGGAATTAGTGGAGCAGGGTGCGTTGCAGCTGTCGCTGTTGGACCAGAAGAATCTGGCCGAGATCACTGCGCCGGATTATCCGGGCGAGCGGCTGATGGTCTGTCACAACCCGGTGCTGGGGGAACAGCGCAGGCGCAAGCGGGAGGCGTTACTCGCAGCCACGGAGAAGAGTTTGGAGAAGATCCGCAAGGAAGCGGCGCGGCGGAAAAAGAAGCCATTCAAGGCCGCGGAGATTGGGCTGAAGGTGGGGAAGGTGCTGGGACGCTACAAAATGGGCAAGCATTTCGAGTGCACCATCGGCGAGGGCAGCTTCGTCTGGAGTCGTCGTGCGGAATCGATCGCGCAGGAAGAGAAGCTGGATGGGATTTATGTGCTGCGAACCAGCGAGCCCGCGGAACGACTTTCGGCCGAAGACACGGTGCGGGGCTACAAGAGCCTGGCGGAAGTGGAACGGGCTTTTCGCTGTCTGAAGGGGATCGATCTTTTGGTGCGGCCCATTCGGCATCGCACGGAGGATCGCGTGCCGGCGCACATTTTTCTGTGCGTGTTAGCTTACTACGTGGAATGGCACCTGCGCCGAGCTTGGGCGCCGCTGTTGTTCGAGGATGAAGAGCGGCGCGAGGAGCGCAAGCATCGGGATCCAGTTCTGCCGGCAAAGCCCTCGTCCTCCGCGCAGCGCAAGAAGCTCTCGCATGAAACTGCCGATGGTCTTCCCGTGCACAGCTTCGAGACGTTGATGCAAGATTTGGCCAGCCGGGCCCGAGTGACTTACGCGCTCAAACCACAAAAGACGGGGGAGAAAACGAATGTAACATTCCAGCAGGCGCCGGAGCCGACGCCGCTGCAGGCCCGGGCTTACGAACTAATTCGGGCGTTCCCAGTAGTCGCAAAGTGAATTCTGTGTTATCCCTTTCCAAATCAGTGAAATACCCATTCGAGCCCCATGGAACTTCGGGCTAATGGCACCGCTGTTGGCCGCATCCGGAATTCCGGCGTACCCGCCCGGGATTCCCGCTGGCACACAAAGCCCGCGCTAATGTCCTGGAGCCTTTTCTGCTCTTTGTTTTTCGTTTCTTGTACCGTCAGCGTGCTTGCCCGCTGAGGGCTTTCTGAATTTCCTTTGCATCTCTGGAGAGAGCGGTTCCTTCTTGGGAGGTGAGTTGTGGTTTCTTGAGGATGGCGG
>QHQA01000186.1 GCA_003219695.1 Verrucomicrobiota bacterium
CACCAGTCTTGATGGGGACTTTTATGGTGCGGCCTTTGCGCCAGATAGTCAGCTGGACATTTTGACCGATCTTCTTTTTCAAAATCTCATGTTGAAGCTGCGAGTCTGATTCGATCGGCGTTCCATCGACATGCGTGATGAGATCGAATGGACGCAAATCACTTCTGGAAGCAGGCGCATCGGCTTCGATCGTGCGCACCACGACGCCTTTATCGGCGCCCTTGAACAAATCGCGGATGGCCGGGTCGTCGCCCAGTGTCTCGATGCGAATGCCCAACCAGGGGCGCGTGATTTTGTGACCGGCGATCAGCTCTGCGCCAATGTCTTTGGCCATGTTAATGGGAATCGCGAAGCCCAGGCCGCGGTTCATCCCGTTGATCAGCGTGTTCATGCCAATCACTTTGCCGTCGATATCACAGAGCGGCCCGCCGCTGTTGCCCGGATTAATCGAGGCGTCGGTCTGCAAATAATCGGAGATCGAGTAGCCGCCTGTCTGGAGCAATTTGCTCCGGCCTTTGCCGCTGATCACGCCGTACGTGAATGTGTAATCGAGCTTGAAGGGTGCGCCGATTGCAAACGCAAACTGCCCCACCCGTACCGCGTCGCTGTCCCCAAGCTGGACCATCGGCAGATCGTTCGCGTCGATCTTGATGACGGCGATGTCGGTTTTTTCATCGGTGCCTGCCACCCTTGCGGGAAACGACCGCCCGTCTCGCAATTTCACGTCGATTTTGTCCGCGCCTTCGACCACGTGGAAGTTTGTAAAAATGTAGCCGTCTCGCCGTATGATGAAACCGGAGCCTTCGCTTTGGACCGGTCGCAGCCCGCCCGGATTGCGCCGTGGATTGTTTTCATCTGGCGGCCCCTGAAAAAAGAGGTCGTCCAGCGGCGAGCTTTCGCTCATGTCGTTCTTTTTTGAAATCTCAATAATGACAACGCCCGGCGCGACGGTTTCAAAGACCTTTGCAAAAGCATTGTTCAACTGATGCACCACGTCCTTGCCTGCTTCCGCAGCGGCAGCGGGAACCGTGGACGTCGGGGCGACCTCAGGCTGCGCCGCAAACGATGTACTGATTGCCAGACACAGGGCGAAAATGGATATGCGCATGGGTTGGAATTTGGACAGTAGGGAACATGCAACGTTCAACTGGATACGTCCAATCCCGGCTTACTCAAAGACGGCTTCCAATCTCAGTCGTAGCGGTGTCGGCT
This sequence comes from Verrucomicrobiota bacterium, assembly GCA_003219695.1. Lineage (GTDB taxonomy): Bacteria > Verrucomicrobiota > Verrucomicrobiia > Chthoniobacterales > UBA10450 > Udaeobacter. The sequence continues at coordinate 1,213 of QHQA01000186.1, forward strand.
TACTTGACGAATCGCGTATAATAGGTGGTCCAATCATTAATATGCGCGTGTTGAAGAGGCGATTTGTCTTTCGAGCCGGCGTCGTCGTTTTAATTTTGATCTTTTTGTGGGCGATGGCCATTGGGCCGGAACCTCCCGCGCGCATCGTCATCTCGCCGGGAGAACTGGTTCGTGCAGTCACGATCCAGCGCGAATCGCTCATCGACTTGTACCTGATCGAGCACGTCGATCCAAACGGGCGCGATGCACAAGGCCGCACGCCGCTGTTGATCGCAACGTCGCAACAGGATTGGAAAACGGCGCGCCGGCTTGTTGACGCCGGCGCCTTGGTTGATGTCGCAGATAAGAACGGTTTTACCCCGCTAATGGCGGCGACGATGCACGGTAATCTCGCCATGTTCCAACTGCTCTTGGCGCGCTCGGCTAATCTTCATGCGGAAGCAAGATGCGCCGATGGCCGGGACCTCTTGGGATTTGCTCTCGACGGCGCGAATCCGGAGATCATAAAAACTGTGGAGGAGCGTTTACCGCAAATGCGGCAGTGGACAAGCAGCACCCGGCGCGCTTTCACTCGAACCCTTCAAGCCGGAGACCGAGAACAAATCCGGCTGCTGCTTGGCAAACATACAACGCCTCCGGCGCCTGAGGGCAAAAGTACGCCGTTCCTTGCGTATTCCATCGCGGCAAACAACTCCTCGCTTTTTGCGACGCTGCTGTCCTGCGGAGCGGATCCCAACACCGCCTTGCCGTCGCGTTGCGACAAGGATTTTCTCGCGCTGTTGCCGGAATCACTGCGCAGTTACCAGTATTGATGCTCGCTGCCGGCCTCGGCCAGGGAGATTACCTGCACGCTCTGCTGAATGCTGGCGCCAGCCGCAACCGGCTGACAAGCCGCAACAGGATGTCGGCCTTGGATATTGCTGCGGAGACCGGCCACTGGCGTTCCACGCAAATTCTTCTCGGCGGCGGGCCGTCGCCCGATCAATTGCGCATTGAGATTTCGCTGGCGCTACAGCGAGTTGCCCTCGTGAAGAACGGTGTGCCGGTGTACCGGACCAGTTGTTCCACTGGCCGGCCAGGTTATTCGACCAAGAAAGGCGAATTTGTGATCACCAACAAAGAGCGCAACCATCGTTCCACCATCTACCACGTGGAGATGCCGTATTTCATGCGACTGAGCTGTCTCGACTTTGGGATGCATGCCGGCTACGTGGCGGATCATCCAGTATCCCATGGCTGCATTCGGTTGCCGGAGGACGCGGCACGCAAATTTTTCTCTGAAATCCCAGTCGGCACGGTGGTGACAGTGCAGTAAGCGGCCGATGATTCGTCGCAGTTGCACATAGCCGCGACGTCGCTGAGCGCGGCCCTAAGAGAGCAAACGCCCAACGCTCAACGTCCAACACTGAACGCTCAACTATCTGAATTGTGACGTTGGACGTTGGGCGTTTAGCGTTGGACGTTGAAAACCCTCCACATGAAACCTTTGATCTTGTTTGCTCCAGGCGCAGGCGCGCCGTCATCGCATCCCTGGATGCAGAACTGGAGAGAGCGCTTGTCCCAGATCGGGGACGTCGAGACTTTCGATTACGATTACATGCGCGCAGGCCGAAAACGGCCCGATCCTCTGCCACAACTCATCGCGGCGCATCGCGAAGCGCTTGCCAATGCGCGCGAGAAACATCCAGATCCCGGAACAATCCTGGTTGGCAAGAGCATGGGCGGCCGCGTTGGATGTCACGTGTCGCTGGAAGAGAAGGTGGACGGCTTGGTTTGTCTCGGATATCCGCTCTGCGCCATGGGCAATCGCACAAAACTCCGCGACGAAGTTTTGCGCGCCCTGATCACGCCAATTCTATTTGTGCAAGGCGCGCACGACTCGCTGTGTCCATTGGATTTGCTCGAGCGCGCGCGAACCGAGATGAAGGCACCAAACTTTTTGCATATCGTCGAGGGCGGCGACCATTCATTGCGCGTGCCGAAGCGCCAGCTTCAGGAAGCGCGCGAAACGCAGGAAGATGTGGATCGTAGAATTCTCAACGCCATCACTGCATTTGTTGACCGACCGCCGATCACCGCAGATTAGGTGAAGATGAGGAGAAAAACGGCGAACAAGCGGAAGCGGAAGCCGAGTCACGTTTCCATCCGCTCTGGTCAGGTCGAATTCGTGAAAGTCGGGACAGACGCCTGGCGGTGGCGTGATGTTTATCGCTGGCTCCTCGGTTTAAGATGGCCGCAGTTCGCCGCGTTTGTTGCCGGTCTTTACGTCGGGCTGAACCTTTTTTTCGCCGCACTTTACAGTCTCCAGCAAGACAGCATCGCCGGCAGCACCGGTGGGCATTGGTTTTTTGATTGCTTCTTTTTCAGCGTACAAACGCTGGCCACTGTCGGCTATGGCCACATGTATCCGCAAACGCTCTACGGCCATGTGGTCACCACGATTGAAATCATGAGCGGCGTCTTTTTGTTTGCCGTCATGACGGGCCTGATTTTCGTGCGTTTTTCGCGCCCGATCGCGCGCGTGGTATTCAGCAATTCCCTGGTCGTCGCGCCGTTGAATGGGAAGCCAACGCTGATGGCGCGAATCGGCAACGAAAACCAGCACAGCATGGTGGAGGCCGAGTTCCGAATCATGTTCTCACGCGATGAACCGTTGCTTGAAGGTGGAGATTTCCGCTATTTTTACGTTCTTAAACTTCATTTTGATCGGCTGACGGTTTTTCCCGCGGCGTTGACGCTGCGGCACACGATCGACGAGAAGAGTCCGCTTTTTGGCGAGACTGTTGAGTCTCTCGAAGCCAGCCGTGCGCTGTTTTTAGTATCAGTCGTTGGAATCGATCCGGTCATCGCAGCGTCCGTTCAAACGCAAAAGGATTACACCTGGCGCGATATTCAATTCGGCCACCGCTTTGTCGAAATCTATACCGAGCTCGGCGGTGGGCGGCTCACGGTGAATTACGGCCGCCTTCACGACACCGAGCCAGCGCAGTAGGCTTCGCTACGCTCGGTTCGAACTCCACGCTGCGGCCGATTATTCGGGCGGCAGAAGAATCATCCGCGCGAACTGAAACATGGCGGTTATGAGCTGGAAGATAATCCCAGCGAAAAATGGCCAGAATCTGTGGAGGAAGGCGGTGTTGTACAATTGCAACAGCATCGCTGCGATTCCAAGGATCCCGAATAAATAAAAGACAAAACGAGTGACGCGCTCACGTTGTATCTGCGGTAATTCCACCTGCCGAAAGGCCTTCGTCATCGTAATGGCAAACAGCAAAGACACCACGAACGCGACACCGCTGCACCAGTTCCAAACACCTACCAACGCTGGCTCAACTGTGAGCAACAGCAGCGCGATCATGCCAAGGCCAAGCGGAATGATTGAGTTCGCCAGCAAAAACCGCAGCCGGAGTTTGTCGATCGGCGACCATTCGTGGACGGATTCACTTCGAAAAACGACGACCACGCCGGCAAAACCAGCGAGCGCGACTGCGATCTGCGTAGTGGTGCTTAGTGCTTCGCCAGGTTCCATCGTCGGGTCAGTTCAAAGGCTGGTTCGCGGAGCATGGGTATTATTGGAATGGAATGCAAGCAGCCCGCGGGCAATCGATTCTTCCAGCTCTTTACGCGGGCGAGAATTCGCAATATTCTCTCAGTCATAATAACACGAAAGGACTAACACTTATGGCCACTTATATTGGGCTGATTCAGTTTACAGACCAAGGCATTCGCAATATCAAGGACACCATCAAACGCGGCGACGCCGCAGTGGCTGAGGCCGAGAAAATGGGTATGAAAATCCTAGAGGAATTCTGGACGATGGGCGCCTATGACGCTGTCGTCCTGTTCGAGGCGCCAGATGACGAGACGATGAGCGCGTTCATGCTTAAAGTCGGCTCACTTGGCAACGTCAAGAGTCACACGATGCGCGCCTTCCGCCGGAAAGAGATGGAAGACATTCTGGCGAAGATCAAATAACTGTTTGTTAAAGCCCGAGTTGCGTCGGTTCCGCGCGAGGTTCCAGCCGTGCGCTTGCAATCCAGGCGCAATCCGCTTCGATGAAGTCATGTTTCCATATGTGGCGTTAAGCAAAGACAAAGCCTGGCAGCCGGGACCCTACCCAGGCGTTGAGCTCATGATTCTGCATACGCACGAGAGCACCGGCGGACTCGTCGTGCTCCGCAAATTTAAAGCCGGCCACACGATTCCCGCGCACACGCATGCAAAGGCGAACGAATGGGCATATGTGCTCTCAGGTGAATGGGAGGAGTCCGGCACAATCTACACCGCTGGCGCGCTATTCTTTGCTCCCAAAGGCACGCGTCACGGTCCGCACATCGCGCGAACGGAAGTCATCAGTCTTACGATCTTTGACGGACCGCTTACAGTCGAATGATCACTGCGGCGGGGTGGCAAGTCTGATTTTTGTGAAAATAAAAATTGCCCGGCAACTGCGGCGCCAAACGCCGATGACTCGTCAATGGATCGCTGATCGGCTAAGAATGGGGAGTGCCAGCTATGTTTCAAATCTGCTTGCCGGTGTCGATAGTAAGCTCTGACTCCGATGTTCCGATGTTCTGACCCCGATGTTCCGATGTTTAACCCCCGAGTTATGAGCCCCGCGTCATTACTGGCGTTATCGGTAGAAAGATGTGGTAACTTAGACGCACCATGCAGAACTACAGAACTTTGGCAGGCTGGTTATTGATAATTGCCGGGATAGTGTACTTGGCTAAACCAAACGTTTTCCGGCGCGGCATGTGGGTCAAGACGAGCATCGCTCAACGTCACCTATCGCCAGAAGGGTACGTTAGATATATGCGAGTTGTGGGCCTCTCTTGTGTGGTGGTTGGCATCGTGTTGCTGGTATGGACCTGCTCAAAACCATGATCTCCAACACATCCTTGCTTGGGAATTTGTCGAGACTCGCCATTGCTGTAGTCGAGCTTGCACATGTGGGTACGGCGAAATGAGGACGAGATCGTCCGAATCGAACGGGCGAGGCGCATAAGGAAGTTCAATCCGCTTCCGGCAGCGCTACTTACTATAGGGTTGCTACTGGTCGTAGCCGTTCTGGGTTGGCCGCCTCCTGCTCGGATAGTCTTTGATAGACCGACCCGTGCAATCATTCTGTTCCTGATTGTGTTTACCTCATTTTACCTGTCGAAAATCTTTATTGGCAGGTACTGGTTGTTCGGCCCGCCATCAGGAGAAGCTGTTTTTCCTACACATTCCGTTCGGAACATGATTTGCTCCAGATGTCAGACCGTCCAGGCTGACACGGAGTCTCACCTCTGTCCGTGCGGCGGGGAGCTCGAAGAGCTTCACCACTGGCGCTGGGTGGACGACGGAATAGCAGAATAGGCAGAATAGGCAGAATAGGGGTCAGGCATCAAATCTTGACAGGAGTCGTGTGATGAGCCGTGGCGGGCGACTCTCACTTGTCGCCAAATCGGTTCGCTTCAGATCTAACTAACCTAGCTCGCAATGGCGTTAATCGCTTTCCACTCTTGCGGAGTTAGCTCGAGCTTTGCGGCAGCCACGTTCTCTTCCAGGTGCGCCGGCGACGACGTCCCGGGGATCGGTAGCATCACCGGCGATCGCTCCAGAAGCCAGGCCAGCGCGACCTGGTAAACGCTCGCGCCATGCGCCTTGGCCGCTGCGTTCAATGGATTCTCAGGTTTTAAACCGCCTGTTCCGCCGACGGGGAACCACGGCAGAAAGCCAATACTTTCCTTCTCGCAGTAAGCCAGAACGTTTTCCGATTTGCGGTCCTCGATGTTATAGCGGTTCTGCACGCTTACGATGGGAACGATCTTGCGCGCCCGCGCGATTTCGTCCGGATTCACATTCGATAATCCGACGTGCCGAATTTTCCCGGCGTCTTTTATTTCCTTGAGCGCGCCCACCGATTCCTCCAATGGCACCTTCGGATCAGGCCGGTGCAGCTGATACAAATCTATTCGCTCAAGACGCAGCCGCTTGAGAATGCCCTCTACGGCTTGCTTAAGATGTTCGGGACGCCCGTTCGGTACCCAGTCGCCGGGTCCCGGCCGGGTAAGGCCGCCTTTGGTCGCGATAACAAGTCCTTTTGGATAAGGATAAAGTGCTTCGGCAATGAGCAGTTCGCTCGTATCCGGGCCGTATGCGTCAGCGGTATCGATCAGGTTCACGCCGAGATCAACCGCGCGCCTGAGAACTTTGAGCGCGTTCTGCCGGTCGGGCGGCCAACCCCAAATCCCCTGTCCAGTGATGCGCATTGCGCCAAAGCCAAGCCGATTGACCGTCAGATCGCCGCCCAACGTAAAGGTCGGATTTGAAGCCATGTTCGGCGATGTGGATGCGTCAGCTGCCAGGATTACATTGGTACCTCCGACGAGAAGCGCCCCTCCACTTAGCAAGGTTCTGCCAATAAATGCTCGCCGGGTAAGCCCACTGTCGATCCTCTCCTGATTTGCTGATTTGTCATGCATGGCGTTCGCAGCGTACGACCACGCAAATCGCTGTCAACGAACGTGTCGCGGCGGATTCGCCGATCTGTCATTCTGAGCCCTTCGACTTCGCTCAGGACATGCTTCGCGAAGAATCTCTGATTTCGTGGCGGGACGATGGAAAATCCAGAGATGTTTCGCTTCGCTCAACATGACAACTGGTGCGCTCGCGCATGAGCACAGCAAATGCCTCTTGGAGATCTCTGCCGAACGCGACGATGCCTCCTTCGTGCCCGGCCATGATAAAAATCTTCCTTCTTTGCACATCGCGAACTTGAAACAACCGCACTATTTCGTACGCCATTTCTGGCGTGCCGTACTCGGCTTTCTTTGAAGTTGTGGGAGCTTGATTGAGAAAGGTCGCCCACAATTTTGAGTCATGGCAATGTATAACTGCGCCGGCCATTGGATCGGATTCATAAATCGCAGCATGCGTCAACGACTCGGACGAAGGAAGTGCGGTTCCTTCATACTGAAGCCAGTTCCTTTCGAAATCGTAAGCCACCACCCTTGCGCAATCCGTCGCCGTTAGCTCCGGCACACCGCTGGTCGCCGAACCGGTGATATAAAAATTATTCGTGGCGCCGTCTCGTATGCTCACGTTGCCGAAACTGATGCCGCTTGAGTCCACACCGATCAGTCGGAGCTCAAGAAGTTTGCGCCTGCATGCGTTCAACTCGGCAAGCTGGCTGATTGGAGCAATCTCCGCAGTCGCGCGCTCGCACGTGAATTTTACGTAATCGCTCACGGCGCGTGCTCGGGAAAAAGCGAGAAAATGCTTTTCTCGTTTGCTTCACACACGCCGCGCTCGGTAATCAGGCCAGTCACAAGATGTCTGGGCGTAACGTCGAACCCGTAATTGGCAGCCGGACTTCGCTCCGGTGCGACGCGCACTTCTACTTGCTGTCCTTCGAGCCAGCCGTCGGCTCGTTTTAGCTCTTCCTCGCTGCGCTGTTCGATTGGAATTTCTTTCATGCCGTCGCGCATGCTCCAATCAATCGAAGACGACGGCAGTGCCACGTAGAAAGGAACGTTGTTCGCCTTCGCCGCCAGCGCCTTTAGATAGGTGCCAATCTTATTCGCAACGTCTCCGGTGTAAGTGGTGCGATCGGTTCCAACGAGCACCAGATCGACTTCGCCACGTTGCATCAAGTGTCCTGCCGCGCTGTCCGCGATCACAGTATGCGGTACGCCGTGCTCGCCCAGTTCCCAGGCAGTAAGCTTTGAACCCTGGTTTCTGGGGCGCGTCTCGGCCACCCACACGTGCACCGGCAATCCGCTATCGTGCGCGGCATAAATGGGCGAGGTGGCCGAACCGTAATCCACAAATGCGAGCCATCCTGCGTTGCAATGCGTCAGCACGTTCACCGATCCGCCACAGGGCGGATTCGCCGTGGCGAACTTTCCCGCTTTCTTGTGAACGATTTGTTGAATGAGCTTCAATCCGTGTTGCCCAATCATCCGGCAATGCTCCGCGTCTTCATCAGCAATCAGTTTAGCTGCGCGCAAAGCCAGAGCCACTTTCTCACCGGCGGTCTTTCCGTCGGCGACGCTCTTTAGCTGGCGCTTGATTGCCCACGAAAGATTCACCGCCGTCGGTCGCGTTGCCTTGAGCTGTGCCGCTGCGCGGGCCATGTGCTCATCGAATGAGCGGCGTAACGCAGCCTCGATTGCCGCCAGATACATCCCGTACCCTGCGCTGGCACCGATCAGCCCCGCTCCGCGAACATGCATATCGCGGATTGCCGTTGCCATCTGCTCGACGGTACGGACATCTTCAATCACAAAGCGATGCGGCAAAAATCGCTGATCGATCAGCTCTACCACGCGTTCATCATCCGGCTTAAGCCAGATCGTTCGAAAATGTTGACCGCTTACTTTCATAGCTTGGCAATGGATCGACTCGCTACAAATCAATTCCCATCGGGACAGCGCCAGGAATTTCCTCCCAGCCATAGCGAAGCCAAAACCCCCGCCCGCGCGGATTGTCATTCGCTACCAGAATAATCGCTCGCTCGAGCCCGGCCCGGCGCAGACCGTCCAGGCACTCGTGGAGTAAACGCCTGCCGAGTCCGCGTCCCTGGTAATGGGGATCAACCGCCAGATGATAAATGTGTCCGCGGCGCCCATCATGACCACAAAGCGCAACGCCGATTACGGCGGATCCAATCGTGGCCACACGGCTCAGTCCTGGGTTGCGCGCGAGAAATTGAGCGATGCCTTGCTGGTCATCGCCCTCGGCGATTTCGATACCGTCCACTCGCTGCCACACCCGAAGCGCCGCTTCGTAGTCGTTAACCGAGAATTCCCGGGTTGCGATGTTATCACTCATCTGGGCCAATGGCTCCAACACTCTAATACCAATCTGCTTTGTAAAAAACGCCTGCATTTCGTTGGTAGGCCGCGTCATGGTAGGGCGCGTCACTCCTGTGCGCGCCGGGGCGTGTCCTGATCCCTCGGGACCGCGCTGTCTTTTGCGTTTGCCGCTGCGCGAGCGTCTCGCTACGCTGCGCGCATGGATTTGCCCGTCCGCAAAAAATTGCCTCACACAATTCCACAATGGGTGGCCGAGGGCAGTTGGTTCTTTATCACCATCAATTGCGTGCCACCGGGCAAAAATCAGCTGTGCCGCGCAGACACGGGCGACGCCGTGCTCGCCGCTATGAAATTCAATCACGAGAAATTCGTCTGGCATTGCCGTCTGTGCCTCCTCATGCCTGATCATCTGCACGCCATTATTGCGTTCCCGCGCGAGCCGGGAATGGAAACGGTCATCAAGAACTGGAAGAAGTTCATCGCTGGAAAAGCATGGCGTGGATTGGCAACGCGATTTTTTCGATCACCGCTTGCGCGACCATCACGAACTGGAAGAGAAGACCAGCTACATCCTGATGAATCCGGTTCGCAAAGGATTGTGCGAGCGAACAGAGGATTGGGTGTGGGTTTATGGTCCGAATGACCGGCCGCCGCCGAACTGGTAGAAGCGTCGCTCTTGTACGCACCGCGCTTTGGGCTGCGAACTACCGGCGCGCAGGTGACTGCTCGGCCCAAGCTTTTGTGCCGCGGCGTGCAGAGGACTGCCCGCCCTACCAATGCGCGCTTGACCGAGCAGGCTGCAAGCGAAACAAATGTTCCGGGTTCGTGACATCATTATGAAACGGAACCTTGCGGTTTATTTTTTGGTACTTATGACGAACGTTTGGGCGAACAGTCAGCCAAAGCCAGCGGCAACTTTGATCGTAACCAACGCCGCGATTTACACAGTAGATAAACAGCATCCCAAGGCGGAAGCGGTAGCGGTGATCGGCGATCGCATCGTGGCCGTGGGCTCGCGCGCGGAAATTGACTTGTGGCGCGGCCCGCAAACCAAAGCGATCGATGCCGGCGGCAAACTCGTGCTGCCCGGGTTCAATGATGCGCATGTGCATTTCATCGACGGTGGGGCGCAACTGGATGAAGTTAACCTGACAGACGCGGCAAGCCCAGAGGAGTTCGCCAGGCAGATCGCGGAGCAGGTAAAAAAGACGCCGAAAGGCGAGTGGGTCCTGGGCGGCCGCTGGGACGAAACCAAGTGGCCTAAGCCGCAGCTTCCAACCAAAGAGCTGGTTGATCCAGTGGCCGGCGACACCCCCGTCTTCGTAAATCGCTACGACGGACACGAGTCGCTGGCCAACTCGGCTGCGATGAAGCTGGCAGGCGTCAATGCAAAAACCCCCGATGTTCCCGGCGGAGTGATCATCCGCGACGCGAGCGGAAATCCCACCGGCATTTTCAAGGACGCGGCGCAGGACCTGATCCAAAAGGCGATTCCACCGATGCCGCACGAGAAACGAGTGCGCGCTGCCCGCCGGGCGCTGGAACACGCGGCATCGCTGGGCGTCACCAGTGTGCAGCACATGAATCCGGAGTTTGCCGAGGTGGCGGCGTATTCAGAGCTCGCGGAAAACGGCGAGCTTACTAGTCGCATTTACGCGGTGCCGATGGAGACCCAGTGGCAAGACCAGGCAAAAGTCGGCATTCGTCACGCGTGGGGTTCGACTTACTTGCGGCTCGGCGCAGTAAAGGGTTACGCCGACGGCTCGTTAGGCTCAAGAACCGCATACATGTTTGAGCCGTTTGCCGATGATCCGGGGAACCGCGGCCTGTTGAGCGATGAGATGCATCCGCCCGGCGCGATGCGCGACCGCTTAATGCAAGCCGACGCTGCAGGGTTGCAGGTGCGCGTCCACGCTATCGGCGACCGCGCCATTTCCATGATGCTCGATATCTTCGGCGATATCGAAAAGGAACACGGTTATCACGACCAGCGTTTTACCATCGAGCACGCGCAGCACATGGCGCAGAAAGATTTTGCGCGGTTTGCGAAGCTGCACGTGATCGCTTCGATGCAGCCGTATCACGCCATCGATGATGGTCGCTGGGCGGAAAAACCTCTGGGCCACGACCGCGCGCGATACAGTTACGCGTGGCGCAGTTTCCTCGATCATGGAGTGACCCTTGCCTTTGGGACCGATTGGCCTGTCGCGCCGCTCAATCCCATGCTGGGACTTTACGCTGCAGTTACCCGTGCCACTCTGGATGGCAAGAATCCCAACGGCTGGTTCCCGGAGGAAAAGATCACGCTGCCGGAAGCTGTGGAAGCCTACACCATGGGCGCGGCATTCGCCGAATTTCAGGAGCGCGAAAAAGGATCCATCACGCCCGGTAAACTAGCTGACCTGGTCATCCTGAGCGACAACATCTTCGACCTCAAACCGGAAGCGATTCGCAATGTAAAAGTGGCAACCACGATTATGGGAGGCAAGATAACCTACGGAGGGCGCTGAATTAGCCTGGCTCGCCTGATTCGGCGTAGTAGAGCATCCGCCAGATCCGATCGCTTTGACCGCGCTCGATCACTTGCACCGGAGTCGAACCTTCGAACGCAGGATTCGGTTGCTTCAACCATTGCCCCACTTCTTTTGGCTTCATCAACCTCGCCAGCGCGTCGAGCAATCGGTCTAGCTCGGCGAAAGCTCGTTTTGCCGGGGCGGACGGTTCTTTGCCACGCGCCCACTCTGCCACTGCGCGCGGGGAAAATCCGGTCATGCGGCTGAGCATGTCCTGGCGCACACCGAAGCGGTTGGTGATATCGCGCACTGGAGCGCGGTTCTCGTCCTGGAGCGCAAAATGCGTCGCGCTCATGCGCGCTTTAGCGGACGGGTGTGTTCCTCGATGCTTTGTTTTCATGACGTTAATGTTTATCTGGCGACTGATATTTGCAAGCGCTTTAACATGCAAATCTGCACGAGTATTTGCGCAAATTAGCTCTCATCAGGAGCAAGTTGCCGTGGCTGCCACAACCGAACATCGCTTCCTCGCGCTTTGTTCTGCGGGAAATAAACGATATTGATCCCGCCCTTCACGCGCGCCGAGCGCGCCAGCAACCCTTCTGCTTTGGCGATAAACGCAGCTCGGCCCAATGCTTGGGTGAAGCTTTCAGCGCCTTGTTCCTGCACTTTGCGCCAGTCTTCTCGAGCCAATTCTTCCTCGGTCAGCGCCAGTGCCTTTAAAGTTTCCGGCGCCGTAAGATCGATAACGCGAGAGAGCGAGACCTCGGCCGCAACCACGAGACGCGGGTCTCGAAAGGGATACGGCAGGTTGGCATACAACGCGTTTGCTTTCGATTCAGCCAACGCAACGACATCATCCGTGCTGCCGTAAACGGCCCGAAAAGATCCGATCGCATTCCAGCGTCCGCCATTAAGATAACTTCCTTCGCCTAAAAGAATCTCCGCCGGATCGCGATACTTCAATGTCGTGACGCGGTACATGGTGCCTTTCCACGGCCGAAACAATTCCGGATGTTGTCGAAGGTGCCGGCTGAGCGCCGCGAACGCGCGATTGTGCTTCACAAATAATCTATAGCGCGCGTCCGAAGCCGCCGTCGAGGATTGAACGAACCCACTGTTTGGGCAGCGCTGTCGCCACGCCGAAACCACTGCACGCAGGCCGGGTATCGGCGTGCGGGGTTAGCGATTACGCGAAATCAGCCGGGAATCGCCTTCGCCAGCTTGCACGATGGAAAAGCAGAACGATCAACCAAATCATGAATGCAAATACTCCAGCAGGAAGAGTAACAAGCATCAACCAACCGGCTACGCCGAGCGTATAAAGAAGGTGGCCATAATCCTTTCCGTTGATGATGCAGGGATGAACGGAGCCTTCGTCAACATGACAGCCGTACGCGTTAGCGATTACACCGCACGCGACCACGGATCCCACCGGAGCTAACGCAAAAAGAATGATGAGAGCGAGAACGATCCAATAAAAAATCCACGGAAAACGTTTCTTAGTAGGCAGCGGTGGCGGCTCCATTCAGATGGAATTCCGAGCTTGCCGATTGGCCGACCCTGTCGCAATGACAATCATGAAAAAGTTTCTCGTTCTTTCCTTCAGCGTCTTCGCAGCCGCGAGCCTGGTCTCCGGAAGCTTGGGCGACGGCTACGATCAAGTCGATGATGCGTATGGTGCGATAATGGAGAGACACCTGCGCGACGATGGGACGGTAAGCGTCCTTTACAAAAAAGATCGGTATCTTTACCAGGTGACCTTTGCTAATGGCCGGAGCGTTTCGGAGAGTTATTTCCACGTGAAAGGCACTGATCTTTCCGAGAAAGAGATCGCGAAATTCTTAAAGGCTAATCGCGCCGGCGCGACGTGGATGCCGAGTAGTACGGCCGGGCAGCGCCGCTTCACTCGCAGCGACGGCAAGGCTGAAGCAACATACGCACCCGTGAATGGTCGCCCGGCGCTGACGGTGCGAGAACTTCGCGGGAAACCCTGACTGGTCACTCTCACCCGGCTTCAACGCTTTCTTTCGGAGTATCAGCGCGAAGATCGCGAAATTCGAATTTCGAATTTCAGCAGAAAAAATATCGCGCACGCGAGGGGTTTGTGCTACAACGCGCGTCCTGATTCCTCACATTCACCACCAAACGATTCCGACGCAGCCCCCTATGCTAAAAAAATCAACCTCTCAATCTGCCCGCGCTTCAATCGCCCTGCTTCTTTGCGGAGCCGTATCTTCCATCGTGACTGGGACATTGCTAGCTTTCCTGCATTCCGAGACGCCGGCGAAAGTTTCCCAAAGAACGCTCACATTTGCGGAGCGTGTGTCCTATCAACGAGCCATTGAAGAAGTCTATTGGCGCCACCGGATCTGGCCGAAAGAGCGCCCTGATCGCAAGCCATCGCTGGATGCAGTGATGTCTCAGGCGCAGCTTGAGAAGAAAGTCGCAGATTATCTGCGCAAGTCACAGGCGCTGGAGGATTACTGGCAACGACCGATTACCGCTGAGCAGTTACAGGCCGAAATGGACCGCATGACGCAGCACACCAGACAGCCGGAGGTGTTGCGCGAACTATTTGAAGCGCTCGGGAGCGATCCGTTTATTATCGCGGAATGTCTGGCCCGCCCCCTGTTAGCGGAACGTTTGGTGGCAAGCTCCTATTCCTACGAACAAAGAATTCACGACGAGTTGGGGCAGCGGGAGGATGCTGATCTACGAGCGCTTCCGGCAGCGGCCGGTAGAAACCATAGTGAGATGATGCCTCAGGTAATGGCACCTGCGAATAGTAGTTATACGCTTCCGAAGATACCGGATGGGACAGCATGCACTGACGATACCTGGACAGCCACCAGCACAACCAACGCGCCTGACGCACGAGATTCCCACACCGCCGTGTGGACAGGCAGTGAGATGATCGTCTGGGGTGGGAGTAATACCGGCGGGGTGTTGGACAGTGGCGGACGATACAATCCTGCCACAGACAGCTGGACAGCTACCAGCACCACCAATGCACCTGCTGCCAGGGCCGGTCACACCGCAGTATGGTCAGGCACCGAAATGATCGTTTGGGGAGGCACTGATAACATGGACACCTATTTTAACACCGGCGGCCGATACAATCCTGGCACCGACAGCTGGACAGCTACCAGCATCAATAACGCGCCCGAGGGGCGATCCAGTCACACCGCAGTGTGGGCTGGCAGTGAGATGATTGTGTGGGGCGGGTCAGCCACCATTTTCTCTCTTTTCAACACCGGCGGGAAATACAATCCCAACACCGACAGTTGGACAGCGACGAGCATCACTAACGCGCCCGCTGCCCGATTCGCTCACACGGCGGTATGGACTGGCGGTGAAATGATCATTTGGGGCGGAAACGATGGCAACACAGGTGTGAACACCGGCGGACGATATAATCCCGGCGCGGACAGTTGGACAGCTACAAGCACCACCAACGCGCCTGATGGTAGAGATGGGCACAAGGCAGTATGGACTGGCAGTGAGATGATCGTATGGGGTGGGATAGATTTCAACGGGTTCTTTTCCAACACCGGTGGGAGATACAATCCCAGCACAGATAGCTGGACAGCTACCGGCAACACTAACGTGCCTGATGCCCGAACTGCACATACGGCAGTCTGGACCGGCAGTGAAATGATTGTCTGGGCAGGATTCAACGGTTTCATCGGCGGCTTTTTGAACACTGGCGGGAGATACAACCCTGGCGTGGATAGTTGGACAAGCACAAGCATGACCAATGTGCCTGATTCCCGATCTCTCCACACGGCAGTGTGGACTGGCAGCCAAATGATCGTGTGGGGTGGAGATGGTCAGCCGGGAGCTTTGAACACCGGCGGCAGATACTGCGCGCAAGGCGGTCCGACACCGACGCCGACTCCTACAGCTACACCTACAGAGAGAGCCACTCCTACCCCGAGGCCACGCCCGACTCCACCTCCTCGACCGTAGGGCCTCGTTTCCATGCTGCTCGACGTAGTCCGGCCCCGAAAGCTTTCGGGGGACGCAGGCGGGTGATTGGTGATTAGTGATGAGTGATTAGTTGTAGTCCTTCACAATCTGACACCGACGCCTTTCCAAGGCTCGTCACCCGCTTCGACGGTTTGTGAAAGTAACGACTACGTTACTTTAAAATAGTTGCGGTTTTCATGGAATTCTGCGGTACAAAGGCGGTGACTAATATTAAGTTCGTAGCAATTTGCTTAATCTTGGCCTGTGCTCTCACAATCGCCGCGGACGCCACAATCATTCCAGTCACCAACACCAATGACAATGGTCTGGGCTCGTTGCGTCAGGCGCTGGCCATTGCGAACGACGGTGACCCTTACCAGCGGTGAATTGCTGGTGGCCAAGAGCGTGACAATCAGCGGCGCAGGCGCTGACGTCCTGGCCGTCGACGGCAACAACTCGAGCCGCGTTTTTCGGATCGTGTTTTCAGGTGAAACCGTCACGATATCCGGCTTCACGATCAGGAACGGTCATGCCGGCACGACCGGTGGCGGTGTGGACAATGAGAACCCCGCAACGCTCATCATTACCAATTGCGCTGTGAGCAGCAACAGTGCTGGGTTGGGTGGCAGCGCCTTCAACAGCGGTATGCTGACTATTGCCGGCAGTACTTTTAGCGGCAACTCGGCTACCGAGGGCGGTGGCGCCTACAACTCCGGTGGCGGCACACTCACTATCAACAACAGCATTATTAGCGGCAATACGGCTACGACAGCCGGCGGTTGGTATCCTCAACCTGGCCGCAGTTACGGCTACGAACAGCACGTTTAGCGACAACTCATCTCAAGACGCGGGCGGCGGCGTTTACAGTTTAGGCAAAACCGCGACGCTTACGATTAACAGCTGCACAATGAATGGGCACTCCGCTGCAACGTACGGCGGCGGTATCTACAGCGATAGTCTCGCAGTTACTCTGCAGAACAGTACTATCAGCAGCAACTCGGCCGGTACTTCTTTGGGCGACTCTGGTGGCGGCATCATCAACTACGAGGCAACCTTAACGTCCGTAACAGCACCTTTAGCGGCAACTCGGCATTTCTCGCAGGTGGCATTCACAACTCCGCTGCGACCCTATTGATCGGAAACAGCGTCTTCAAGGCCGGTTCCTCAGGGACAAATATCGTTAATACCGGTACCGGCGCATCACAAGGCTACAACATCAGCAGCGATGATGGGGGCGGGTATCTAACCGGCCCCGGGGATCAGATCAACACCGATCCGCTACTCGGCCCGTTGCAGAACAATGGCGGCCCAACGTTCACGCATGCGCTGTTGCCTGGTAGCCCAGCAATTGATGCTGGCAACCCGAACTTTACTCCGCCGCCTTTCTACGATCAACGCGGTCTGGGTTTTGATCGTGTAAGGAACGGCCGAATTGATATCGGTTCTTTTGAAGTTCAATTTGGTCCAACACCAACGCCCACGGCGACACCTACTGCCGACGCCTACCCCGACGGCGACTCCTGCGGTAACACCGACTCCTACTCCCGTACAGAGAGCTACTCCTACACCGAGGCCGCGCCCTACGCCGCATCCGCGACCGTAGCCTGATTGCCAAATGATCGGTGGTTCGTGATTAGTTGTAGCCGGGATGGGTCATCCCGGCTGTGCATCGAGCGCTTGTAATTTCTGGGGAGCACAGGCCCCTTGCAAAGGCGGATTCATTCGTGGTTAATAGGAGCTCAATAAAAATCAGAATCGCATCCAACGTCAGATCCATCGGGATCGCCGCGGCGCTGCTATGGGCTGTGAGCGTTCCGGCAGCGCCAGCGGGCACGCCGCAATATCAGATCTATGACATTGGCGTCGTGGAAGTCGGGGACACTGCTTCGCAAGGATTTGGCGTATCGCATACGGGGATTGCGGTCGGCCGCTCGTTTCGCACCGGCGGAAGCCAGGCGTTTACCTGGACCCTCAAAGGCGGCATCGTAGGCGTGCCGAATCTGCCCAGCCGCAGCTATGCCGTTTCCAACAGCGCGAATGACAAAGGCACGGTCGTGGGAACGGGCGCCACTACTGCGTTTGGCTCGAGCCGCCTGCCGTTGATCTGGCTGAATGGCGTCGTTTCGCAACTGCCGCTGCCGGTCGGCGAAACGCTTGGCGACGCGAACTCGGTGAATGCTTCCAATGTTGCGGTCGGCTCTGTTGACGCCGGAAGCTCGCAGCGCGGCGTGATCTACAGCGGCGGCAGCGCGATCATCATCACACAAACGACGACGGACGGAAGCTATTTTCTCACTGCGTTCGGCATCAACAATTCAGGTCGCATTGTGGGCCAGGGGATAGACCCGAACAATGCCGCGCGCAACGTCGGTATCGTATATGACATCGGTCAAAGCATGGCCTTTGAGGTAGGCGCGTTACCGGGAATGAATGGCGCGCTCGCGTTCGGCGTGAGTAACACCGGCTACGTGGTTGGCTCGAGTATGCTGAACCAGGGATCAGGTCTGCCGTTCATCTGGTCGGACAAAGGCGGAATAGTCGCCATCCCGCTCGCTTCGGGCACGACCCAAGGGTCTGGGCGCGCGGTGAACTCGGGCGGCTGGGTGGTAGGCGATGATTCATCGGCTTTCTCGATACCGTTTCTTTACGATGGAACGACCACCTATCGCCTTGCCGATCTGATTCCTCCGGATTCAGGCTGGGACTTGTCGATGAACACCTCCTCGTCCGCCCTCGGCATCAGCGAGGATGGGGTCATCGTTGGCACTGGTGTTCACAATGGCGAGACTCACGCGTATGCGATGTTCCCAGTCGCGCCGACTCCTACACCGACACCTACAGCCACGCCCACGGCGACGTCCACTCCGACGGTTAGCCCTACACCAAGGCCGGCTCCCACGCCGAGGCCGCGCCCAACTCCGCCGCCGCGGCCTTAGCCGCGCGGCACTTCGCTATCATCGTCTCGGGCGGCTTTGATGGCAGCAACGATTTGAACAGCGGCGGCAGATACACTCCAGCCACGAACAGTTGGGCGGCGACTAGCACGACCAATGCATCCGATGCCCGATCTGGTCACACCGCAGTCTGGACCGGCAATGAAATGATCGTCTAGGGCGGAAGTGCCGGTTCATTTAACGATTTCAACACCGGTGTCAGATACACTCCAGCCACGAACAGTTGGACAGCGACTAGCACGACCAACGCGCCTGATGCCCGAGACTCCCATACAGCAATTTGGACTGGGAGCGAAATGATCGTGTGGGGAGGAACGGACATATTTGACCTTTTTAACACGGGCGGCAGATACAATCCTGGCACAGATGCTTGGTTAGCCACTAGTACAACCAACGCGCCTGACGGCCGCTATTATCACACGGCAGTTTGGACCGGCAGCGAAATGATCGTGTAGGGCGGAATAGATGACTACGTCAATAACACCCCAACTAACACAACGCCAACTCCGACGCCGACATCAAGCCCTACTCCTACAGCTACCGCCACACCAACGGCGACACCTATGGTTACACCTACAGTTACGCCGACCGCTACACCGACCCCAACACCGAGAGTTCGTCCCGCACCGAGATCCCGGCCGACACCAGCGCCTCGGCCGACGCCGCCGGGCTAGGCAGGCGGTAAAAAGCGGCACCAAGTCGCCGCACTCCAAAGCGCTTCGCACGAAAATACGCGCGCTCTTTCGGCTCTATTCGTGGTTGCTTCGAGGAGAGGCCCCCACAAAATTAGTGTCCATTCGTGGTTAGCAAGGCTCAGCCCCAGAAAAAATCCGGAAAAACATGAAAAACGTTGACACGCGACCGGTGTATTAGCTAATCAGGGCACCTCAAACCCCGTCCACGTCAAATGCAAAAGAAATCCACTTCCTCATCCGCTCCTGCCCGCCGTAGCCTCTCAACCGCGCCGCCTGCTCGCGAAAACTTCCGGAGTAGTCCCGCGACTTTGGGACGAAAGCTGGTCGGCGAAGGCGGGTTTTTTAGTCCGCGCGTTTTAATTGGCCTGTTTATGGTCCTAGCCGGCGTCTGTCTGGCGCTGCTGGGGTCTGGCGCGTCGTCGCCATCGGGCTCGAGCTCCGCCAAAGCGCAGCAAAAGTATCAACCACCGATCAAGGTCATCGATCCCACTCTGCTGCCACCAGGGTTTGACTGTTCCCAGATTCACGAGCTGGGCATCGACAGGCAGGAGAACTTTCGGGCCGGCCTGATCATGATTGCCTGCGATGCAGCAGAGGGTGGTTCAGCTCCGAACGTCAGCTTGCTCTCGCGGCTTTGGCAAAGGCTCTTCGCGCCATTCGTGTATGGCGGTACCGACGTTGACCTGATCACCGGCGCCGAGACTTCTCCTCACGTCACTCAGTCTGAGACCTTCTCCTGGGCTAACCCGGATAACCTTAACCAGATCGTCGTTGCCTACAACGACTCACGCACCGCGTCCAGCAACTACTCCGGCGCATCCTACTCCAGTGACGGCGGCCTCACCTTCACCCGGCTTAACCCCAGCCCTTTCGCCACTGGGCACGGAACTAATTTCGGTGACCCCGTTGTCCTTTATAACCGCCCGAACGCCACCTGGCACGCCATATTTCTCGCTAGCGGCTGCGGCAGCTTCAATGCCGGAATCGGCGACTGGACGTCCACTGACGGCGGCGTCACCTGGGCTGTTGGCGCTTGCGTCCACAACAGCAGCAACGACGACCGCGAGTCTGGCTGGAGCGACATGAATCCCTCTTCGGCTTTCTACGGGCGGATGTACGTTTCCTTTAACAACTTCGCTATTGCTGGGCCTCCCATCTCGGTCACGTTTTCGACCGATAACGGTGCCACTTGGAGTGCACCGCAGAACCTCCCGCTTGGCGGGGCCAGCTCCGTCCGAGACGTTCAGATCACTGGCGATCTGTTTACAGGCGACGTTTACGTTGCGGGCATGAATGAAATGGGCGGTGGCCTCGGCAACCGCGCCAATATGATTTATCGCTCCACCGACGGCGGGGCCACTTGGGCACTCACCTATACCGGGCCTCCTTTTGCTGGCCCGGGCAGTGGCCTTTGCAGTAACAATAGTTACTTCGCTAGTATGTTCGGCACTTACTGGCGACATATGGGCTGGGGCGAGCCTGCCGCCCTTAACCACGTCGTTCACTGCGTCTATGCGCAGCATGGCGCCGGCGCCGATCCTGGTGACGTGTATTACATCCGATCCACAGACAGCGGCGCGACCTTCAGCTCGCCACTTAGGTTGAACACCGACGCCACGACCACCGCACAGTGGCAACCTAACCTCTCAGTCAACTCAAATGGCAGCCTCTTCGCGATGTGGTACGACGGACGCGAGGGCACAGGTTGCACGCCGGGTGTCAACACCCCCTGCTACAGGATGTGGGGCCGCAAGTCCAGCG
>QHQA01000187.1 GCA_003219695.1 Verrucomicrobiota bacterium
GCAGTTTGCGGCATGGGTCGGACTCGTCCCAAGACAACATTCCAGCGAGGACGGCGTAGCCAGCAGAGCGGAGCCGGCCTCAGCCGCCCTCATCGCTGTAGCAAACTCCTTCGGCGTCCGATAAGGAAATCGGCTTAAGGAGAACGTCATTGTGCAATATCTTGCACACGACCGCGTACCAATGAAGCCATAACAGTGATGTATTCCTTATTTGCTTGCACCTAGCGATCTGTACCACGCCGTCGAAGGAAAGGAAATTGCAACTTATTCGCACGGTCCGAGCGGGAAGAACTCTCTCTCGAAACGGCAGGGTTTTTACCCAGCAAATTTGGCGGCACAATTACGCCCTCAAAATTCCAAGAAGCCGTTCTTTTAAGTAAATTATCCTATGAGGCATTGGGGAACGCGAACCAACGTCGGGGTAGAATTGCAACTGCTAGAATCGAGACACGGCTGGTTGCTACGTGAGTCATGCATTCGCCACCTCGCTCTAAAAGTGGTGAACTGTCTGAGCCGCGCCCGCCCTGAGCAACACACGCCGCGCTCGACGTAAACTGTTTGCGCTTGCGGGAGGATCAAGCTACTTGACTGCCTCATCTCATCATGGCAAGAATGTGCCGGGCGCTGCTGCTCCTTCTACCACGGCGGGCGCACGCTTCTTTGAAACCGTCACAGATCAGAATTCTGTGCTCGTCAGTGTTGTCATTCCTGCCTACGAGTCCGCTCGTTATATTTCTCAGGCTCTGGATTCGGTTTTCGCACAGACTTTCACCAACTACGAGATCATTGTGGTAAATGACGACTCCCCAGATACCCACGCCCTCGAACAAGCGTTGCATCCATATCGGGATCGAATTTGTTACCTCAAGCAGCAGAATGGCGGTCCCAGCCGAGCTCGAAACGCGGCCATCCGGCAGGCGCACGGCAAGTATGTCGCTTTCCTAGATAGTGACGACTTTTGGTTGCCGGACCACCTCAACAACCTATCGACAATGCTGCAGGACGACCCGTCTTTAGACCTAGTCTACTCCGACTCTATATTGCTTAGAGATGACGTGATCGTCGGCAACGTTTTTGAGCAGCAACCACAGTCTTCCCCCGTAACTTTCGAAGCGATCCTGGTCGAGGGTTCTACTATCACCACGTCTTCTACCGTGGTGAGGCGCCAAGCTGTGCTGGACGCGGGACTTTTTGACGAGCGTTTTAAGCGCTGCGAAGACTTCGACCTCTGGTTACGCCTCTCTTTCGCCGGCGCGCGCATGAATTACGATTGCCGCCCCAGCCTATATCATCGTGCTTCCAATGGATTGGCCGCGGATGGATATCTGCTCAAACGTGCGCGCGGCGAAATCTACGACAAGGTCGTCCGCAGCTTACCCCTTTCCCCATCGCAGCGGAATTTAATCTCGGAGTTGATGGCAAAGAATGAAGCGGACTGCCAGGTCGATCTAGCCAAGCGATTTCTGCAGACTGGTGAGTATGACAAAGCGCTGGAGGCCATAACACGTGCGAGCACGGTTATTCGTACGCGGAAATTGCGTCTTGCCATGTTCGGATTACGCATTTTCCCGAGGTTTTTCCGATATCAGCACCATGCCTACCAGCGTATCTTCACCCTGTTAAACTTTTGGGCGAGGGCACGTTCGGGTCGTAAACTGAAAGCTATTCCCCAAATCACAGGAGCGAAGTCATCATCTTCCGGGAAGTAGTACATATAGTCGGTGTGCTCGCTAATTGTTTCGTTCAACCCTTTCGTGGCTAAGGGCGCCTGAATATGCAGGATTGGTTAGAGATGATGCGATGCGTATCATAACCGGGTTCAAACGTGCTCTGGACTTGCACTCGCCAGGACGTAATCTGGATGTGTTTCCCGATGACGTTTTTGTCGTCTCGTATCCAAAATCTGGCAACACTTGGACACGCTTCCTAATCTCCAATTTGGTTCACCCGGACGAGCCTGCCAATTTCGGCAACATCAATCGACTCGTTCCGGATCCAGAAGCGCTCCCAAAGCGGGTGCTCAATCAGATACCGCGTCCGCGCTTAGTCAAGAGCCATCAGTACTTCGATCCTCGCTACCAGAAGGTGGTCTACGTAGTTCGTGACCCGCGCGATGTTGCCGTATCTGAGTATCATTTTCACCGCAAGCGCAGGCTCATCCCGGACGGCTATCCCGTCGATCAGTTTGTGAGGCAATTCATCGCAGGGACGACTACGCAATATGCGTCGTGGGGAGAGAACGTGGGCAGCTGGCTGGTCACACGGCATCACCGCCCGGGGTTTCTGTTGTTGCGATATGAAGACATGATGCAGGGTACGGTTGGGGAATTGGCCAAGGTCGCTTCGTTTCTCGGAATCGAAGCCTCGCAAGACCGACTCATCCAGGCAGTGGAGAGGAGTTCCAAAGAGAAGATGCGAGAGCTTGAAAAAGAACAGGGCCACCTCTGGTCGTCTATCAAGGATACACGCCAGGATGTTCCATTCGTTCGCAAAGCCATGGCGGGGGGGTGGAGGTCGGATTTGCCCCCACAATCAGTTGCACAGATCGAAGCTGCGTGGTCATTCTTGATTCTGTATCTCGGGTACGAACTGGCGAGCGAAGCTACGAAAGATAAGACTGAAATGAGGGTGCGGGAACTTCTACTGGGGGGACCCGTTCGATGATCTACGGGATCAGATTTGTCGTCAAATATCTCCTTGGCAAGGATACGGCTGAACGAAACTTTGCCGTGTACCCGGATGACACATTCATCATTTCCTATCCGCGCTCGGGCAGCACCTGGAGCAGATTCCTTGTCTCTAATCTGCTTCACCCGGACATCGAAGTTTCCTTCGCCAACATTGATGAATTGCTTCCCGCGACCTCCTCTCGATCCAGGCGTGCTCTTAAACGCATGCCCCGACCGCGGATTATCAAAAGTCACAACTATTTTGATCACCGATATAGAAACGTCATTTACATCGTTCGCGACCCGCGGGACGTTGTCCTTTCCGAGTATCGTTTCATTCTTAAGGGCAGAGGCATTGAAGACAACTATCCGATCGACGCTTTCGTGGCACGGTTCCTTAAAGGCGAAGTCAGTACTTACGGATCCTGGAAACAGAATGTTGGCACCTGGATAGCTGCTCGAGGTGGCAGCGAGCGATTCTTGCTGCTCCGCTACGAGGACCTGGTTGCCAAAACAGCCATTGAACTCAGCAAAATTGCGATCTTTCTAGGGATCGAGACCACACCCGAGCGCCTCACCCAAGCCACCGAACGAAGTTCGGCTGAAAATATGCGCTCCTTGGAAAAGACTCAAGGTGATGCTTGGGTTGTCACCAAAGGCCGCCGAAAAGACGTTCCGTTTGTCGGCCGCGCTACATCCGGGGTTTGGAAATCAACTTTGTCCGAGGCGTGCATCGCCCAAATTGAGAAGGTCTGGGGACCGTTGATGAGTAGCCTCGGGTATGAGCTGGTGAACGCCGAGTTCGGCAATGCAGTGGCACCTGACGTGTCTCTCTCCAAGCGGCTGTACAAGGTGCAGTTTTGACAGATGAACCAATT
This sequence comes from Verrucomicrobiota bacterium, assembly GCA_003219695.1. Taxonomy (GTDB): domain Bacteria; phylum Verrucomicrobiota; class Verrucomicrobiia; order Chthoniobacterales; family UBA10450; genus Udaeobacter. Next base: position 3,548 of record QHQA01000187.1, read on the forward strand.
CGACTCGCTATCCTCGGCTGTGGCACAATCACCCGTATTGAGCACTTTCCCTCAGTACTTGCTCACCCGGACGTTCGGCTTGCCGCGCTCGTCGATTTAGATTTGAACCGAGCCAAGATATTAGCTAAAAGCCGGCAAGTCGATTGCGAAATTGTAACCGACTACCGCTCCCTTGTAGGTAAGGTGGACGCACTGATCAATGCTCTGCCCAACAGCCTTCATGCTCCCCTTACCTTAGAGGCTCTGGATACGGGAATTCACGTTCTTTGTGAGAAGCCGCTTGCAACCTCCTCTGCGGATGCGACAGCTTGCGCTGAAATAGCCAAGCGCAAGAACCTTGTTCTGGCCGTCGGCATGAGTCGACGTTTTGTCGCCAGCCACACTCTGTTGCGCCTCGTTCTAGATGAGGGGTTGCTCGGTTCCTTGCAGGACTACGACTTTCAGTATGGAGGCGCTTTCGACTGGAGAAGTGCTTCCGGTTTCTATTTTTCCAAACAGCTAGCTGGAGGCGGTGCTCTGCTTGATTTCGGTGTTCACCTGCTGGATAGCCTGATGGATTGGTTCGGCCCGGTATCCGCTTTCGATTATCAGGATGACAACTGGGGCAGCGGCATAGAAGCGAATGCATTCGTTGACCTTAGGCATTTGGGAACTTACGGCGACATCAATGGCCGCGTCCGTGTAAGCCGAACTTATCCTCTGAAAAATCGGCTTCTTGTCCGCGGCACCAAAGGGCAAGCCGAAATCTCGCTTCACGACCTTGAAGCCGTAGTCATACACCGAATTTTCCAGGGGCGTCCTGTCACTGAAACCGTGCGGATCGCGAAACAAGGAGGTGCCGGTAGTTTCTTCAGGCAATTGGATAACTTTGTCGAAAGCATCAGGGGACGGCAGAAACCCGAAGTTGATGGTTTTCAGGCCGCCCGAGTTCTGCAACTGATTGAGGACTGTTACGCCCATGCACATCGCATCCCGGAGCCGTGGTCCGACGTTCAGGCGCTCGGGAAAGAGGCCTCCATATGAAGCTGCCCAATTGGCGGGACAAGACAATCTTTGTAACCGGTGCCACCGGCTTCATTGGGGGGAGAGTCTGTGAGCGCCTCGTGATGGCAGGCGCCCGCCATGTTCGCGCCCTAGTGCACAGCATGCATCGCGCTGCTCGCATCGGCCGCCTTCCCATCGAACTCTGCCCGGGAGATCTGCTCGATCTCGCTTCGCTGCGGTCCGCACTAGGCGACAGCAAAATCGTGATTCATTGCGGCCTGGGCAACGCGCGCGCCATCGTTCGGGGTACGGAAAACGTGCTCGGGGTAGCGGCTGCCCGTAGCGTCGATCGTTTCGTGCACATGAGCACGACCGCAGTATACGGCATTTCCCCGCCCCCGGGTTGCGAAACGGAACAGGCGCCGCTTCGCCGCTCCGGCGATGGCTATTGCGACAATAAGGCCAAAGCAGAGGGTGCCGTCTTCAAGTTCGCCCGGCGTGGCCTGCCAGCTGTTATCCTTCGTCCGGCGATCGTCTACGGACCTTACTCAGCGTGGTCAACCCGACTGATTCCTGCACTTCGAGAAGGCCGTGTCGCTCTGATCGACGGCGGTAGGGGTGCATGCAATACGACTTATGTCGATAATCTGATCGACGCCGTCTTCCTTGCCATCGAGAACCAGTGCGCGCTCGGCAAAACTTTTTTCATTACCGATGGAGAAACAATCACCTGGGGAGACTTTATACAGGCTCATGTTGCCATGCTGGGGCAAAGTTCTGACCTCCCGCAAGTGTCCAAAGAGGAAGCCATTGCGTATTACAAGAACCGCCCCGGCCTCGTGCTGGGGTCGATGAAGGCGGCAGGCTCCGTATTGCGGAGCAAGGAGTTTCGTCGACTGCTCATGCAAATTCCGGTTTCGCAGCGAATCCTCGCGGGAGCATGGCGCTGGTTGGAGTCCCTCCCCGAGGGAAAGCGCGCGCGTATTCGTTCCCGCGTTGGAGTGCGCCGCCAAGTGCTTAGCGTCCAAAACGGCCGCTTCATGCCCGATGAAATCACGGTTGCAACCCAGACCAGCACCGTTTTTTTTCGAATTGATAAGGCTCGAGAGATTCTGGGTTACTCGCCGCGCGTACCATTCGCTCAAGGCATTCGCCTGGTCGAACGATGGTTGCGTTTCGCAAATTATATTTAGGTTCAATTTGGATTGGGGGAAATTAGAAGCTATCTGAGCTATCTCGTCAATGGTCATGACTAAGCTCTAGCGTCAGGAACGAAGTTGAAGCAAAGCAGGGCATGGATGATGTCACAGATGTGCAGTGGGAACGAGTTAGGCCCGGTGGAGTGGAAGGAGCAGCGAAGGACGCGGTGGTCGCTGGCGGAAAGCACGGCAAGTCCCGGACAGTGTGTTTTGGGTGTTGCGAACGGCCGCACAGTGGAAAGACTTGCCCCCCGCGGTACGGGCCATAGCACGACCTGTCCCAACGTTTCCAGCAGTGTCAGCGCGAAGGCGTTATGGGCGGCATTTTGTGGGCGGTCGTGCTAACACTCTAGGCGACAGCTTTCTAATTCGAACAAAACGCTTGTTGCACGGATAAGATCGGTTTGTGCTGCTGCCCAATAAAGTTGGCCCCATCTATGGTTGGCGCTTTGCAGGGTTAGGTAATGCCCTACCGATTACCGTCGAGTGTGAAAAAAGTTTCCCTTTTATGCCCTTTGAGGTAGGTTAGACGCGACGGGATGACGCAACCGCTCGTCGGTGGCGGCTCGCGGGTCTAAGAAGCAACTGAAAACAGAGCTCAATCGATTGAAATGCGGAGATGTTAGGGAACCGTCATGGATGGCAGCAGCCGTGCTGTTGCGGCTTATGCCGCCAGTCCGAGGCCGCATTTCTTCCGAGCAATGAAGAGTCGATGAGGGAAGAACGACGTTTTCGTAAGTTAGAGAGACAAACACCGTGGACACCGTGCCTAATTCGGATCACGGCCAGGCCAGGTTTCTGCAGGGCGTGAGCGCCGGCATGAAGGCGGTCGAGGCTGTAATCCGCGAATTGGCTCAGAGCGACGTAACCGTGCTGCTGCTGGCCGAGGCGGGTGCAGGCAAGCGAACAGTTGCGCGTTATATCCACGAAAGCTCAGTCCGTAGCGCAGAGCCGTTCTGTTTTGCCGCTTGCGCCGGAGTGACTCCGCAAGACTTCAGCGGCATGTCACGGAACGGAACGGTATTCCTAGAGGAAATAGGCGACTTAAGTTCCGGTTGCCAGGCGGGGCTATTGGATTTGTTGCCGCAGTTTGAGGCGAACGGGAATGGATCGCGGCGTACACGTTTGATTTGTGGAAGCGCGCGAGATCTGGAAGCGGATGTCAAGGAGGGGCGCTTCCGGGAAGATCTTTATTACCGGATCAGTGGGGTGTGCTTGCGACTGCCGCCTCTGCGCCAACGCAAAGAGGATATTCCTTGCTTCGTGAATTTTTTTCTGGCCAAGTACGCCCAGGACTTCGGCCGCCCCGCACCGGTTCTGAGCGCAGCCACTCAGAAACTGTTTAACGAGTACTCCTGGCCCGGCAATATCCGCGAATTGGAAGCTGCTGCCAAGGCTATCGTGGTGCTGGGAGATGAGTCGGTCGCCATGGATGGCTTGCGCGCCATGCTGATGAAATCAGATCGCTCTGGCAACGGCGAGCAAGTTTCTCTCAAGCAGGCTTCGCGCGCAGCTTCGCGGCAGGCTGAAAAGGAATTGATTCTGAGAGTGCTGAATCGCACTCGCTGGAACCGCCGGCGCGCCGCCCAGGAGCTCCAGATCAGCTACAAGGCATTGCTGTACAAGTTGAAACAAATTGGATACGGGGAGTTAGGAACGTCGTAGTCATCTAGGAGAGAGAATGAAGACGACCGCACTGACAATCGCATTG